>CACWTM010000021.1 GCA_902763855.1 uncultured Ruminococcus sp. | reverse complement strand
CAAAACCGACATCGCCCATCACTCGCAAACCTCACAAGCGCTCGGGTCGCTCCTCAGCGTTGCCCTATCCTCCTGTGAGTAAAGCACTTTTATTGTAATATGCACACGCCGACTTGTCAATGCTCAATCGCGCGACGGCACTGCTCAATTTTGCCGACGAAAATGCTCAATTTCAGCGACGCTACTGCTCAATTTCGCCGGCCGAGGCGCTCAATTTCAACGCTGTATGCAGTATTGTCGGTTTTCTAAAGGAAAGAGGACAATTGGAATATGAAAAAGACAAAAAAGACGAGTTGGAATTATCCAGCTCGTCTTTGTATTATTTATTCTTCTGAATCCTCTACATATTCGTGAGGGGTAGGTGTATAGTCCTTTGTATAGTACTTTTCATATTTCGATGATCTTGAATTGGATGATTCAGAATCGTCCTCGATATTTTCTATCGGCTCTGTAATGATTGCATCAAGAAGGATTTTTTCAAGATGTTCATACTCGGAATGCTCGCCGAAGCAGCAGAGAACAAATGCCTTTCGGACATATCCTGCGCTTGCTGCCATCAATTCATAATCGAAGTAGTATCCGTATTTCTCGGCAAAGAAGGCAATCATCATGACCGTCGTTCTTGTATTGCCCTCACGGAACGGATGGACCTGCCAGACCGCAGGAAATAAATGTGCAACTGACATAACAAAATCTTGATGATTCAGTGCTTGCCAATCAACAGCATTGATCTTTTCCCAAGCTGCTTTCAGATCGCGGTCAATCGTATCCCAATTAGAATACCATACGCTTTTTCCGGCAAGGAAATCCTCTCTTTTCAGCATATTGATTGAGCGATACTCCCCCGCCCAATCATATACATCCGAAAACAACTGACGGTGCAGCTCACACATTCCTTTTGCTGAAAAGTCATCAAATCCGCTTTCGTAAAGCAAGCTCATATTTGCTCTTACGGTTGCTGATTCCGCAATATCTAATTCTTTTTCGTCTGTAATGCCAAGTTTGTTTTTTAAGACTCGGCTGTTTTCTTGCAGATAAATATCGTACTTACTCATATCAAGCTCTTGAATACATTTGAAGGATCTGAGCTTTCATCTGCTCCCCTGTGATTTTCCCATCAGCCCACTGAGAATAGATTTTCTCGGCTTTTTCGGAAACAGGAACACCTTCAATGCTGTTTATCGCTTTGCTGATCTTTACAGCCCTTTTTCTCTTTTCTAAATCTACAGTTGACATAATATCAACCTCCTGTTCATATTGTACTTTTATTTATGAATTAGTCAAGGGAAAAATAATAAAATCCAGAGACAGGAAGTGAACATAATAACCACGTAATCTCTTCGCTACGTTATCCCATCTTACTTCAACTTACACTTGCTTTATTAATTGTACTATGCTACAATTACTTTGTAATTAAATGATTCTGCTGATTATTTAACTTTTCATCCTCAAAAAACACTTTAAATAATCAGCAAGAAAACACCAGAATTGAGTAAGAATAGAGTTTGAATATGTAATTTAAGAATGCGATACGAAAGAATAAATAAAAAATATAAAATATGGAAGAAACGGCTTAGTTAAGCCATTTCTTCCATACCATAAATTACATAACTCCCATATTTTTCGCCCTTTATTTCCCCTATTTTGAATGGGGTTCAAGAGGCCGCTGGTTCGACTCCAGTCACTCGGACCACTCTTTGATAGTCCAGAAAACGGCTTGTTTTCTGGACTTTTTCCTTTTTCTGCGGTCGTTGTTTCGAGCAGATTTTTGTTCGAAATCGTGTCCATCTAACACTTTATCTAACACTTTTACGCGGTTTTCTAACACTTTTTAAGCCGATTTCGCGTATTTTTTCGTGTTTTTCGGCTCCGTTCATTACGGAAACAATGAACTGTTTGGGTTTATGCGCTGTCAAAGGCTGTTTTTTAAGCCTTGACAGCGCTGATTTTTTGTCCTTCATTACGGTTCAAGAGACCAGTCCGATCAGGTGTGATGTACCGGCGTCCCTTTCGGCAGCACTCATGCTGAGCGCGTTCGCCATGCTGATCTTACGCTTGGCGTCGAGGTGTCCGTAGATGTTGGCTGTGGTCTTGATGTCTGAGTGACCCAGCCACTCCTGCACATCCTTGAGCGTAAATCCCATGTTCAGCAAGTTGCTCGCTGAACTGTGACGAAGATCATGGAAGCGGATATGGGGCATACCGTACTCCTTGAGGAGTTTTCGGAATTTGCGCGTGATATAATCGGGCGCGAAAGGTTTTCCGTCCTCCCAGCGGAACACATAATCGTTATCGCAATAGGTGTTCCCATAGAATTTTTTGTCTTTCTTCTGCTGCTCTTTCATGCTCAGGAGAAGCTCCTTGATCTCAGCAGTCATCGGGAACGACCGTCGGCTGGTTTCATTCTTGGTCTTATCCTTTGCAACGACCTTCGACACCTTCGTGACCGTTCTGCGGATCAGGATTGTTTCGTTTTCGAAGTTCACGCAATCCCAACACAGCCCGAGCGCTTCACTTCTCCGCAGTCCGTAGAGAGCCGTCATGCGGATCATCGGATAGAGCGGTTCGTTATTCTCCTTTGTCTTGCTGAGAAGCTCCTCGATCTGCGCCATCGTGAAGAAGTTTGCTTCGTGACGTTCCTTCGGAGGGAGTCGGAGGAATCGGCAGGGATTCTTGTCGATGATCCCCTCTGCTTCGTAATAGGTCAGCGTCATGTTGATGATCGACTTGATTTTTCTGAGCGTGACGCCGGACAAACCACCCGAGCCGTCTAACTTTCCCCGAGTCGCCTTTTCGTTGATGAAGGCTTGCAGATTCTGCTTATTGATGTCGCACAGGCGATAGCCTTTCTCGGTGAAGTACGGAAAGATCTGCACGCGCATCATGATCTCATAGCCCTGCTGTGTGATCGGGTCGATGGGACATTCGATGTCGGCAGTCTTGTACGCATACCACTGTTTGATTGCATCAGTAAAGGGCATGAGCGCGGGGCTGTCCTCCATCTCCTGCCAGCGCTGCTGTTCCTCTTCATACTGTTTGAGGGCTTCACGCAGGAGCTTCTGCGCCTTTGTTTTGTTTCCCTTGACGGGCAGGTTGGTGTTGATCCACTTGACCTTGCGTTTTCCGTTCCGATGGGTGTTCAGTAAGAGATAATATTTGTTGTTTTTGATTTGCAGGCTTCCTGTCATTGCTGCTCCTTTCTGTCGGAAAGCCCGCCGTTTCAACATATATTATACCATATTCCCGAAGGGATATATGGTATAATCAGCCATCGCCCGTTGTCGCAGCGCGACAAACTGGGCGGGCAATATAAAACTGTATAATAATCGGATTTATACGATTATTATACCATCAAACGGCGGACATATCCAGACTAATCTTTTTGTAATATGCGCCTTCAAGACGCTTTTCTGAGAAATAACTGCACGTCCTTTTTGCGAATACGGATCGCTGTTCCGATCCTCCGGCAGGGCAGGCTTTTCTCTTTGATCAGTTTATAAACGGTGTTCTTGCATACGCCGAGCAAAACAGCCGCCTGCTGTACCGTGATCACATCGGGATAATCCCTGAACTGATTCTGCGCCGGTGCAGGCTTCATGGACTGAATTGCTTCGATCGGTATCATATAAATATTTGATTTTTGTTCTGTCATATTATCCTTTCTGTCCTACATACTTTGTTGTGTCGGTTCTTCTTGTTCGTCCTCGTATCGATAATCATCTTCCCCATCGTCATCCGACGAAAGGACTTGCGCGATCAGACCCACTGCGAGACCGATCACTGCTCCGATGTCAGATCCTGTCTGTTCCGCTTCGATGCGTTTGCGTCGCTGTTCCTCGTCCTCGCTGTCGTCCTCTATGATGTGAGTACGCGGTATAGCAGATAGGATACCAGCGCCGAGAGGACTGTCGCTGTGATGAATACTGCTATCAGCAGACGACGACTGCGCCTCCGGAACTCCTCCATCTGCTCGCTGAGCTTGTCCCGCTCCGCTTTGAACGCCGAGGAGCATTCCGAAGTAAACTTCTCGCGATCCTTCCCATCCTGTTCGATGAGCTGTTGAATCTGATTGGTCATTTTCCTGCACTCTTCCGTACAGTTCGAAGTCACTTTCATCATATACTCTCTCTGCGTATTGGCGGTTTTCCGGATGTGATCTTTTAGATCCTCCATCGTAGCAAGGTTGGATATTTGACGGTACAGCTCCGGCTGAAACTGTGCTGCCTGTTTGATCAATTCGATCTCCGCTTGATGCCTTTTGTAAGGTATCGTCACTGCCTTCGGTTCCTCTGCCTGTTCGATCGTCTGCGTCAGCTCCCGGTTCCTCGCGGTAAGGTTTTCTATCAAAGATTTGCTTGGCCTTTTGTTCTCTGTATCGGAACTCATATTCCATCATCTCCTTTAATAATTTATCGTCGTGCAGTTTGATATCTCTGCACTTCATTCCGTTCGGACAGGTGAACGTAATGTATTTGCGCTCGTCTGTCCATTTGACTCCATAACCACGGTCAGCCATTTCCTGTATAAAATCAGCCTTGCTCCCACTGCGATCCATCGCGTCCTCGATCGAAGCCATGAGACGAAACTTCCAGCTCTGTCCCTTCATCGCAGCGCGATATTCACGTTGAGATAAGCCTTTATGATTTTCTGTGTACGGCTCCAAAACACTCAACCCGTGCGCCTGACAAATCTCATCATTCAGCGCGCGCAGTTCCTTCAAAGTGTTCGGTGACTGACGGAGCTTTCTGCCATTGACATACGACACCGAGTTGATCACGAAATGCGAATGAATATGATCGGCGTCGCAGTGTGTCGCTACCATCACCTCATGCTCCGGCCATGCGCGTTCCGCAAACTCAATCGCAACCTGATGCGCGAGCGCGGGAGAGATATTTTCCTCGGGCTTAAAGCTCTGGGCGTACTGGTAGAAATATATACCGTTTGCTTTGTCAAAACACTTCTTCGTCGCCATGAATTCAGTGTACGAATTCTCCCCGTCACAGTTGATCCCTGTGACATATCTGCGATCGGTATCGGGATCGGTGACCTTGAAATCCTGTTTGCAATAGTCGATGACGTTCTTCATAGCAGAGGCGTTCTGCGTATGCCCGGCGATATAAGTCAGCGTCGCCATCGGTGACCTATTCCTTCGGAAAACATTTCAACTATCTTCCGCTGACCGTCGATAATCTCAGAGAAATCTGCTGGGGATTTGTCTCCTGAGTTTAGCTTACGGGCTATCTGGTTGAGATTGTTCCCGATGCGTTTCAGCTCGGTGAGGACGGGCGCATAATCTGTCGCGTCAATAATCAGACACTCGCTGCACGCGATGATATATTTGTTGATCGGCAAATTCGCCTTCTTTGCTTTTGATAATATATCCCGCTTTTCCTTCGGTGTTAACCGTATTGAAAGCGTGACGTTTCTATTACGTTTTTCCAATATTTATTCCTCCCTTTTTTCAGTGTAGTGGGTCCGGGCTACCGCCCGGTAATAATCGTGTTCGGCGGACAGCCGGACGCTCTGCTTGCCTTTTCTATTCTCAGTGAATAATCTCTGAGTGTTCCGACTGAAAAAGGACTTGCTGTGGAAGATTTGTAGTTTCCAACTGAAAGACATATGGATAAAACCTTTGAAATGATGCCGACAGAAAAGAAAAATAATCTTTTCAGATCCAATAAGAGATATGCAAAATAAAAGTGTAACTTCTGTTATTTGAAATAATTTTCAAACAAAACCTCAGTGTTTATCAGCCTTTTCTGGACTTGCAAAAGTGTAACCGAAGCGTCACCTTCGTGTTACCGGTTACACTTTCTTCGCGCCGTGATAACAGTTTTTCTCGTGCCGTTACAGGTAAAGTTACATTCCGTATCTGAGAAGAATTCCAGTCGCAAAGAGGCTTTTTCAAACATCGGTTACAGGGTTACACTTTTCAGCAAACGATCTCAGCGCCGACGTTAACTCCTGCGATCGGTTCGGTTCTGTCCTTGCGCAGGAACAACAGCCGGAGCGTGGATTTGTCGACCTTCGTCACGCGGGTAGTGGAGTCCCTGCCCGGCTCGGCGATCCCTTCCTCGACCAGCGATTTCATGATCGCACGCATGGTGAACGGGAACGCTTCTCCCGCGTCGCTGCAGAGCTTTTTTACCTGACGGTGGACGCTGTCGGGATGGATCATCAGATAGCTATCGTCCTCCAGACCGCTGTAAAAGGAAGGAGAATAATCTCCCGGCTCACCCTTCCTTTTCAACACGATCTCACCGCTCTCCATCAGCGCATAGAGCTTTCGGATAAAGATATTGGCAGGCTTATCCTGCTCAACGCTATCGGATTGAAGATCGGCTAACGCATATAGTTCCTTTCGAAACAGCTCCAAATCAACCTCCTGATCCTCCTGCTTAATGACGCAGTTTTCTTTAAGAAACTGTAAGAAGAAACGCATGCCGATCATGAGACACGCGACGGTCTCCGGCAGGCGTCCGTGACAGGTCAGATTATGATGATAATAATCGCTGCGGTACTCTTTGTACAACCCGGCAAGCCGTTTGACAAATTTGTCGGTATGTTCATCATCGGATAAGAAACTTCGTTTCATCCATTCTGTATACGCAAACATAGTGCGTCGATACGCGCCGTCAGCTGCTTCGCTCTGACATACTGACAGCGAGCTGAGATCGACGTCCTCTTCTTTCAGTTCCAGCGCAAAGTATCTTGCCGTACCGCTCTCACCGATGTCCGGACTGAGCTCGCCTGTAATGATCGCATTCCCTTGGGGCGGTCTGCTCTCCATCAGCGTAGAATCCGATCGCAGTCTGGCGCGTCCGGTGCGGTCTCCGTATGCACGCATAACGGTCTGAGCGGTAGCGTTGAGCTTCTTCATCTCCGCGTTATCGGATGGGTAAAAGTCATCGATACAGGTCAGCACATCTTTGAGCGTAAACGCATTGGCAATAATACTGTTGGCAGTATCTCTGAACGACATCGGCAGATCGGAAGAGGAAAACTGACCGAAAAAGCTGAGGATCAATGCAGCAATCGTACTCTTTCTGGTGCCGGTTCTTCCGGTCAAAAACAGAACGAACTTCGGCATACAGCCGGCTTGTCGCATAAATTCATTGAGCGGCGTCAGGAACGCGAACGCGATCAGCGGGCGGATGATAAGAGATGACGCGGGAGGTTTTTCATACAGATTGTACGTGTCGATCAGGTCATACAGATCATCAACATCTGCCCCGCAGTAGTGCTGAAGCTTTCCATTCAGCACCACATTGATGTTACTGTCACCCGGCAGAAGAAAATGCCACTCGCCATCGATTTTCTTCCAGCCTGTCACATGATACTCGGTGCTTTGCTCCGCATCCTCGGCAGTCGTCTGGATGTAATATCGCAGATGATCCTTGCGGCTCTGACCGACTTCGATGATACATTTGGCTCCCCACTTATCGAGGAGCCAGTTGAAATTACTAAGATCAGCGCCCGTCACTTCCACCTTCGGCAGTATGGAACCGTCGGCGTGTACGCCGGAGAGTACCAGCGTTTTCTCCACTACAGCGCCGTCATCGACAGTCTTTTCCGATACGATACGCGGTACAAAGTTGCACACCTTCATGGTGCTGCTGCCCCGTTTCGAAGTCGTTGTGACATAGAGACAATTGTCTCTGATTTCAAAAGGGGCTCGCGAGCCTTTTTCTTGATTGTCTTTCGTAGGTTGGTTATCGGTCACTAAAGTCACCCCCTTTCATATAGATTTCACTTATGACGATATAAAGAGAAAAGTTGCATAAAACTATGCAACCGACGGGGCATCGCAATGCCTTTTTTCTCTTTCCACTCTATCAATGTCAGATTTTTTGAAAAAACCGCCTTTTCCCGTGAAGCGGTAAAACCGTTTCCTGAAAAGTTGTGAAAAATCGAACGATTATTCTAATTCACAATTATATTCACAAACAAATTTGCTATAATACTGATGGGAGGTGAATCGGCAATGATTGAAAAAGATACCATTACCCTGTTTGAGGTGACCTATAAAAACGATACTTTTGTGATCGACGGAAAAGAATATCCGCTCGGTTATACGAGCTATTTGACTATTCAGCCCGATTGCCGATTCATGGACACAACTATATTCGCTGAGTTGGAGATATTCGCAGACAGTCTCACTGATGATCTCTCCCGAGATGATCTGCTCGAATACCGAAACAGACTGATCACCGCTATTGAATCTCTGCAGAAGATCTCTTTCTTTTCTCTGTTTGATCTTGTGAAGTATCGGGAGAGAATTTCTTTTCTTCTGTCGGAAGAACGAATCGATCGATATACCGAGATAGAGAAAATCCATGAGAACAGAGTCGATCTGAGCACTCCTGAGAAAGCAGATCGAGCGGATGATCTGATGAATGGTTTGGATGATTTCTGTTTGGTACTGTCAATCGGCAGAATTCTTCATCAGGCAGTCAATGACCTGACCCGCTATTCCGCACTGGTGTTTCAGATGGCGCATAAGATCGTGGAACGATGCGCGAGGACAAAAAGCCAACTGGCAGAAGCGTTCGGCGATTTCCTCTGTGATCCGTATTGTTCGTTTTTATTTTCCGAACAGGAGACTTTATGTACAAAGGCGTCGGTCATCCCGGTAGTTGAGCAATCAAACGGAGAAAGCCATATCTATCGAAAGGTTCGTTACAGTAATCTGAAAGACTTTTTGTATACCGATCTTGTCGAGGGCTTCCGGCACGGACATTACCTATGGCAATGCGGTATCTGCGACAATTATTTCTTCATGACCACCGCACATAAACAGCTCTACTGCAGCACGGTGAATCCAAAGTACGGCGTACCGTGCGCATATGTTGCCAAGCACCCCGAGGTTTTACATCGAAAGCCCGAACAGCAGAAAAAGACAGATTCCCTCTACTATCAGCTATGGAAACGCAGGAATGATCTGATTCGAAAAAACAAAAGCCTCGGCAAATACGATGACGCCGTATCTGCCAAGGCAAAGGAATATATTGACTCTTGCTTTGAACTGGCGCAGGTCGATTTTGAATACGCTTTTACGCAGTATGTGAAGGATATGGAAATGACGAATGTATACCGAAAGGCGATGGAGACGCTGAATGTATGAGTTAGATTACACGCCTGTCAGATTGAGCGATTGGAACGAATACTTTGTGAGATTCAGAGAAACAGGCAATATCAGATACTACAACGAATTCCTGCACTTTTATGAGCCTGTGCTGGACGAGAGGGCTCGTGCGTTCATCCGCCGATTTGAGCTGGAGGAGTATCGGGCGGAGGATCTGAAACAGGTGTTTTCTTCTCTGCTGTGGGAAGAACTGCAAACCTACGATTCTGATATTCCTCTTCTTCAGCTGATCAAGTATAAGGCGCTCAGCGCCTGGCACGAGTATGTGCGGATTAACTGCGGTAACTTTCAGCCGGATAACCGCAATCAGTATCAGCTGCTGAGAAAGATCGCGCGGCTGTATTATCTGAAAAGAGACGGGGGCAAAACCGTCACCGAGATCATCACTGAGATCGCGGACGAGCTGAACCTGACCGAGAAAAGCGTAGAGGATTACATCATAGCCGTTGCCGGCTTCAAGCCAAAGTACAACGCGGAATTCTACGCCGATGATGAAGAGGATGAACGCAGTCCGTCGGCGATCGACTCCGTTGCCGACCGTTATACAACAGAGGATTGGTTCTTCCGGTTAGAGCAGAAGGAGAAGCTGATCTCAGCTTTGGCTGAACTCACGATAACCGAGCAGAAGCTGATCGAGAGAAGATTCGCTATCTGCCTGAACTGTTTGGGGAATCTCCCCAAGTCCACCATGAGCGCGTCGTCGATGGCGCTCGGTCTGACCGAAAGCGGCGCTGAAAAGAAGCTGAAAGCGATCCTGAAAAAGTTAAGAAAAGCACTGCAAGAATAAAAGGCTATGGTACTCGAATAAGTCCATAGCCTTTTATGACGCCGATCATCCGGTCAGATCAATTCTTCTTTGATTGGCGGTGTATATTTTGTCACCACGGTCGTGCAGATATGCCCCACAAACGCCCACAAATCGGCTGTGGGCATCGCAATGCCTCTTTTCCTATTATTACTCCAACGCCTGTAAAGAAGCGAACAGCGGGGACAAGAGTGTCCTCCGCTGTTCGTGATACTAATTGATTCTATTGTTATACTGTCTTGCCGATGTTATACGGATTCTTCATATTCGCCAGATAGTACTGAATCGCGGTCGCGTCCATAACAGTGATGTTACCGTCGCCGTCTATGTCAGCAGTCTTTTTGCTGATTGCAAACGGTATATCTATATCCGCAGCATCGCGCTGGATGTAGGTCGCGTCGATAACTCCGACCTCTTCATCGCCGTCTACGTCGCCGAGGATATTATCGCCTGTAGGTAAGTTATCTGTCGATTTGCTGTCAAGGATTTCGCCGCAGTGGTCGCAGACGTACAGCTCTGTTTCATCTTCCGTGCCCTCGCAGAACGTCGTCAGGGTGCTGCTGACATGGGCGCAGCTGCCGAAGACCGCGGTCGTGTAATCATTTCCAAAGAGAGCGGGGTCGATATCGAAAGAAGCCGTGCCGTTTTCATTGGCGGCGGTCTGTGCAATGTAGAGGAGATTGCTGTCGATATCGACGGCTGAGCCGTTATCGCCGGCAACGATCAGGATCGCCTCAGAGCCGGGGATGAGTCCGGATCGGGTGAAGCCGCTGCTTTCCGACTGTTCTGCCGATCTCTCTGTCTGCTCTGCCGGTCCCTCCGTTTCGTCGCCGATGGGGGCGAGATCGGGTGCGCTATGCATGGGGTATTCAGGCTGAGCGCCGGTTCCGGCGATCCCGCTGCTGTTATAGTGGATGACGACGCTTGACGGAATAGCGTAATTGCCGATCGAGATCGCATTCCATTCGCTTTCACTCCCCTGATAGTATATGTCGGATAAAGAATTGCAGTACAAAAACACCTCATCATCTATGCTTGTCACGCTGACGGGGATCGTGATACTCGTCAGGGAAGAGCAATATTCAAACGTATAACTTTTTATGCTTGTCACACTGTCGGGGATCGTGACGTTCGTCAGGGAGGTGCATCCACAAAACGCATCACATCCTATGATTGTCACACTGTCGGGGATCGTGATACTCATCAG
This sequence comes from uncultured Ruminococcus sp., assembly GCA_902763855.1. GTDB lineage: Bacteria > Bacillota > Clostridia > Oscillospirales > Acutalibacteraceae > Ruminococcoides. The sequence goes on along the minus strand of CACWTM010000021.1, from coordinate 21,627 downwards.
GGAATTGCAGCCACAAAACGCCATAAGTCCTATAAATGTCACAGTGTCGGGGATCGTGACGCTCGTCAGGGATTTACAGTCATAAAACACATATTCTTCTATGCTTGTCACGCCGTCGGGGATCGTGACGCCCGTCAGGGATTTGCAGTATTGAAACGCATGACCTCCTATGCTTGTCACGCTGTCGGGGATCGTGATGCTCGACAGGGAATCACAGGAAGAAAAAGCAAAATATCCTATGCTTGTCACGCTGTCGGGGATCGTCACGCTCGTCAGGGAAGTGCTTTCACAGAACGCAAGCCCTCCTATGCTTATCACGCTGTCAGGGATCGTGAACGAGACGTCTTTTTTTCCGATAGCGTATCGAATGATTTCAGTCAAATCTTTATTATAGAGATTACCATTTAACGATGCGTACTTCGGATTATCCGGATGGACGTCAATATTTGTCAGGGAATAGCACTCACTAAACGCACCCTCTCCTATACTTGTCATGTTGTTTGGGATTGTGACGCTCGTCAACTGTCGACAGTAATTAAATGCATATTGTCCTATGCTTGTCAAGCTGTCGGGGAGCGTGATACTTGTCAAAGAACTGCAGGCATAAAACGCTTTCGATCCTATGCTTGTCAGACCGTCGGAGAGCGAGACGCTCGTCAGGGAGGTGCATCCCCAAAACGCATCACTTCCTATGCTTGTCACGCTGTCGGGGATCGTGACGCTCATCAGGTAATAGCAGTAAGCAAACGCTAGCTTTCCTATGCCGGTAACGCCCTTCTTAATGATCACTTTTTTGATAGAATCACTAAAAGTTCTATTATAAAATGATTTATCACCGATCTTGCCCGTGCCGTAGACAGTCAATACGCCGTCCTTGAGGGTATAACGGATTTTATTATCGTCGTTTTTCAGTGTGAGCTTGATATCCTGTGTTGTATCGACGACCTCGATCTCCTTGGTCAGGGTTTTGTTCCCGCTGCGGGTGAAGGTGAGCTTGTACTTTCCGGCGGAAAGCATGAGGGCAAGCCTGCCCTTGGAATCCGTCTGCGTCTCCAGACACTTGTAGGCACGGTTATCCTTATCGATATAGGAGCAGGCGACCGTCGTGAAGCCCGCGGCTGTTTTATCCCCGTTAAAGACGGTGAGGCTGACCTTGTTCCGTTTGTGCGGACAGCGGCACCAGCCGAATTCGTTGAAATCCAGGGAATAGTGAAAGTCTTTGAGCTTTACTTTCAGCGTCAGGAAGTTTTTGGAGTATGTCAGCTTCGGTATATCGAGCAGAGTGGCTTTGACCCCCAGCATCAGCTTGGCGCAGAGCTCGCCCTTGAAGCAGGTACGGCAGTCGTGGGTCGTGTCCGGCTCGTTCGGTCCGGCGACCTTTGCGGTCACATCGTCCGTATCACTGACCGCGGAGCCCTCGATATCGACATTCAGCGCGGAATAATCATCCCAATCCGACTCGGCGGCTGCTTCAAAGCCGAGTGTGCCGGAAAGCTCCGCCTTGGCGACCTTTTTCAAAAAGCACAGTGCCGCCGCGATCTTGACGCCGCAAAAGACGCTGCCCTCGACCTTGGTCGACAGGGTGGCTTTGGGAGTGGAGGAAAGATTTTGCAGTCCGGAGGTGCCGGATACGGAGAAGCCCAAAGAGCCCTTGATCGTCGCGCTGACCTCGATGGAGGCTTTTGCCTCAAATACCAGAGAAGGTCTCAGCTCCAGCGTGAAGCCCCAGAAGGGACCGATCGGAACGACGCCTAAGCCGATCTCGCGATTAAAAGAGCCCTCCGCTTTACCAAAGGTTTTGACGGATATGTCGGATTTGTATTCGAGGTAAACGTAGGTCACCGAGACATAGTATTTCAAGGTAACGCCGATCTTGAACTCTAAGCCGGCGCTGAATTTAACGCCCTGACTGCCGCTTGTGCCGACGTTGTCGCCGGGATCATCGTCGTTGTCATCCTTTTTTAAGATATCAAAATTGAGGGTGGTGGAACCTCCTACGGAGCCTTCGACGCCGGTCGCGGCTAAGTCGGATTTTGAGCCGTCCGAGCCGGTCGGGGCGATATCGTCGCCGTAGCCGGTGAAGGTAACGCCCTCCTCACAGGTGGAAGGGTCGTATTTTTCTTTATCAACGCCCATGGTGTTGTCGATCTTGATATAGTCGAATACGTCGTCCAGCTCGATTTCGTCGCCGGTGATGGTAACGGTCGTGCCAGTAACGTCGATGGTTTTGACCTTGACGATCAGCAGATTTTCTTCGCCGTAGGAATATGAGACGATTTCGCCCGGCTGTAGAGAGGTGAAGCTCTCGTCGGCGTTCTCAATGACATAGGTTCTGGATGCATCGTCGGCGAGGGTCGCTGTCATCAAGATTCAGGACGCTATTTTCATCGAAGTCGTCGGTGGTTTTTTGGAGGAAGTCCTGCATCTCCCGTGTGTAGAGCATGGACTCGCAGCTTTTGCAGAGAGGGGCGTTCTTTTCTTCGTCGACGAGAAAGGCTCTGACAATGAAATATTCGGGCATACTGACAGTATTCAGCGTGACTTCGACGACCGTGTCGGCGGGGGTAATGTGCGTGGTTCCGGAAGCGCGCATGGAATTATCCTCCTCACGGTAGATACCCACCAGCACGACGGCGTCGACGGTGGTCTCAAGCTCAACATAGGCGGTATCGCCGGTCACCTCGACGGAGAAAATGTTGTTGCCGGTGTTGTCGTCATCGAGCTGCTCTTCGCCTTCAATCGCCTCGGACAGCATACTGCCGAAGGAGTTGGCGCCGGTGACAGACAAATCATTGTTCATCAGCTCCGCCGTGGTTTCGCCGTCCTCCGCTGCCTGCGCGGATGCGGATAATGGTAAAACAGTAAAGATACTGACGATCATAACCAGCACCAAAACTACAGATAAGCATTTTTTGAACATCATCCTGCCTCCTTCATTAAAAATGCGTAGCCCACGACAAATGAACTACGCACGAAAAACACATAGCTCATTTTTGCTGCGACACAAATCTTTTAGCTATTTCAGAGAATGCTAAACAGAGCATGCATTTTTACCGGGATGATAAAAATACATTCTCCTAAAATAGCTATAGTTATTCAGATTTATGTCGCACCTATATTCTACCATATTCCGGCATTTCGTGCAATCCAAAATCCGGTACCGATATTTAGGCAATTTGTACATAGAAAGCCCCTTTATCAACTCGCTAATCCCGGCACTTCTTCGCATGGAATCATTCCATCCCCCCAATGCACAGACGCCTTAATTTCGGAAAACGGATAGTATCTATTTTACAAATTCCTGTTTTCTGTAAATTTGTAAAGTATAACTTTACAAATCCTTGACAACGATGAATTTATAAAGTAAAATAGAGGCATACTACTATATGGCGGTGATATCATGATTACACGCGAACATTACCTGAATCCTATCAGGAGCTTTTACGACAGCGATCTGATTAAGATCATCACGGGGATCAGACGTTCCGGGAAGTCCGTTCTGCTCAAGCAGGCGTATGCGGAGATCGGCGAACAGGGCAAGGACACTCTGTTCCTTGACTTTGACCTCAAGCCCGTGCGCAATCAAATTCCCGATGCCGACGCGCTGATCGAATATGTAAAGAAAAACCGTCGGGACGGTGTATGCTATGTATTCCTCGACGAAGTCCAAAACGTCACAGGCTGGGCAGAAGCTTGCAGAACGCTGAGACTGCAGGACTGCTCCGTATTCATCTCCGGCAGCAACTCGAAGCTCTTATCGGGCGAGTTTACCAAGGAGCTCAGCGGAAGGTATGTCTCGTTCCGGATCAGACCGTTCGTCTATCGCGAGGCAAAGGAGTATTGCGAGACGCTGGGCAAGGAGCTTTCTGTCACCGATTATCTGGTGTGGGGCGGTTTCCCCGCGTCATTTGAGCTGCCCGACCTTGACAGCAAAAAGAGATATCTGTCCGATCTGAACGACACGATCATATACAACGACCTCGAAAACAGATACAAGATCAAAAAGACTGACGTCTTTGAAAAGATGGTCGACTTCATTCTGGTGTCAAACGCGAGGATATTCAGCGCTCAATCCGTCACGAAGTATATGATCAGTCAGGGAATCAAAATCTCAACGCCGACGGTCATCAAGTATCTCTCCTATCTCAAAGAGGCTTATGTGATCAATGAGGTCTCGCAGTATTCGCAGAAGGCAAAGTCCAAAATGAGCTATTATCAGAAGCTGTACGATGAGGATGTGTCTCTCAACAGCATACGGTGCGCCGGCAACCGCTATGACCTGACGCATAACTTTGAGAATGCTGTGCTGAACGAGCTGCTGTATCTGGGCTATGAGGTAACGGTATTCAATAACGCCGGGCGTGAGATCGATTTCCGCGCGGAGAAGGATAACAAGGTTTACCTCATTCAAGTTGCCTACAGCGTGGCAGAGGACAAGGCGTATGAACGGGAATTTTCTGCTTTCGCCGGGATAGATAATCTCGTCAAAAAGATCATCATCACCAACGATGATATCGACTATTCCACCAGCACGGTGTACCACTGCAAATTCAAAGACTTTGTCATGCTGAACTCACTTGACGAGATCTGAGCGCTGATGATTCCCGCTGTGCGATAATCATGAAAAGATTGTACTTTTTGTCTTGCATTATCCCTTTTGAAATGGTATAATGCAAACTCAAATTCCCATGCGTACAGATTACCAGCAAAGAGTCAGTCGTTTTGAGGTACTGCGTTTGACACTTTTGAGGTGTTTTGTTTGACACTTTTGAGGTAATTTGTTTGACATTTTTGTGATGTTTGATTTGATTCGTATTCGGAATATGAATACCCATCCTCCAAATCCAATAATCTTTTTTGATGAATGAGCAAAACAAAACCGAGCCGTATTGCAGGCTCGGCGGTAGGGTTGAAACGGCGGGACTTTCTAACACTTGTCTAACACTTTTTCTAACAATTTTCCGTTTTTTTGATAAAACCGCGTATCAGCTTGTTTTCAGGCTTATCACGAACAATTCCTCACAAACCCGCATAAACACTGACTTTTCGGCGTTTTTCTGTGACACCGTATAGTGCGCCTTGTGACCGCATGGTAAGCTCCTTCAAGCGATGGGGTTCAAGAGGCCGCTGGTTCGACTCCAGTCACTCGGACCAATGTCGAAAACTGTCGACTTATGTCGGCAGTTTTTTTCATTAGAGTCTGAAATTATCCCGCAAACTACATTTTTTTATTTCGTTTTCAAAAAGTTGCATAAAACTATGCAACTATTCTTCATATCTCCTCATAAGTGAAAGGCTTTTTCTTAATATCACTTTGGAGGCGATTAATTGTATATCAAAAAAACGATTCTATGATCCGATTCTTTATTCTGACAGCTTTAAAGCCAGAGATGATACTTTTGCTCCGGTCACGGAGCCGAGCAAGAAATATAAAACATGGCGCGCTGTTTTGGATATCAAAACCTGTTTCAATTGCGCGGATAATCACGGCAGAATCTTTAACATTCACGATACTACTGTGATGCTGCCGCCGCTTCATTTGCGTTGTCGTTGGACGCTTGAAGAAATGGATGCGATCGAAGCGGGAAACGCGACAAATAACGGAGTTGACGGTGCGGATTATTGGTTGAAACACTATGGACATTTACCGAGTTATTATATATCTTCTGTTCAGCTTGAAGCATTAGGTTGGCGATACGGAGACAGACCGTCTAAGTTTGCCCCGGGGAGAATGTTGGGCGGAGATATTTATGATAACGATGATAGAAAACTGCCGCATAGAATCGGCAGGATATGGTATGAAGCCGATATCAACTATACGCCGGGCAGACGCAATAGGCATAGAATTCTTTGGTCAAACGACGGATTGATTTTCGTTACTTATGATCACTATCATACTTTTTATGAAATCATTTAGGAGTTGTGAAAATGAAAAGAGCGATTATTGATTTAACGAATTGTAAATACTTGATGGAAATGCACGAAAGAATAAATACAGGATTGGATCTCGAAGAAGGATACGGAAGGAATTGGTCTGCATTTTGGGATGAGATCAATCGAAACATCAAGTATGATTTTATCACTGTAAAAGGCAGCGAAACCGTATCAAAAGAGCTGACAGGTTCCGTAGAGAAAATGCACAAGATATTAGAAAGAAACAAACGGTCATGGGCACATTCCGATCATCCTTTTGACTATGAATTTGTTGATTAGAAAAGCAGCAGATTTCAAGATGAAAGTTTACGAGGGTTCATATCTGTTTGCAACTTTTGTCGAAAATGTCTATTTTGTTCGGGCATGCCATACTGTACAAATCCGAACCTCGTCATGATTGGCGAAGGGTTCGGATTTGTCTTTTTATTCGACTATCCTAATTTCAACGCCAAAATCAATAAACCGGTCATATAGTTCACAGCATCAGTTAAGGCAGGGAGTTTGTTTGCTCCCTGCCTTGTTTTTATGACCTATACTAATCTTTTATCCTTTATAGCCGGTTCACATTTCGCCTACGTTTTGTCTTGCTGCCTTTTGTGTTCCTGCTCTTGTTTCCACTCTTGGAAATCTTTTCGCCCTTCCTCGCTTTGAAAGAAGGCGATGATATCGGGTAGGAAGGTTCTTACGATCGCTTCCGGTTCATGCTTTGGTACGCCGCTTTTTGTTTCAGACGAAGGCGGTACTCCATCTATTATTAGTTTCTTGTCTGCTTAGATCGTTGTCCGATGTCCCTCCATCAGAAAGAGTGATATCTTTAGCAAGAAAAAACAAAATCGAACGAGATACACAACGCTGTCATGAACACATTCAAGACAGCATTGCTTTTGCTCATAACCTCAAAAGCAAAAGTACAGACTGCACCTTAGTGATGCAGTCTGTAAACCATAGGGGGTCACGGTACGATATTTTGACAGCTTTCAGAGGAACATAACCAACCATGCTGATGAAATTTTGGGAAAGAAACTGAGCAACTCCCCTAAAGTCCTGATTATTCGTCGCCCTGCAGGGCTTCGTAACCCTCTTCGCCGGTGCGGATTTTGACGACGTTTTCCACATCGTATACGAAGATCTTGCCGTCGCCGATGTGACCGGTGTAAAGCGCTTTCTTTGCGGTCTCGATGACGTCACGCACAGGAATTGCGGAAACAACCATCTCGACCTGAATCTTCGGCAGGAGGTTAGAGTCCATCAGTACGCCGCGGTAGTATTCGGGCTTGCCCTTCTGCGCGCCGTAGCCCATGACGTGGGTGACGGTCATGCCGGTGATGCCGAGCTTAGCCATCGCTCTCTTGAGCCTTTCGAAACGCGCTTCCTTACAGATGATCTCGACCTTGGTGAACTTGCTGTCGCCCTTCTCAAAGGTGGGAACCGCTTTGACCTCGACTGCCTCGGCGACGGGGGTATCGCCGAGTACGACGGTGACGTCCTCACCGTAAACGCTGTAGTCCTCAGCGGTCGCCGCAAAGCCTGCGTAGGCGGACGGCAGACCGTGTTCGGTGATATCGAGACCCATGATCTCTTCCTCAGCCGTTGCGCGGAGTCCGACCGTCTTTTTGATGATGATAAAGGTGATGATCATCATGATGACCGCATAGCTCGCGACGGTGACAAAGCCTAAGCTCTGTAAACCCAGCTGAGTGAAGTCGCCGGTATAGAACAGACCGGAGAGTCCTGCGGGAGCGTCGGGATTTGCGAGCAGACCGACTGCGAGAGTGCCCCAGATACCGTTCGCCATATGTACGCCGACCGCGCCGACGGGGTCGTCAACATGGATCTTCATGTCGAGGACTTCGACGACAACGACGACGAGGATACCGGAAACGATACCGACGACGGTCGCGCCGATCGCGTCGAGCGCGTCACAGCCTGCGGTGATACCGACCAGACCGGCAAGAGAAGCGTTCAGACACATAGAGACGTCGGGCTTACCGTTTTTGACCCAAGTGAAGATCATCGTCGTGCAGGTCGCGACGGCAGGAGCGATCGTGGTGGTCAGGAAGATAGAGGCAAGCTCAGAGGGAGTGGTCGCGGCGGCGCCGTTGAAGCCGTACCAGCCGAGCCACAGGATGAAAACGCCCAGAGCGCCGATGACGATATTGTGACCGGGGAACGCGTTGACCTTGACGACCTTGCCGTTTTCGTCACGCTCATATTTGCCGAGCCTCGGCCCTAAGATCGCCGCGCCGACCAGCGCCGCGATACCGCCGACCATGTGGATGGCGCAGGAGCCGGCGTAGTCGTGGAAGCCGAGCTGAGACAGCCAGCCGCCGCCCCAGATCCAGTGCGCTTCGATGGGGTAGATGAACAGCGAGATCACGCCGGAGTAGATGCAGTAGGCGGAGAACTTCGTTCTCTCCGCCATAGCGCCGGAGACGATCGTCGCGGTCGTCGCGCAGAAAACGAGGTTGAACACAAAGGTGGACGCGGCGGTGAAATCACCGTTCTCCGGAGAAGCAATAAACTCCTTAAAATGACCGAACAGATCCATGTTCGGGATGCCGATCAGTCCGAAGAGCGTATCCTCGCCCATCATGATGGTGTAGCCGAGCAGCGCGAACACCACTGTGCCGATACAAAAGTCCATCAGATTCTTCATGATGATGTTGCCGGCGTTCTTCGCCCGGGTGAAGCCTGCCTCCACCATCGCAAAGCCCGCCTGCATCCAGAATACCAGTGCGGCTCCAATCAAAAACCAAAATTCTACTGTCATATAATCACCTTCCAAGTATAAATAAATCGGCAAAAGGCGCACCCTTAAAACAGAGTACGCCTTTGCACTGAGAGTTATTATCAGCGGCGGTCGGAAGAACTGCCGCTAACAGGCTTTTATTCTACCGTAACGGACTTTGCCAGATTACGGGGTTTGTCAACATCGTTACCTTTGTTGACCGAGGTATAATACGCGAGAAGCTGCATGGGAACGGTCGCAACCATCGGCATCAGCACCTCATATCGCTTGGGGATGCGGATGAGATAATCCGCCGCATCGGGATCAATGTCCGCTTCTTCATCACAGATGACGATCGTCATCGCACCGCGGGCTTTGACCTCTTTAATGTTCGATACAGTCTTTTCAATCAAACGGTTTTGGGTTGCGATAGCGATCACCGGCATCCCCTCTTCCACCAGCGAGATCGTACCGTGTTTCAGCTCGCCTGCCGCGTAGCTCTCGCTATGGATATAGCTGATCTCCTTGAGCTTCAGCGAGCCTTCCATCGAAAGCGCGTAGTCAAGCCCGCGCCCGATATAGAGCAGGCTGTCGGCGGTGATGAGCTTGGTGGAAATAAATTGGCACTGATCGACAACCTTGTCGATCGTTTCGTTGATAACATCGGGCATCCGCATCAGCTCGGCGGTCAGCCGCTGACATTTTCCCCTGTCGATCCTGCCTTTGGCGTAAGCCATCTCAAATGCCAAAAGATAGATAACCGCAAGCTGCACCATATATGCCTTGGTAGAAGCGACAGCGATCTCGGGACCCGCGTGGGTGTAGATAACCATATCGGCTTCGCGGGCGATGGAGCTGCCCTTGACGTTAACGATCGCGAGCGTTTTTGCGGCGGTACCCTTGACCAGGTTCAGCACCGCCTTGCTGTCGGCAGTTTCGCCGGACTGGCTGATGATGATGACAAGATCGTTTTCACCGATCAAAGGATCACGATAGCGAAACTCGGAGGCGATATCTACCGTGACGGATACACGGGCATATTTTTCAATGATATACTTACCGACCATACCGGCGTGCATCGCCGTACCGCAGGCGACAATAAAAATGTTGTTGATACCCCGCAGCGTTTCAGGGGTGATGCCGCACTCGGAGAGATCGGGCATTCCGTCCTCGACACGAGGGGTAATGGTGGTCTTGACCGCTGTGGGCTGTTCATGAATCTCCTTAATCATATAGTGAGGATAGCCGCCCTTTTCAGCGCTGTCCTCATCCCAGTCGGCGGTTTTCAGCTCCTTTTCCAGCATGCGTCCGTGAAGATCACAGAAAGTAACAGAGCCGTTCTTCAGTACAGCGATCTCGCCGTACTCGAGCAGATAATAGTCTTTGGTATATTTGATAATCGCAGGGATGTCAGAGGCAATAAAGGCTTCGCCGCTGCCCTGACCTACGATCAGCGGAGATTCGCACCGAACGGCATAAATAGTCTCAGGACGGTCGGCAAAGACAATGCCGAGCGCAAACGAACCGCGCACCTCATGCAGTGTTCTCCTGATCGCGCGGATAGGATTGCCGTCATAGTAAAAGTCCAAAAGCTGCGCGACGACCTCTGTGTCGGTGTCGGAGAGAAACTCGGTACGTTCGTTGTCAATCAAAAACTGTTTCAACGCTTTATAGTTCTCGATGATCCCGTTGTGAACGATGGTGACACGTCGTCCCGAGTGAGGATGAGAATTGACATCTGAGGGCTCTCCGTGAGTCGCCCAGCGGGTGTGACCGATACCGGCGTGACCCTGAGGCTTTTTCTCCTTCTCCATCTTGGCGACAAGATCCGCGAGCCTGCCTTTACTCTTTGCGACCTCGATCCTGCCGTTTTCAAAAACGGCGATACCTGCGCTGTCATAACCGCGGTACTCAAGCTTTGTCAACGCCGAGACCAGTACATCCGTACAGTCACGCGGCCCTACATATCCTACGATTCCACACATAAAAGTTACCTCTCAGTCTGTCATTGCGAGCCCTTTAGGGGCATGGCAATCCCCCGTCACTACAACCGATTGCAAAAGGAAGGGGATTCACACGGTCGCTCAAACGCTCCCTCGGAATGGCACGAATATTATAACGTATTATAGCTTATCTTACACCGAAAAGCAACTCGCCGTATGTCGGCAGCGGCCAGAGATTGGCGTCTACAACCGCTTCGGCAGCGTCGGCATACTCTCTGAGAACGTCCATCTGCGGCAGAATCTCGTCGCGGACAAAGTTTGCCTGATCGACCACGCTGTCGATGTGGTTCAGATGGTCAGCGAGGCGTTCGAGAATACCTGCGTTTGTGCTCATCTCGTCACACGTGGCGGAAAGCTTCTCGATATTGGCAGTCTCATACGCACAGCTGATATCCTCTGACAGCGCCTTTTTCATGGTGGCGTTTTTGAGCAGCTTGCCGAGGTAGGTTTCAACAGCAGGCAGAATCTGCTTGCCTGTCATATCAACCATTGTCAGCGCTTCGATATTGACCTGTTTGACGTAGTTTTCGAGCATGATCTCCAGTCTGGATTCCAGCTCCGCCTCGGTGAACACCTTGTGCGCGGTCAGCATAGAGATGTTCTTTTCATCGAGCAGATGCGGCATCGCGTCGGCGGTGGTTCTCAGGTTCGAGAGTCCGCGCTTTGCGGCCTCTTCGAGCCAGCTGTCATCATAACCGTTGCCGTTGAAGATGATGCGCTTGTGGGCTTTGATGGTGTCGCGGATCAAGTTGTGAACGTCGTTCTCGAAATTTTCGGAATGCTCCAGAACATCCGCAAACTGTTTTAATGATTCCGCAACGGCGGAGTTGAGCATCATATTACAGCAAGCGATAGAGTTAGAGGAACCGAGCATACGGAACTCGAACTTGTTGCCGGTGAAGGCAAAGGGCGAGGTACGGTTGCGGTCGGTGGTATCGCGTCTGAACTGCGGCAGAACATCAACGCCGAGCTTCATGTACCTTTTCTTCGCTCCCTCATATTCGGTCTCATTCTCGATCGCATCGAGAACGCCGGAGAGCTCATCGCCGAGGAAAATAGAGATCACGGCGGGCGGGGCTTCGTTGGCGCCTAAGCGATGGTCGTTGCCCGCAGTCGCGACAGAAAGCCTTAATAAGTCCTGATACTCGTCGACCGCCTTGATGACGGCAACCAAGAACAGTAGGAACTGAACGTTTTCGTAGGGGGTCTCGCCGGGCGTCAGCAGATTGATACCGGTGTCGGTGCCGATCGACCAGTTATTATGCTTGCCTGAGCCGTTGACGCCCTTGAACGGCTTTTCGTGCAGGAGGCATACCAAACCGTGTTTTTCAGCGACCTTCTGCATGATCTCCATGGTCAGCTGGTTGTTGTCGGTGGCAAGGTTGGTGGTGGTATAGATAGGCGCCAGCTCATGCTGTGCCGGAGCAACCTCGTTGTGTTGGGTCTTGGCAAGGATACCAAGCTTCCACAGCTCATCGTTGAGGTCTTCCATATAAGCGAGGACGCGGGGTTTGATCGTGCCGAAATAGTGATCGTCCAGCTCCTGTCCTTTAGGAGGACGCGCGCCGAATAAGGTTCTGCCGGTATAGATCAAATCCTTGCGCTTTGCGTACAGCTCCTTGGGCACAAGGAAGTACTCCTGCTCGGGGCCGACGGAGGTGACAACCTTTTTGACGTCTTCGTTGCCAAAGAGCTTCAAAACGCGCATCGCCTGGATGTTCAGCGCCTGCATAGAACGCAGAAGCGGAGTTTTTTTGTCCAGCGCGTCGGCGCCGTAGGACGCAAACGCTGTCGGGATACACAAGGTCTTGCCTTTAATAAAAGCATAGGAGGTCGGATCCCAAGCGGTATAGCCGCGGGCTTCAAAGGTCGCGCGCAGACCGCCGGACGGGAAAGACGAAGCGTCCGGTTCACCCTTAATCAACTCTTTGCCGGAAAACTCCATAATAACCCTTCCGTCAGGAGACGGGGAGATAAAGCTGTCGTGCTTTTCAGCGGTGATACCGGTCAGCGGCTGGAACCAGTGGGTGTAATGAGTCGCGCCCTTTTCGATCGCCCAATCCTTCATCGCAACCGCGACGGCGTTGGCGACCGTCAGGCTGAGCTGCTCGCCCTCGTTGATGGTTTTACGGAGCTTTTGATAGATTTTGCCGTCCAAGCGCTCCTTCATAACCTTATCATCAAATACCATACTGCCAAAATAGTCTGCTACGTTTGCCATAATACCTTCTCCTTTTTATTAGAGATTGAGGATTTCCACCTCATCCGTCACCCTTCGGGCGACGCCTTCCCCTAGAGGGAAAGGCAAAGGAAAAGGCGCCTCAAGCATTTTTGCTCAAGACGCCTTTGTCTTTACGAGTTGCATTATACACGGATAACACGCGTTTGTCAAGGCTAATTTTTGATCTTTTTGCAATTTTTTCAAAAAATCCTGCATTTTTCTCAAATTTAGAATTGACAACCGCTCCCGGTGATGTTATAATGATCGGGTAATGAGCAAAGGCGTTCATTCGGGGACTCGTGTCCCTGAGTGAGCGCTTTTTCTTTTTGGGAAGGAAGATGTTTATGAAAGACTTAATGAGAGAAGGCGAATTTCGAAATCCGTCAGGCTGCGCGATCTCTGCACTGATCTCGCGCGACGGCAGACGCTTTACCGCTTCGAAAATCATCGAGAGCATGATCCCCATGCATGACCGCTCAAACGGTCTTGGCGGCGGCTTCGCGGGCTACGGCATCTATCCGAAATATCGCGATTTTTACGCATTCCACCTGTTCTACGACGATAAGCACGTCAAGCGCGAGGTTGAGGAATACTTGAAGGACCGCTACGAGATCGTCCTCAGCGAAGAGATCCCTACCCGCAAAATTCCCGAGATCACCGACGAACCGATCATCTGGAGATACTTTTTGGCTCCGCTGAAATCTGTTTTACGCTCGGCACAACTGGACGAGAAGGAGTTCACCGCGCGCGTTGTCATGCATATCAATACCTATATAAAAGGCGCATATGTCTTTTCGTCCGGCAAGAACATGGGCGCATTCAAGGCGGTAGGATATCCCGAGGACGTCGGCAGATTCTATATGCTCGACGAGTACAAGGGATACGCGTGGACGTCCCATGGCAGATATCCGACAAATACCCCCGGATGGTGGGGCGGCTCGCATCCGTTCGCGCTGCTTGACTATTCGGTCGTCCACAACGGCGAGATCAGCTCCTACGACGCGAACCGCCGATTCATCGAAATGTTCGGCTATAAATGCACCTTGCAGACCGATACCGAGGTCATGGCATATACCGCAGACTTTCTGCTGAGGCGTAAGGGCTTATCCCCGAAGGAAATGGCGGAAGTCATCGCCGCGCCGTTCTGGTCAACAATTGAAAAGAAAAGCGCGATAGACAAAGAGCGTTTGACCTACTTCCGCACGATCTATTCTTCCCTGCTGATGACAGGGCCTTTCTCGATCGTCGTAGGTTATGAGGGCGGCTTGATGGCGCTGAACGACCGCCTGAAGCTGCGTTCCATGGTTGCAGCGGAGAAGGACGATATGATCTATATCGCTTCGGAAGAAACCGCGATCCGTATCATGGAACCAAACGTCGACCGCACATGGTCGCCCGCAGGCGGAGAGCCTGTCATCGTCAATGTGAAAGAAGGTGCGTACTGATGGCTGTCAATTTCATGATCCCTTCATTTGAGATAGAGCGAAATGACTATCGCTGTATCCGTTGCCGTGTGTGCGAACGCCAGTGTGCAAACGGCGTCCACCGCTATGACGCAGACGGAGACATCATGCTGTCCGACGAGTTTCAATGCGTGGACTGTCAGCGGTGCGTATGCCTGTGCCCGACCCATGCATTAAAAATCAGAAAAAACGAAAACGAACTGCGAGAAAACGCAAACTGGAAGCAGAATACGATCCTCGAAATCTACAAACAGGCGAATACAGGCGGCGTTTTGCTCAGCTCTATGGGAAATCCCGAGCCGTTCCCGGTCTACTGGGATAAGATTTTGATCAACGCGTCTCAGGTCACCAACCCCTCGATCGACCCGCTCAGAGAACCGATGGAAACACGCGTGTTCCTCGGTAAAAAGCCACATGAGATCGAAAGGGACGCTAACGGCAATATCAATACCGAACTGCCGCCTCAGGTGGAGCTGCAGCTTCCTGTGATGTTCAGTGCGATGAGCTACGGTTCCATCAGCTACAACGCTCATAAAAGTCTTGCCACTGCCGCCGAGGCGCTCGGTATTTGTTATAACACCGGCGAGGGCGGTCTGCACGAGGACTTCTATCAATACGGCAAGAACACGATCGTGCAGGTTGCATCGGGGCGCTTTGGCGTATACAAGGATTACCTGGAGGCAGGAGCGGCGATTGAGATCAAGATGGGGCAAGGCGCAAAGCCCGGTATCGGCGGTCATCTGCCCGGTACTAAGGTCGGCGCGGATGTATCTAAAACGAGAATGATCCCGAAGGGGTCTGACGCGATCTCTCCCGCGCCGCATCACGATATTTATTCTATCGAGGATTTACGCCAGCTGGTGTTCTCCCTGAAAGAAGCGACAGCGTATAAAAAGCCTGTCATCGTCAAGGTTGCGGCGGTGCATAATATCGCCGCCATCGCCTCGGGTATCGCCAGATCGGGCGCGGATATCATCGCGATCGACGGCTTTCGAGGCGGCACGGGAGCTGCTCCGACAAGAATCAGGGACAACGTGGGCATCCCAATCGAGCTTGCCCTTGCTGCAGTCGATAAGCGGCTGAGGGACGAAGGCATCCGCCAGAATGTTTCGCTGGTGGTCGGCGGATCAATCCGCTCGGCGAGCGACGTCATCAAGGCTGTCGCCCTCGGAGCTGACGCCTGCTATATCGCGACCTCTGCCCTCTTGGCGCTTGGTTGTCACCTCTGCCGCACCTGCCAGAGCGGCAAGTGTAACTGGGGCATCGCGACACAGGAGCCGGAGCTTGTCAAGCGGCTGAACCCTGAGATCGGCAAAGAAAGGCTGGTCAATTTATTAACCGCCTGGAAGCACGAAATCAAAGAAATGATGGGGTTGATGGGCATCAACTCCATTGAAGCCTTGCGCGGTAACCGACTGATGCTGCGCGGAGTAGGACTAAATGAAAAGGAGCTTGAGATTCTCGGTATCTCACACGCGGGCGAATGAAACGAGTATATGTACATGAAGAATGGTGCCTCGGGTGCCATCTGTGCGAATATAACTGTGCTTTTTCCAACTCAGGGCTCAGCGATATGGTCAAGGCGCTCAAGGGCAAGCCCATCACCCCGCGCGTCCATATCGAAGAGGGCGGTAAAATCCACTATGCCGTGTCCTGTCGCCACTGTGAAGACCCCTTATGTATCAAAGGCTGTATCTCGGGCGCGCTGACCAAGAGCGAAGACGGTATCGTCACCATCGATCATAACAAGTGCGTAGGCTGTCTCTCGTGTATGCTGCTGTGTCCCTACGGCTGCATCACAACCGACGAGAACAGCACGGTGCTGAAATGCGAGCTGTGCATACAAAACGGAGGTATCCCTGCATGTGTAGAGGGATGTCCCAACCGTGCGATTGTTTTTGAGGAGGTGCAGGCATGAGATATGTCATCATCGGTAACGGTCCTGCCGCGGTTTCGTGTATCGACGGTATCCGCTCACGCGACCGACAAGGCAGCATCATCGTTATCTCCAAGGAGGCGCATCCCGCCTACTTCCGTCCGCTGATCTCCTACTATCTGGAGGACAAAAGCAAAGAAGATAACATCTACTGTCGACGCGACGATTTTTATCAGGAACAACAGTGCAATGTCATCCGAAACGAAGCGATCGCAATCGACGTGAGAAACAAGCTTGTTGCACTGAATAACGGTAAGATGATCCCCTATGATAAGCTGTGCATTTGCAGCGGATCATCTCCCTTTGTCCCGCCGATAGAGGGGCTGGATACGGTTGAGAAGAAGTTCACCTTCCTGACAATCGACGACTCCTTTGCCATTGAACAGGCAGTTGATAAAAACAGTCGTGTACTGATTATCGGCGCGGGTCTGATCGGGCTGAAATGTGCCGAGGGTCTGCGTGACAGAGTACAGACCGTCACCGTCTGTGACCTTGCGCCGCGTGTGCTGTCGTCGATCCTCGACGACGACTGCGCTTCCATCGTGCACAAGCATCTGGAGGACTGCGGCATCAAGTTCTCGCTCTCGAATACTGCCGAACGCTTTGAGGGCAACACCGCGCATATGAAAGACGGTTCTGAGATCGACTTCGATGTGCTTATCCTCGCTTTGGGAGTAAGGCCGAACATCGGCTTCTTCAAAAGTGCGGGCGGCGCGTGTAACCGTGCGATCCTTATCAATAACAGCATGGAAACCTCCGTCGAAGGGATCTATGCGGCGGGCGACTGTGTAGAGCAGGAGGATATCACCTTCGGCGCAAAGCGCGTGATGGCGCTGTTGCCGAACGCAAACATCGGAGGCTACACCGCCGGCGCAAATATGGCGGGCGGCACACTGCTCTTTGATAACGCGCTCCCGATGAACTCCATCGGCTTTTGGGGGCTGCATATGATGACCGCGGGCACCTACGCTAACGACGGCAGCGCCGAGATGATCGAAGAAAAAACAGAAACCTCCGTCAAACGTTTTTTCATCCGTGACAACCGACTTGTCGGATTTATCATCATCGGCGACGTCAAGAGCGCGGGTATCTATACCAATCTGATTCGAAATCAAACCGATCTCACCGATCTGGATTTAGACGCGCTGATAAAAAACGCAAATTTATTCCCATTTGGTAAAAATACCCGTAGCAAAATGCTGGGAGGTGTGGTATAATGACATCATTAGACGTTAAAGTGTTAAATCGCAAAAGCTTGAATCAGCAGATAAAAGCAGCGGAAAGCAACGTAAAACTAATCAATGTACTTGGCCAACGCTTCATCGCAGCAGGCGCGTCTGATAAGCGCCTCGACATCTACGGCACGCCCGGCAACGCCCTAGGAGCCTACCTCAACGGCGCCGTCATCAACGTTCACGGCAATGCGCAAGACGCGGTCGGCGACACGATGAACTCGGGACAAATCAATGTTTTCGGCAACATCGGCGACGCTCCCGGTTACGCGATGCGCGGCGGTAAAATCTATGTCAAGGGCAACGCAGGCTACCGTGCCGGGATTCATATGAAAGCATATAAAGAGCATCTCCCCGTTCTGATGATCGGTGGAAAGGCGGGTTCTTTCCTCGGTGAGTATCAGGCAGGCGGTATCATCATCGTGCTGGGGCTTAGCGAAGATGAAAAGGATATCGTCGCAAACTTTCCCTGTACCGGTATGCACGGCGGCAAGATGTACCTGCGCTCGAGATGTGAGGGCATCCATTTTCCGCATCAGGTGACGGCGCGCCGCGCAAACCCGGAGGATCTGGAAGAAATCAAAGCGTATATCAAGGAATTTTCCGATATCTTCGGTTATGACGCCGGAAAAATCTTGGAAGGTGACTTCACCGTGATCGTTCCGGACAGCAAAAATCCATATCAGCAGATGTACGTGGCGAATTGACAGTGAAACGATAAAGAAAGAGTGATACATCATGACTCAATCCGAACTAGAAATCATGCAGTATATCGAGGAAGAGGATGTTAAGTTCATCCGACTTGCGTTCTGCGATATCTACGGCGCACAGAAAAATATTTCGATTCAGCGCGGGGAACTGAGCCGCGCCTTTGAGCACGGGATTGCCATCGACGCGTCCTATATCGCGGGCTTCGGCGGCGATTACGGCGAGGATATTGTGCTCCATCCCGAGGCGGACACCATCACCGTTCTGCCGTGGCGTCCCGAGCACGGAAAGGTTGTGCGTATGTTTTGTACCCTGAGCTACTGTGACGGCACACCCTTCGAAGCCGATACGCGCACAATACTCAAGAACGCTGTTGCACATGCCAAAGAAAAGGGCTACCGCTTCCACTTCAAGTCACAGCTGCAGTTCTATCTTTTCAAGACCGATGAGAACGGAGACAGCACCCATATCCCCTATGATAACGCGGGCTACATGGATATCGCGCCGCGAGATAAAGGCGAGAACGTCCGCCGTGAGATTTGCCTGACCCTCGAACAAATGGGTATCACTCCCGAAAGCTCCCACCACGAGGACGGCCCCGGTCAGAATGAGATCGACTTTACTTACTCTGATCCTTTGACCTCTGCGGACAACACCGTGACCTTTCTTTCAGTCGTTCGCACCATTGCGGCACGCAACGGACTGTATGCGGATTTCTCTCCCAAGCCCTTCGCCGATAAATCCGGTTCCGCGCTGCACATCACCATGTCGATCCATCATCAGTCGGGTAAAGACGTCACAGACAACGCGATCGCAGGAATCCTGAACCGCATCGGCGGGATGACTGTTTTCTTCAATCCTACCGACGACAGCTATCGCCGATTCGGACGGCTGAAAGCGCCGAAGTATATCACATGGTCGAAGAAGAATCGTGCTCAGCTGATCTCAGCACAGCTGACCAAGAACGGCAATCCATGTCTGCAGCTGCGCTCACCCGATCCCGAGGCAAACCCGTATCTTGCCTTTGCGCTGATGATCGGCGCCGCGGTAGACGGCATCGAGAACAAAGAAGAGATCCCCCCCTCGACTGATCGGGATGTGCTGTTCATGACCTCAGAAGAACAAAGGGCGTTTACGCTCCTGCCCGATACAATCGACAAAGCGAGATCCTGCGCTTATGATTCCGCCTTTATCGGCGCGAATCTTCCCGAAAGCATTGTCAAAGCCTACACATCAAAGTAATCGTTTACCGACTTCTGCGCAGAAAAGAGGTGAAGGGAGTTATGGTTTTAGAACAGCGGTGCTACCGCGCACTGATCGTGTCACGATCGGAAAAATTCATCAAGGAAATCGGCTCCCTTCTCAGTGTGGAGCAGTTTGAAAGAGACTCAGCACCCGGCGCTTCTGCAGCGAGACGGAAACTCTTGGAGCGATCGTATGACTTTGTCATCATCAACGCGCCGCTGACGGATGAGTTCGGCTCACGACTGAGTATGGATATCAGTGCGTCATCCGGCACGATCGCTGTTTTATTCGCTATGTCGGATGTGTACGAGGAGATCGTGCATAAAACCGCTCCTCACGGTGTATTCATCATCAAAAAGCCTGCCTCCGCCTCGGTCATCAGCCAGTCGCTTTCTCTGTTGATCTCCGCGCGCGAACGCCTCAGATCCGTAGAAAAAAAGGCAGGTAAAGCAGAGAGCAAGATCGAGGAGATCCGTGTCGTTAATAAGGCAAAATGGTTCTTGATCGACAACGAGAACATGAGCGAAAACAACGCGCATAAATATATCGAAAAAGCCGCCATGGACGCAGGTATCACCAAAAAGCAGGCGGCACAGCTTATCATTGAAAAATACCAATAACAGGAAGGTTATTATGACAAAATACATATTCGTAACCGGCGGCGTGGTTTCTGGTTTAGGTAAGGGTATCACCGCCGCGTCGCTGGGCAGGCTGTTGAAAGCACGCGGTCTGAAGGTCGCGTCTCAGAAGCTCGATCCCTACATCAATGTTGATCCCGGCACGATGAGTCCGTACCAGCACGGCGAGGTCTATGTCACCGAGGACGGCGCCGAAACCGATCTCGACCTCGGCCACTATGAGCGATTCATAGACGAGGATCTGAACAAATACAGTAATCTCACCACAGGCAAGGTCTATTCCAATGTGCTTCAAAAAGAACGCAGGGGCGAGTATCTCGGCAAGACGGTGCAGGTTATTCCGCATATCACCGACGAGATCAAACGCTTCATCTATAACGTCGGCAAACAGACCGACGCCGACGTCGTCATCACCGAGATCGGAGGCACAATCGGCGATATTGAATCACAGCCGTTTATCGAAGCGATCCGTCAGGTGGGGCACGAGGTCGGGACAGACAATCGTTTATATATCCATGTGACCCTTGTGCCGTATCTGAAAGCTTCGGGCGAACATAAAAGCAAACCCACTCAGCACTCTGTCAAGGAATTACAGGGATTGGGAATATCGCCCGATATCATCATCCTACGTACCGACGAACCAATTGTTGACAAGGGTATTTTTGATAAGATCGCAGGCTTCTGCAACGTATGGACGGACTGTGTCATCGAGAATCTTACCTTACCCATATTGTACGAAGCGCCGCTCATGCTCGAAAAAGCACATCTCTCAGACATTGTCTGCCGTGACTTGAATCTGAAATCTCACAAGCCAGACCTCTCCGACTGGGAGCATATGGTCGAGCGGATCAAGAACCGCGAGCGCAACGTAAAAATCGGTCTGGTCGGCAAGTACGTCGAACTGCACGACGCGTATCTCTCGGTTGCCGAAGCGCTCCGTCACGCGGGCTTTTATCAGGATTCGTTCGTCGATATCGACTGGATCGACGCGGAGAAGATCACGCCGGATACTGCTGATGAATTGCTCGGTCACCTTGACGGCATCATCGTTCCCGGCGGCTTCGGTCAACGCGGAATAGAAGGGATGATCGAGGCGGCACGTTATGCCAGAGAGCATGAGATGCCATACTTCGGTATCTGTCTGGGTATGCAAATCGCCGTTATTGAATTTGCCCGCCATGTGGCAGGGATCAAAAACGCCAACTCAGGCGAGTTCTCGAAGGATGCCGAGAAGGTGATCGACTTTATGCCCGACCAAAACGACGAGATCGACAAGGGCGGCACCCTGCGTCTGGGTGCGTATCCCTGTACGATTCAGAAGGGTTCCGCGATGGAGCGTGCATACGGTACTAATGAGATCAGCGAACGCCACCGCCATCGCTACGAGTTCAACAACGATTACCGCGAGGTTCTGCAAAGCGCAGGACTGACCCTATCGGGCTTCTCTCCAGATGGAAGGCTGGTTGAAACGGTGGAGCTATCCGATCGACCGTTCTATATCGGCGTACAGTATCACCCC
>CACWTM010000020.1 GCA_902763855.1 uncultured Ruminococcus sp. | reverse complement strand
GAACGACTCTGATAAAACCGAATAATCCGATAGAGGCTGACTCTCTGAGCCGGCCTCTTAGTATCTTGAAGAGGGTGAGTATTATGAGAAGATTTCTTTCAATGATCGCGGTCGTTGCCGTTTTGATGGCAAGCATGCTGTCCTGTGCATGTGAGGCGAAAACATTCAGCACTTCTGAGCTTGGTCAAAGTCCTGTTCTGGCAGACGTGCAAAGTCAGGCGACCGAGGGCGCAAGGCTCGGGGAGACCCAGCCGGGCGACGGCGAGCAGACCGTAGCCGATAAGATCGCCGATAAGGAGGACGGGATCAACCTGCGCGCTTCTACGGCGTGGATCGTTTCCATCAGCGCGGTGGTGATTTTGGCGGTCGCCGCGGTCGTAATCTATCTCGCGAAGAAAAACAGGAAGAATCGGTCGTAAAACCGCATTCCGAACAAGAATGACAAGAAATAAGAAGCAGGGAAAATACAGGAAATTCTTTTGTGAATTTTGTATTAAACCTAAAATTGTTTTTTGTTTACTTTTGTCGCAGTAAATAAACAAAAATTATTGCAAAAACCCAAGTTTTGAAGTATAATAGATGATACAAAGAAAGGTGCATACTGCGCCTTTCGATGATTTAGTAATTTGATTACGGAGGAGATTATTATGTTCAAAAAGATTTTGAGCCTGGCTCTTGCTCTCATGATGATCCTGAGCGTTGCGGCTGTTGCTGCTTCCGCTGCTGAGAACGACGTTGCTGAGCAGGGCGCTGAGAACGAAGTCGCCCCTACCGGTCTTGATCCCGCACAGTGCCTGAACTTTGACGTCAGCACTTCCGGCTGGGCTGATTTCGGTGCAGTTGGTTTTTATGTATTCCCGACCGATGGTAGCGGCGAGCTGATTCCCTGGGGTTCCAAGAAGCTCTTCAAGAGTCAAGAGACCAGCACCGGCATTTGGTCCTATGATCCTGCTGCTAACGGTATGGATCTCGTTCCCGGCACTGAGTATGCGATCATTTTCGTAAACCAGAATTCCGGCGGTCAGACCTACAACCTGCTGTTCGATACTTCCTGCCTGGGCGATACCGCTTATTGCACCGGCAATGAGATCGAGAATCCGACCGATTCCAACAAGACCGCTACCGAGGCTAAGTGGAGAAACAGCTCCTACGGTCCTCAGAAGGTCATCACCTCTATCGGTAACGTTGTCGGCGATACCATCGCTGCCAGCACCAACGCTTACGATATGTTCGTTGACTTCCTGAAGAACACCCTGGGCAACGCGCGTACCTTCTCCGGCAAGGACGATCAGACTCTGATCGACGATACCGCGAAGGCTCTCAGCCTGACCAAGGCTGACGTTGAGAAGGCGATCTCTGAGGCAGGCGCTACCACCGAGTGGAAGAAGGATAAGTCTTCCCTGTCTGACGGCGGTTCCGATACTTCCACTGACAGCAAGACCTCTACCGATAGCAAGACCACTACTACTTCTACTACCGGCACCACTTCCACCACCAAGTCTTCCGGCGCTGCTTCCAACACCCAGACCGGCCAGGGCGAAACCGTTCTGTTCATCATGCTGGGCATCATGGTCGCTGCTGCAGGCGTTATCTTCTTCGCTCGCAAGAGAGAGAGAGCTTAATCTCCTTGATTAAGGCTATATAAACAATTTGGGCTCCGTCTTTTGACGGAGCCTTTTTGTGCTTGTGAGAATCGTAAAAGAGAAGTTTTTTGCATGTGATTTTGTGTAATTAGAATTATAGCTTGCAAATTCCTTTGAAATATAGTAAAATGTAAGTTAAGTGTAGAAAGATATAGGTTTGAAGGAAAGGCGGTGACAGTTTGGGCAAAGCGAAGAAGAAAAAGAAAGCAAAGCAGAGCGGCGCGCGTGCCGCGGCAAGAGCGGAGCAGCGCGCGCAGAATAAAGCGCAGAATGAAGAGCTGCTGGAGAAAGCGATCAATGAAACGCCGCAGGCTCTAGCCGCTGAACCGGAAAAGCCTAAGGGCAAGAAGAAGCTGTGGAAGCGCCTCGGCATCGTGGCGTTTGTCGCGCTGAATGCCGCTGTTATTCACTTTACGGCGGTAAAGGAGTTCTCCGGCAACAAGTCTGAGCCGCTCAAGCCCTTCACCTTTCAGAATGTGCTCTTCCTCTTGGGAGGACTGCTGTGTCTCGTGGTCGTACTGGCGTGCGAGTCCATCAAATATATGATGATGATGCGGCATTTGGGCGAGAAGGTCTCGCTGAGACATGCGTTCGTGACTGCCGCTCTGGGAAAATACTATGACTGTATCACGCCCTCCGGCGCAGGCGGTCAGCCGTTCCAGATCTATTACCTGCATACGAGCGGCTACAGCAACGGCGCGGCTTCCGCGATGCCGCTGACCGGATTCCTGACGATGCAGTTCGGCTTTGTGTTCCTGTGTATCATCACCTTCATCTTCGGTAACGGCGCGATCAACGCGACCGGAAAAGCCGGCATCAAGGTCACGGCGTACATCGGCGCGATCGCTTATACGGTCGTCCCGGTCATGATCCTGATCTCCGGTATCGCGCCGAAGATCTCCATGCGTATCGTCGCGGGGGTAGTAAGATTCGGCGCGAAGCTCCATATTTTCAAGAACCCGAACCACACGATCGTCAAGGCGATCCGTTCCCTGCACAACTACAGCGTAAACATCAAGCGCATTACGCAGGATAGGGTGCTGTTTGTCAAGCTGTTGGTGCTATCCACGCTCTTTCAGCTCGCGATCTGCAGTATGCCGTTCTTTGCGGTTCATGCCTTCGGCGGAGATATCAATTACTTTGACGCGGTGTTTGTTTGTGTCTTTGTTATGGCGGCGATCACGCTCGTCCCGACGCCCGGTAACTCCGGTGCGGCGGAGGGTCTCTTCTACATCGCGTTCAGCTCGCTGGATAAGTCCGGCACCTTCTGGGCGATGCTGGTGTGGCGCTTGATGTGCTACTATTCCTTCATCATTATCGGCGTTCTGATCTACGGCTTTCAGGCTGTGGAGCGCTTGCTCAAGAAACGCCGTGAAGCGACAATAACCGAAAAAGCGGAGTGATCACTCCGCTTTCATCTTACTCTATGCAAAGGTTGAAACTATGAATCCATCCGACATCCGTTCTGCTCAATTTCTCGACAATTATTACCCTGTTGTCGACGGCGTGGTCACGGTCGTGCACAATTACGCGCGGCTGATGAATGAGAGCGCCTACAGCTGTGTGGTCGTTCCGCGTCCGCTGAAGCGCGACTTTGACGACAGCGGTCTGGGTTATGACGTATTCCGCACCAACGCGATCAACTTCCCCGTGGCGGAGTATTCGCTCCCCGCGCCGAAGCTGGATAATAAGGTCAAGGCGTTCCTGAACAACAGAAATCTCGATATTTTCCACGCGCACAGCCCGTTCACGGAGGGCACCTTCGCGGCGTCCTACGCCAAGCGGCTGGGTATCCCGAGTGTGGCGACCTTCCACTCCAAGTATTATGACGACGCGATGCACATCACCGGCTCCAAGGTCATCGCGAACATCGTGAAGAGGAAGGTGGCACGGTTCTACAGTACCGTGGATAGTGTCTGGGCGTGCTCAAACGGTACAGCCGACACGCTCCGCAGTTACGGGTATCGCGGAGAGATCTTCGTCATGGATAACGGCACGACTTTTACGATGCCGGAAAATCCAGATGAATTGCGTCAGAAGGCGGCTGCCGCCTACAAGATCCCGCAGGATAAGAAGATCATCCTGTTCGTCGGTCATCAGATCTGGCACAAGAACCTCAAGCTGGTGCTCGACACCTTCAAGCTGTTGGATCAGCACAGCGACGATTACCGGCTGTTCATCGTCGGCAGCGGCTATGACGCGGACGAGATCCGCAAGTATGCGGATTCTCAGGATTTCCGCGACGGTCACGTCAACTTTGTTGGGAAGATCCTGGATCGAGAGGTGCTCAGCGGACTGTATCTGAGCGCGGATCTCTTCTTCTTCCCGTCGGTGTACGATAATTCGCCGCTGGTGGTGAGAGAAGCCGCCTCGATGGGTGTGCCGTCGCTCCTGACGGTCGGCTCGAACGCGGCGGAAGCGGTGGTGAAGGATGTGTCCGGCTTCACCGCGGAGGAGAACAAGGTCGCGATGTTCCGCGAGATCCTGCGTATCTTCGGTACGGAAGGACTTCTTGAAAAGGCGGGGGAGAACGCCCGACGCATGGTCGCCCGCACCTGGGAGGAGATCGTCCCGACGGTGCAGGAGAAGTACGCCGAGATCATCGAGGAGTACCGTTTCAAGCATAGAAAAGACTGATAAAAAAGCTGTCCTCGGAGGAGGACAGCTTAGACTGTAGTAAAACCGATTAATTATATAAAACGTGAAAGAGAGGAAGATGCATTTATCAGCCTCCCTTTGGTAAAGGGAGGTGGGTCGGAACTTGTTCCGACTCGGAGGGATTGAATAAATGTTGCGAAGCAACCGCATTATAAATAACATTGTAGAAACCGCCAACGTATTGTATTGAGACACTCGTCTGACGCGTGCGTCAGCCTCAAACAATATATGCAATCCCTCAGTCATCGAACGGGTTCGATGACAGCTCCCTTTACCAAAGGGAGCCTTGGAAATGCTCTGCCTCTCTCTAATCCACTTTTTTCGACAAGCGAAGTTGTCCTCAGGGGAGGACAACTTTTTTTGCGTTATGAAGATAATTATTTATTCTTATTAAAGTCGATGGTGATGGTGTCGCGGTTGAGGTGGAGCTGGGTGTAGCGCACGCCGGCGGAGTCGAGCATCTTCTTGGAGGCGATGATGGCGGGGGTGTCGGCGTATTTGTCGTAGAGGTAGACGACCTCGGCGATGCCGGACTGGATGATCGCCTTGGTGCACTCGTTGCACGGGAAGAGGTCAACGTAGATGCGCGCGCCCTCGAGGGACTTGCCGTGAGCGTTCAAGATGGCGTTCAGCTCGGCGTGGACGACGTAGTGGTACTTGGTATCCTCGCCCTCGCGATCCCACGGGAAGACGTCGTCGGAACAGCCGTAGGGGAAGCCGTTGTAGCCCGTTGACAGGATGCGCTTGCTCTTATTGACGATGCAGGCGCCGACCTGTGTGTTCGGGTCTTTGGAGCGTCTTGCCGCCAAAAGCGCAACGCCCATGAAGTATTCGTCCCAGGTGATGTAGTCGTCTCTTTTCATTTTTTGACCTCCTGATGGTATATTATTCGGTGTTTCGGAATACAAGTATTACAGGTTTTGGAGCTTGTCGAGGCAGCCCTGACAGAGGGGCTTGCCCTTGAACATGGTGATGCGGTCGTCGCCGCCGCAGAAAATACAGCTCATCCCGTATTTTCTGAGCAGGATGCCCTCGGGTTCGGTGAACATCTCCAGCGCGTCGTCGGTCTGGATGTTGTACTTGTCGCGCAGGGGCTTGGGGATGACGATGCGTCCGAGCTTGTCGATTTTGCAGAGAAATCCTGCGGGTTTCATGGAATCGTCCTTTCTGATGTGCATGGGTAACGGGTGGATGATGTCGTAAGTTTACCAAATTCAGGTAAATTTGTCAATGGATATTTGTAAATTAGATAATAAAGCGGAAAGAAAGCCGTTTTTGTCGAAGGGTCGGATAAGTTTTGGCATATGTTTTCGGGGTGATGATCGCGGGCGCATTCGTCTTTTCTCTCGTGAGCGGCTCGCTCCCTCAGCTCAGTGCGGGGATACTGGATTCGGCGGGCGAGGCGGTGCAGCTTTTGATCGCGATCAGCGGGATGCTGTGCATGTGGTCGGGCTTCATGCGGATCGCGAAGGACTGCGGGCTGATCGAACGGCTCTCGCGGTTTTTCGCGCCGATCCTCAGGCGATTGTACCCCGACGTCGACACCGACTCCGACGCCTTTCGTTACATCTCGATGAACATCAGCGCGAACCTTTTGGGGTTGGGCAACGCCGCGACCCCCTTGGGCATCCGCGCGATGCGCGAATTAAAAAAGCACAGCCCCTCCGATACCGCGACCGACAGCATGGTGACCTTTGTGCTGATGAACACCGCGTCCATCCAGCTGATCCCGACAACGGTCGCCGCGCTGCGCAAAAGCTACGGCGCACAGAGTCCCTTTGACATCCTCCTGTGCGTGTGGATCACTTCGGTCACGGCGTTGTCGCTGGCGCTGTTGTCGTCCAAACTCCTGACGCGGAGGTATAGATGGAAGCTGTCATACCGTTCATCGTGACCGCGCTGTGCGCCTACGGACTGTTCCGCCGCGTGAATATCTTTGACAGCTTTGTCGAGGGGGTCAAGGAGGGGATCGGCACGCTGAGGTTTATCGCGCCGACGATGATCGCGCTTTTGGTGGCGGTCGGAACGCTCCGCGCTTCGGGGCTTCTGGACTTTATCGCCGACCTGATCCGACCGCTTGCCGATACGGTCGGTTTTCCGGCGGAGCTGGTGCCGATGGGACTCTTGCGCCCCGTGTCGGGTTCGGGAGCGACGGCGATCTTTACCGGTATCCTCGAGAACAGCGGCGCGGACAGCTTTGCGGGACGGTGCGCGGCGGTGGTCGCCGGCTCGACCGAGACCACCTTCTATGCCGTGACGATGTACTACGGCGCGGCAGGGATCAAAAAAATCCGCCACACGCTCTTCTCGGCGCTGCTGGCGGATTTCACGGCGCTGGTCGTCAGCGTCGTCACGGTCAGTTTTCTGATGGCTTGATACTAATCCTTCATTAAAACCTTTATCATTTATTTAAAATAGTCATTGCGAGGGGCGCAAAGGAATTGTTCCTCCTCGCAATGACAATCTGAAATGCGCCCCGTGGCAATCTCAACCGATTAAAAGGGTCAAATACCCCGCTGCTTACACCGGGGAAGTTTATTAAGGATTAGTATGAGTTCTGCTTCATGCGGGTGCGGGTCAGCTTCTTCTTCAGCTCCTGCGGCTTGAAGGGGATGAGGGGATAGAGGTAGCTTTTGCCGCTGATGGTCTTGTTGCCGGCGAGCAGGGCGATCAGGGCGATGATCCCTAGGATGAAGCCGATCAGGTTGCCCAGATAGGTGGCGGTCAACAGGATGAACCGCGCGTATTTCAGCGAGTAGCCCAGCTCGTAGTTTGGCTGGCTGTAGTTGGCGATCGTGACAAAGGCGACGTACAGGGTCGAGGCGGTGGTGAACCATCCGGCGTCCACGGCAAACTGGCTGAACGCGATCGCGCCGATGATGCCGATCGCCGAGGTCAGGGAGCTTGGCGTATGCAGGGCGGCAAGCCGCAGCCCGTCGATACACAGCTCCATGATGATGAGCTGCCAGAAGATCGGCAGGCTGGTCGGCTCGACGTTCAGGACAAATCGGAATACCCGCGGGACATGCTCGGGGTTTTGCAGACAGAGCAGCCACAGCGGCGTGAGCAGAACGGACGCGATGGTGATGAGGTACCGCGTGACGCGGATATAGGTGCCCGTGATAGGCGGAAAGTAGTAGTCGTCCGCTTCCTCCAGCACGTCAAAGATCGAGGTCGGGATCAACAGGGCGGAGGGGGAGTTGTCCACCAGGATGACGATGTTGCCCTTGAGACATACCGCCGCCGCGACGTCGGGGCGTTCGGTGTACTTGACCTTCGGAAAGGGGTTGAGCCACTTTTTCTGATACAGCGCCTCGATCAGACTCTGCTGGTTCATGCTCAGGTTCTCGATATCGAGGCTTTTGATGCGGTCGGTGATATTGTGCAGGAGCTTGTGGTCGACTTTGTTGTCCATGTAGCAGATGATGATATCGCTTTTTGATTCTCTGCCCACGGTCATCGCCTTGGTGATGAAGTGTCCCGAGCGGATACGTCTGCGGATGAGCGCCGAGTTGAAGATGACCGTCTCGACAAAGCCGTCCTTGCTGCCGCGCAGCACCTTGTCGTCCTCAGGCTGTGAGGCGTTGCGCTGGGGATAGGTGCGCATGTCAAAGGCGATTGCCGCCGTAAACCCCTCCGCCATCAGGCAGGGAATCCCGCTGAGCACGTTTTTGACGACGACGTCCTCCTCGCTGACAACGCTGATCTCGACATAAGGCACACAGTGGCGGCAAAACTCCTCGGCGGAGCTGAGGTACTCGGGGCGGGTGTTGTTGTAGAAAAACTCCATCAGCTTTTCCATGATATCGTCCTTAATCAGCCCGTTGATGTAGAAGATGACCGCCTTTTTGCCTGCGATGACGATGTTGCGTTCGATGATGTCAAAGCATTCGTCGGCTCTCAGCAGCCGCGCAAGGCTTGAGCGGTTATTCTCGTATGACGAGGTAAACATAGCATCAGTCCGTTTCGAAAACAAAATTTTTTAAATATTTTTTGCGAAGTTGCATAGTTTTATGCAACTTTTTTCTTTATACGGCTTTAGGTGAAGCCATGTGAGAAAGGAATGTGAAAAACATGAAACCGAAAGAAAAAGAGTTCTGCCGTTTGATGACGGTGTATGCCGATCCGGTCAGAGCAGCGCGTGAAGCAGGCTACAAGAGCCCCGAAAAAGCGTGGGCTGAGCTTGCGAGCGACGATGAGCTTGTCAGCGAGATCCGCCGCCTGTGCAGCAATATGCGCTCGATATACGAGAACGCCGCGGTCTGCGGCTTGTACAGGCTTGCCTACGGCGGCGTGAGCGACGCGCTGACGCTGATCTATCGGGACGATCTGAGCGACAGGGAGCTGTCCGCGCTTGATCTGACGAACGTTTCCGAGATCAAAAAAACCGACAGGGGGATCGAGGTCAAATTTTGTGACAGGATCAAAGCTGTCGGCGTTTTGTCGGATATTTTGGGAACGCAAATGAAAGAGGGCGAGGGCAGCGGACTTTTGGACGCGATCATGCTGTCCGCTCAGGCGCTCGGCGACAGAAACAGGATGGATCACGATGGGCTTTAAGCCGCTGTCGGAAAAACAGCTCAAGGCGATGTTCTGGTGGTCAAAGGGGAGCGGGTCGGAGCAGTACGACGCCGTGATCTGCGACGGCGCGGTGCGCTCGGGAAAGACCTTCGCGCTATCGCTGTCCTTCGTCACCTGGGCGAGCCTGAGCTTTCACGGCGCGATCCTCGGCTTTTGCGGCAAGACAATCACGGCGCTGCGGCGCAACGTGATAATGCCTCTCTTGCCTTGCCTCAAGGAGCTGGGATTTGACGTCGACGACCGCGTCAGCCAAAGCCGTCTGACCGTCCGCTTTCACGATCATGAAAACACCTTCTTTCTGTTCTCGGGAAAGGACGAGGGCTCTGCCTCGCTGATCCAGGGCGTCACCCTCTCGGGCGTGATGTTCGACGAGGTCGCGCTGATGCCGCGCTCCTTTGTGGAGCAGGCGCTCGCGCGATGCTCCGTGAGCGGTTCGCGCTTCTTCTTCAACTGTAACCCCGAGTACCCCTCACACTGGTTTTACAGGGAGTGGATCAAAAACAAAGAGAAGAAAAACGCTTTGTACATCCACTTCCGCATGCGGGACAACCCCTCTCTGAGCGAGAAAATGCTCAGGCGGTACGAGAGCCTGTACACGGGCGCGTTCTACCGCCGTTTTGTCGAGGGAGAGTGGGTCAGCGTCTCGGGCGCTGTCTACCCCTTTATGGGCGACAGCGGTATGTTCATCCCGCCCCCTGACGGCGACATGGACGAGTACTGTGTCTCCTGCGATTACGGCACGGTCAATCCGACGTCGATGGGTCTGTGGGGCAGACAGGGCGATACCTGGTATCGCCTGCGTGAAAGCTACTATGACGCGCGCAAGCAGGGAAGCTCCAGAACCGACGAAGAGCATTATTGTTCTTTAGAAGAATTATTAGGGGCGATCATCCCCTCTGCCGTGATCGTCGACCCGTCTGCCGCCAGCTTTATCGAGGTGATAGAGCGACACGGACGTTATCCCGTCGTAAGGGCGGACAATCACGTGATCGACGGCATACGCAAGACGAGCGGCGCGCTGCGTGACAAGGAGGTCGTCATCTGCGACACCTGTGTCGACGCGATCCGCGAGTTCTCGGTCTATCGCTGGGACGAGAACAAGCCGATGGACACGGTGATGAAGCGCGACGACCACGCGATGGATGACATACGATATTTTGTCAGTTATATAAAGGCGAACGCGAGCGACCTCGACTTTGCCTTTATCGACCGATGACATGCAACAGGAGGTCAATGTGAAATTATTTTCAACACGAAAACGTTCCCAAACGCCCGAGGTACAGTGTACCTCAGCCGACAGGGGACTGATCCCTCCGATCAACACCTTGTTTCATCCTGCCGAGCTGCGGCTGTACCGACAGCTCAGGGAAAACGTGCCGGTGATCGACGCCGCTGTGATGAAGCTTGTGCGCCTGCTGGGCGAGTTCCGCGTTGAGTGCGTGGACGAAGAAGCCCAGCT
The DNA here is from genome assembly GCA_902763855.1 of uncultured Ruminococcus sp. GTDB lineage: Bacteria > Bacillota > Clostridia > Oscillospirales > Acutalibacteraceae > Ruminococcoides. Next base: position 19,748 of record CACWTM010000020.1, on the reverse strand, counting down.
CGCCTTGGACGAGTTCATCAGCCGCGTCAGCGTCGGCGGTACGGGAGTAGGGCTGAATCATTTTGTCAGCGCTTACTTTGAAGAGCTTTTGACCTGCGGCATGGCGGTGGGCGAGATCGTGACCTACGAGGACGGCGGTATCGCGGCGCTGTACAACGCGCCGTGCGACGCGGTCACCCTGAGGTACGGCGACGCCCCTGTCGACGTGCGTATCTGTTCGGCGGAGCTCACGCCGCGGGAGCTTGAGCGTCCCGATCTCGTATGCGTGACGCTGTTGAACCCCGAAGCGGGTTCTCTGCGCGGCACTTCCATCCTGAAAGGTCTGCCGTTTGTCAGCGACCTGCTGATTAAGATCTTCCGCTGTGTGGGACAGAACTTTGAGCGGTCGGGGAACGTGCGCTTTGCCGTCACCTACAACCCGCCCGCGGGCGCGGGTACGCTCAACGCGAAACAGCGCGTCAAGGAGATCGCCGAAGAGTGGAGCCGCGCGATGCGCGACAAAAACCGCGTGTGCGACTTTGTATCGGTCGGCGACGTGAGCATCCGCGCGATCGGCGCGGATAATCAGATCATCGACTGTGACGTGCCGATCCGCCATGTGCTCGAGCAGATCGTGTCAAAGCTTTCCATCCCGCCGTTTTTGCTGGGGCTGTCATGGTCCTCGACCGAGCGGATGTCCTCCCAGCAGGCGGATATCCTGACCTCGGAGCTGGACTATTACCGCTCGCTGCTGACCCCCGTGATCGAGAAGATCGCGCGGGCGTATCTGGACAGCGTGCGGCTGAACCCCGGGGTAAGGGTAGACTGGAGCAACATCAGCTTACAGGATGAAACCGAGCTTGCCGCCGCGCGTCTGAACAATGCGCGCGCCATGCAGCTCGAGCAGAGTATGGAGGTGAACGAGTGAAAAACGGACAGGTAATCAAAAGCGCCGTTATGTCAGATATCGAACAAGAAATGGCGCTGGTTAATCAGTATTCACGCCGCGAGCTCAGCGCCGACGAGGTCTACCTCTTTACGGTCGCGCTGTGCGACAACGATATCGACCGCGACTGTGAGCGTTTCACGGTAGAGTCGCTCTTTGCGCTTGAAAAGCTCTTTGTCGGCAAGACGGGCATCATCGACCATGACCCCACCGCGAAGAACCAAAAGGCGCGTATCATCTCGTGCAGGGTCGAAAGCGTCGACGGCGCGGCAACCGCGTCGGGCGATCAGCTTTTTCGTCTGACGGCGAGGGCGTATATCCTGCGCACCGAGGGCAACGCCGAGCTGATCGAACAGATCGAAGCCGGTATCGTCAAGGAGGTCTCTGTCGGCTGCAGCATGGGACACACCCTGTGCTCTGTCTGCGGCAGAGACATGCGCTCGCCCGAGTGTTCTCATCAAAAGGGAAGAGAATACGGCGGCGAGGTGTGCTGCGGCGAGCTGACCGACCCGCAGGACGCGTATGAGTTCAGCTTTGTCGCGATCCCCGCTCAGCGCGCGGCAGGTGTAATGAAAGGTTATAAGGAGAAGAATATGAACGAGATTTGCAAAGCCCTTTCGGGCAAAAACGACGTTACCCTCTCTCAGGGAGAAGCCGAAAGGCTCAAAGACTATATCGAAAGTCTGGAGAGCGATAACGTCTACGCCAAGGCGTACCGCGAGGAGCTTTCCGAACGGCTGAAAACCGCTTTGCGCAAGCAGGGAGTCAAGCTGGATTTTGCGGTGGAAAACTGCATCATCAAAAAGCTCAGCATCGCCGAAGCTCAGGCGCTGTTGAAGGCGCTCAGCTCCAAAGAGCGCAAGCCGGTCTCTCAGCTCGGCATAAAACCCGCCGATGATAATGTCGGCAATACCGAATTTCGAATTTAACGGAGGTAAACCATGGAAATCAGTTTTAACGGCTACAAAGAAAACGTTCTGACCTTTGAGTGTGCCGGCACTGTCGCGGCAGGCGATCCGGTCAAGATGTCCGCCTCGGGCAAGATCGCAAAGTGCTCCGCGAACGACGCCTTCATCGGCGTATGCCTGAGCGCAAAGGGCGGTTACGCCGCCGTACAGCTCGACGGCTATACGCAGGCGAAGAAGAACGGCACGATCAACGTCGGCTACAACAAGCTCTCTGCCGCCGCGACCGGCGTCAAGGCTTCTGAGACCGGTATCGACCGTCTGGTCATCTACAGCGACGACACTACCGTCGGCTTTATTCTTTGATAGGAGGGAAACACTATGGCAGTTTACGAAAACATCAACCTGGAAAAGGGCATGTATCAGAGCGGCAGATCGCTGACCGAGATCCTCGAGGAGATGGATCCCAGCGAGAACTACAAGGGCACCGCGCTCGAGGGTCTGGACGCCTTTTCCCGCCAGCTCAAGCGCTTTGACATCAAGGTCTCCGGCAAGGGCTCCGATACCATCGAAAAGTTCTTTGCTACCTCCAACTCGGCGGCTCTGTTCCCCGAGTACGTCAGCCGCGCCGTTAACGCCGGCAAGGAGGAGGCAAACCTTTTGGGCGCCGTCGTCGCGACCGTGACCCGGATCGACGGTATGGACTACCGCTCCTGTACCTCGGCGATGACCGACGATGACAAGACCATGAAGCGCGTCGCGGAGGGCGCGTTCATCCCCGCGACCGAGATCAAGACCAGCGACAATCTGGTACAGCTCCACAAGCGCGGCAGGATGCTGGTCGCAAGCTACGAGGCGATCCGCTTCCAGCGTATCGACCTTTTCACCGTCACCTTAAAGCAGATCGGCGCGTACATCGCGCGTTCTCAGATGGCTGACGCGGTCAACGTGATCCTGAACGGCGACGGCAACAGCAATCCCTGCGGCAGCGTCAGCCCCGCGTCCTCGGGCAGCCTGAGCTACGCCGACCTGATCGCGATGTGGAGCGCGCTGACTCCTTTTGAGCTGAACACCGTGCTCGCGTCTACCACCGCGATGACCGCTCTCTTGACCATGGGCGAGATGAAGGACGCCGTCGCGGGTCTGAACTTCCAGGGCAGCGGCAAAATGATTACGCCGCTGGGCGCGAACCTCATCCACACCACCGCTCTGAGCGGCAATAACCTCATCGGTCTTGACAAGAACTGCGCCCTCGAGATGGTCGTCGCGGGCGACGTAGCGGTCGACTATGACAAGCTGATCGACCGTCAGCTGGAGCGCGCTTCTATCAGCTGTATCGCGGGCTTTGCGAAGATCTACGACGGCGCTTCCAAGAAGATGACCTACTAAGGAGGGCGTCATCTTGCAACTCAAAGAGATCATCGAACGATTCAAGCTGGTGTCGGGCTTTGAGATGAAGGACGTCTCGCGCTATCTGCCGATCATCGCGGACTGCAAGGAGTTCTTTGAAGCGCGTATCGGCGCGTGTGAGAAAAGCGATCTTCATCGTTTGGAGCACGCCTGCGCGGTCTACGCCTTTTACCGCGTCAGTCAGCTCGGCAGACTGGACGACCTGCGCTCCTTCAAGGTCGGCGACGTGCAGATGAACGTCGAGGCGATCGGCGAATCGGCTGAAAAGCTGTGGAAAACCGAGCGCGAGAACATCAGCGATCTCGTCGATATCAGCGGCGATTTCGCGTTCAGGAGCGTGAGAGTATGAAGCTGACAGGCTATCTTGACCGCGCCCTGAAGAAATTCGGCAACACCGTTCAGATCTCCCGCGGCGACAGGACAGAGGTCTCTAAGGCCTTTGTCCAGCCGCTTCGGCGGCGTCACAGACTGTATATCAACGACCGCTATATCCCCGCCGGTTATTTTGACAACCGCTATCTGCTGTATATCGGACCCGGAGACAAGCCGCTCACGGACGGTATGCATGTGCGGTGCAGGGGAGTAGGGTACACGGTCGTGACGGCAGAGATCTTTGCGGCGCATGATGAGGATATCTATGTATGGGCGATACTCATGCCCGTTTCCAAGGGGAAGGAGGATTATTATGATGACATCGGTGGATAACAGGATCGACAGGCTGATCCGCCGCGTCCAAGAGCGCGGCGCGATGCAGGCATTTGCGTTTATCCCGGGCTATCCCGCACATAAAACGCCTAACCCCGTCACAAAATATACGGTAGCCGTCACCAACGAAGAGGTGACGGTCAGCCGCTGGTTTATCGGCAAAGACAAGCGGTTCAGGATCGAGGAGGTCAAGCTGTGTCTGAGGGTTTACGCTCCCGAGAACAGCTCCGGCGCGTCTCTGCTGCGCGCAAGCGCTCTTTTGATGGACGCGGTGGAAGGCTGTGATTCTGACCGGGCGATCGAAGCGCTGTCCCTGTCGGGGATCGGCTTTGACACCGCCTCGCGCACCGAGTACCGTGACGTTAACGTCACACTGCGGTATTTGTCGGGAGGTGTGAGCGATGCATGAGCTGAAACTTGTCAGGGGTACTCAGATCACCGCGTACGCGGCAGACGCTCCGCTGTTCGGACTGCTCTCGCTGAACGCCGTGCAGCAGAAGCGTTATCATGATGTGTACGAATACCTCAGCGCAACGCCTTGCGAGCGCGTGCCGCAGAGGGAAAGGTATGAGATTACGCTACGATTTTTGACTCTGTTTGACGATCAGATCCCGTCCGACGGCGTCTTTACCCTGCGCGTAGAGGACGATGACTTTTCTTATATCTACGGCGGCTGTCGGCTGATCTCGCGCAAAACCGAGGTCGGCGGCAACGATCACGCTGTCGGGATCGTCACAGTCGAAGCCGATACCTTGCAGAAGCGGAGGATAGAGGATGAATGAGGAAATGTTGACAATAACCGATACCGACGGCGAGCGTTTGTCACAGGAGCTCGAGCGTGACGCGCGGCGTTACGGCAGAGCCTTTACAGAGGAAGAGGAGGTCAGGCTGATATGAAACACGCGCCGATGCGCTTTTGCGGACTGAGTCTGCACCATAACCCTGAGAAGCTCACCCTCAGCGGCAGGGATCATCTCAAAGAGTATCTCTCGCCCTGCTGTGAGGCCGACAGCGAGTCGCTGTACCGCGAGCTGTACCGTGTGACGGGCGAGGGTGAGTTTTACGGCAAAGACTGCATGAACCAGTACAAGGCGCTCGAACGCCTGCAGCTTTTACGACAGCGCGGCAAGCTTGTCCTGCCGGACAGAAAGCCGCTCTACGCGTATCTCAAGGAGCTTTCTCTGACCGCAAAGCCTGTGGACAGCGTGCTGTCCTATCGCTTTGTGTTTGTGGAAGCGCAAAGCCCGCGCCGACACGTGATGGGCACGCCCGACGTGTATCTTGCGGAGGACGGAGAGAGCCTGTGGGATATCGCCTACGCGTACAACATGCCGATCGATCGGCTGGTAACGCTGAATCCGCAGATCGCTCTGATCGACGCGCTGAGCGAGGGAGAGAGGGTGAAGCTATGCTGAGCTGTGTGTTGACCGATATCGGCGGCAGAGAGATCGCCGCGCCGCCGTTGTTATCGCTGTCGGTGAACATCGACGAGGGTGTTCCCGCCGATTCGCTGTACGCGGTTTTTTCGTATGCCGACTTCGGCGAGCTGACTCAGATCAAGCTCACGGACGGCGAAAAATTACTGTTTGTCGGCATTGTCGACGAGCAGGAGCATGAACAAAGCGGTCAGGGCGAGTTCCTGAAAATCTCCGCCCGCAGTCCCGCGGCATTTTTGCTCGACAACGAAGCCATGCCCTGCGCCTACGACCACCCCTCGATGCGGCTGATCTATGAGCGGTATGTCGCCCCCTACGGTATCGCTGCGGCACAGGACGATGACGCGGTCTACTTCGGCGAGCAGGCAATCTTAAAGGGCTTTTCCTGCTGGCGTGCGCTGAAAAAATTCTGCGCCGCGTGTTACTCGTCTTTGCCGCGCATCAGCTCCGTCGGCGTGCTATATCCGAAAGGAGCGGTCAGCGACAAAACAGTGAGGTTCGGCGAAAACGGTGTGCGCTACACCTCGCTGAGCGTGACAAACAAGCGTTGTGAAGAGATATCAGCGGTTTACGTTAAGCCGTCCGATACAAGCTCCTATACCGTCCCTGTAGAGAACCGTGACGCGATCCGCCGCGGTATCCGCCGTGAGCGCTATCTCAACGCCGCGCTGACCGAAAGCCCGATGCGCTGTGCCGATATGATGCTCAAAAACAGCAGGGCAAAGGCGTATGCGATCAAGCTGCGCTGTCCCTCGTGCCTGATCGGCTGTGAGGGGTATCGCGCTGATTTGCGCGACAGCTCGGTTTCTGCAGAAAAAGATCTGTATATCAGCGCCGTACACTACCGCATGACCGCGGACGGCGCGTATACGGACGTTACCTTGAAAAGGAGGAACAGCGATGTGGATCAATGAATATATGGCAGCTCAGCCCCTTGGGACAAGCAGCGCCGCGACGGGACAAATTCGTTCGGCGGCAAACGGCAGCGTAGCGGTCAGCTCTACGCGTGACTACGGCGCCTTGCCGATGCTTGCCCCTGCGGGGGTTGCCTGTGTCCCTGTCCCGGGCGCGTCTACCGTTGTGATGGACAGCGCGGGCGGCGCGGTATGTCTCGGCGTGGTCGCCGTACCGCCCGAGCCGCTTGAGCCGGGTGAAGTGATGCTCTACTCGGCAGGCGGCGCCAGCATTGTGCTGAAAAACAGCGGCAAGGTGCTGATTAACGGCAGGGAGGTCGGCTGATGGACGTCAAAATCGCACAGGGCGATATCGCGATGGTAGCTTCGGGAAGCTACGAGTATATCACCGGCATTGAAGAAGCCGTCCAGCGCGTGCGCATCTCCGCGCTGACCCAAAAGGGCGACTTTGTTTATGACAGAGAGCTGGGGACGGATTACACCGGACTGAGCGCGGATGACGAACTGTTCAAAGAGAAGCTCGAGCTGCGCATCAAAGAGAGCTGTGCCGATATCTTCGGTACAACCGTGGAGATAAGGCACTGGAGCGATCTGAGAAAAACAGCGTATATCAAAGTGACCTATCAGAATGACGCAAAATTGACGGAGGTGGATTTGTCTGGAATCATACAATGAGATTTTAGAGCGAATGCTCGGTACATATGAACAAGAGAGCGGTATTACCGTACAGAACGAGTCGGATATCATGCTGCGCCTGCGTGTGCTGGCGGGCGAAATCTATGCCCAGCGCGTGTATGCCGATTATATTCTGCGGCAGATGTTTCCGATGACGGCGGTGGGGGAGTATCTGGACGCTCACGCCGCCCAGCGCGGATTGACGCGCAAAAGCGGTACCAAGGCTGTCGGCAAGGCGATCTTCTACACCGCCGCCGAGGAGCATGACGATATCCTGATCCCCGCGGGGACAATCATCGGGACGTCGGACGCACTGCGCTATGTCACCGACAGCAATACGATTCTCCGCGACGGAAGCAAGTCGGTTACCGTGAACGTGACCGCCGCTCAGCCCGGCAGCGCGTATAACATCATCGGCGGCAGACTCAGCGTGATCGTCACCCCTGTGATGGGGATCGAAAGCGTCCGAAACGCCATCCAGTTTTACGGCGGCACGGACGACGAGAGCGACGAGCTGCTGCGCGAGCGCGTCAGCGACAGTTACCGCAATATTTCCAACGGCGCGAACGCCGCCTACTACCATGCCGCCGCCATGTCGGTGGACGGCGTGTACTCCGCGGCGGTTGTCGGCGCCTCCAGAGGCGCGGGCACGGTGGATGTGTATGTCAGCGCAAAGGGCGCTTCTGTCACACAGGAGAAGCTCGCTCAGGTGCAGGCGGTGCTGGACGAAAAACGCGAGGTCAACGTGGACGCCCGGGCTGTCCGCGCGACCTCAATCTCGGTCAACCTCTATATCCGTCTGTCGGTCGCCGAGGGCTATGACTTTGATACCGTTGCCGCAAAGGTACAGACCGCCGTGACCGACTACATCAACGCGCTCGGCGTCGGCAACGATCTGTGGCTGAGCGACGTCGGCGAGGTTGTGTATCATATCGAGGGTGTAGAGAGCTACAAGTTTCTCGAGACCTACGGCTCCGACCGAGAGATTCCGCCGTCACGTTACGCGATCGCGTCCAATATCCTGGTGAGGGCAGAATGATGGGCGTATATGAAAAACTGCTCCTGCGCCATCTGCCGATCGGCGTTTACGGCGATGACGCCGAGACTTTGCATCACGAGCTGAAAGCCTACGCTTCGGAAATCGAGCGGCTCTATGACGAGCTGCAAAGGATGTTCCGCGAGCGGTTCATCACGACGGCAGAGGATGAGGGGCTGAGGATGTACGAAGAATTATTCGGTCCCGACCGCACGGGCGAGAGCGTAGAAAGCCGCCGGGAAATGCTGCTTCTGCGCATGAATCTCGGCAACGGAGATTTCACCCTCAGGGGTTTGCAAAAGGCGCTGGACAGCCTGGGGCTTCAATATGTTATCAGCGAATTTCCCGAAATCGGCAAGCTCAACGTCACCGCGACAACCGATTACACCCCCGCCCAACAGGCGTGGATACGCCGGGAGGTAAGCAAACTGATACCGTCAAGCGTCGAGTTCCAGCTCACCTTCAACACGCTGACATGGGCACAGTGGGACGCGCTGGACAGAAGCTTTTCGGCAATCGACGCCGAGGACGCCGCTTGGCACGATATCGACGAGCGCACCGAATCACAGTAAAGGAGGAAAATTTATGGCAAGCAGTCAGTTTACACCGAATCTGCACCTGAGCGCGTGGGCGGATACCGACCGACCGAAGCGCGCGGATTTTGTATCCGACAACACGATCATTGACACCCAGCTGGGAGGACATCTCGCGAACGGCGGTATCCATGTGACCGCCGCCGAAAAAGCAAAGCTCACCGAGCCGTTCACCGTCAGCCTGTACTCCGGCTCCGGTGAGAGCTCCCGCGTGATCTCGCTCGGCTTCCAGCCGAAGCTGGTGATGATCTACAAGCGCGGCGTACCGCCTGTTTCCCACAGCGGCAGCACCACCGTTGTCAACAGCGCGGTCGGTTGTTACGGCCACGGCGCAAGCGTAGGCGTCAGCCTTACATCCGCAGGCGTCAGCGTGACCGAGCAGTCGACAGCCTCTGACGGCGTGAGGATCAGCCTGAACGAAAGCGGCAGTCAGTATACGCTGATCGCGTTCAAATAAACTTCCCCGGTGCAAGCACTAAAGTGTCCGCCGAACACTTTACCCTCGCTATGTTTGGGCGGGGTATTAGCCTAAAAGGATAAATCCTTCCCTACGGGTTCTTGCGCTGCAAGTAGCGGGGTATTTGACCCTTTTAATCGGTTGAGATTGCCACGGGGCGCATTTCAGATTGTCATTGCGAGGAGGAACAAGGTTCCGACGTGGCAATCTCAACCTTGACTATTGCGCCCCTCGCAATGACTATTTTAAATAAACAGGGCAATAAGCTGAGCGTCAGACAAAAAAGAAGCACTTCCGAGGTTTTTCTCAGAAGTGCTTTTGCCTTATAAGGGATTATCTGGATTTCTTCGCGGCGCGGCGCGGTACATAAACCTCGCCGGTGTCCGCCTTGGAAGAACGGCGCGAGTAGCCGGAGGACTCGTCCGCATAGCGGGAGGTGCGGCGCTGACCCGCGTTCTCTTCGCGGTAATCTCTTTCGTTCATTCTCGCGGCGGCAGAACGCTGGGGAGAGGAAGTGCGGCGGCGTTCCATGCGCTCAGCTTTTTTCATCGCCTTTTTCGCGGCGACGGTTGCGATGATGAAGTAGAGGATGCCCAGCGCGGCAAGTCCCAGCAGGGCGTAGCCGAGGTACATGATCCACTGGCCGTTGTCGGTGGTCTCGGTGTTGGATTTGATCGCAGAGAAGTCCGTGACGCCGGTTTTGACGGTCTTTTCATCCAGCGTGATCTCGCTCCACTCGTTCGGAGCGGCGTCCTCCGCACTCATGCCCGAAGAGTTGTACATCGGGGTGTTGGAGGAGACAGCCGCCGCGGGAGCGTCGTTGTTCTCGCTGATGTTGTAGCTGTAGTTGGACGCGTCGCCGTAAGCGATCGGGTCGGAGTCATAGACCTGGTTATTGCCTGAATAGCTGTTGTCATAACCGTTATCGTAGCTATTGTCGTAGCCGGTGTTGTAACCGCTTTGATCTCCGCCGCCGGTTTGCTGGTCGCCGCCGGTCTGCTGATCGACTCCGCCGGATTGTTGGTCGCCGCCGGTCTGCTGATCGACTCCGCCGGATTGCTGATCTCCGCCGCCGGTCTGTTGATCGCCGCCGGTCTGATCGCCGCCGGTCTGGTCACCGCCGGTTTGTTCGCCGCCTGCCGCGGGCTGTTCGCCGCCCTCGGGCTCAGCGTAGCACACAAGCATCATGGTGCCGCATATCAGAAAAATCGCTGCGATAACAAGAGAGACAAATCTAAGTGATTTCTTCATAAAGAATCAACTCCGTTATTTGGTGGTTTTGGTAGTTTTCTCAAACAAAGAGGGGTTGTAGCTGCCGCATGCGGAGGAGAGGGTGACGTTCAGTTCTTCCACCAGATCCTTTAACAGCTTCTCGAAGTCTTCCTGCTTCATCGAAGAGAGAACGGTATCCTTTTCCTGCTCGGGGTCGGTATACTTCGCTGTCTGGTTCTCGATCGGCTCTCTGTACAGCACATACAGCTGTTTGCTGGTGTCGTCGTCGCCGACCTCCATGGTCATCGCCTGACCGTCCTTCATGCCCTTGATGGCCTTGAGGATCTCGTCCTCGGTATCGTCGGGGATGATCTCGACGTTCTGGGTTGCGGGATCTTCCTCAACAGCGTACTTTTCCATGTAGGAGGTCTTGACGTCGTCAAAGGAGCCGCCCGAAGAGAGTGTGGACGCGTAGCTCTCAAAGTCCTTCTTGTAAGCGTCGATCTCGTCGGCGGGAAGGGCTACGGACTCGGAAGCGGTCTCTGCCGAAGCGTCGGCAGTATCGGTAGCCGCGGTGGTGAAGAGGTTCGCGGAGAAGTACTTGTAGGAAACGTAGTTCTCGGTGAAGTACTTGGTCAGCTCTTCGTTGGATACCGCGGAGGGGCCGTCGGTTGCGTATTCAGCCTTGAACGCCTCGGTCTCTCTGACAGGGATCTCATAGCCCGCCATAAAGAAGGAGTCGAAGCTGATGCCGAAGGGTTCGAGCTGAGTTGCGTAGCTCTGATCCCAGTAGTTCTTGTAATAGGTTCTGGTGTTGTCGAGCTCCGTCTGGTCGATGGTGCAGCCGAGCTCGTTGAACTTGGTGTAGATCGCGACCGCTTCCTTGGTGCGCTCGGCAGCCTTATTCTTGATCCAATCCTCTGCTACGGCGGTGTTGCCGTCGTCATCGGTGATCTCCATCTTCAGGAAAGACTTTTTGCCGTCATACTTGCCGGTAGAAGCGTCGTACAGATCGCTCTTCTGAGCAAAGCCCTGAGCGGAGGTGTATGCGGTGTACATATAGTAGATGTAAACGCCGATGGGGAGCTTGATGCCGTCCTTCTCATAGGCGGTCTGCGGAGCCATAGCGCAGGACGCCGCCGAAAGCGCTACCACGAGCGCCAGAACGACACAGAGGATTTTCGAAAAATTCTTCATTTTTAATTACCATCCTTTGTTATCATCATGTTCCGTAAAAAGTGCATAATCTCACATGATAATATGATTTAACTTATACAATATACTACATTTTTTGATTTTTGTCTATATATATAGAAGAAAAAAACGAATATTAACAGTTTGTTAGCATTTATTATTCGTTTGCAGAAAAATATTCGGCTGTTACAAACAGGTCGCAACAGCCGAAATGTTATGAGAAGATGGTTTTTAAGAGTTCAAGCGGCTTTTCGCTCTTTTGGGTACGCACCGCGATATAGGGCTTTCCGCCTGCCGAGAGCATCGCTCTGCCCGGCAGCCTGCCGATCAGCTCGGGCACCTCTTTGCGGCGGATGTCGCTGAGGTACAGCATGAGCGAGTCGGTATTCTGTCTGATCTCATAGACGCCCATCGCCGCGGCGCGGTTGCGCACCAGCGCGATGTCGATAAGCCCCATGACCGAGGACGGTACGTCGCCGTAGCGGTCGAGCAGCTCGTCGATCACGTCGCGCGAATCCTCTTTTGAGCGGATGTCGGCGATCCGTCTGTAGGCGTCCAGGCGGTTCGACAGGCTTTCGATGTAGCTTTCGGGGATATGCGCCTGCACCTGTACGTCGATCAGGCAGTCGCGTTCTTCGATATCCTCGGGCTGTTCGCCCTTTTCTTCGCGCACGGCGTCGCCGAGAAGCTTTAAGTACATATCGTAGCCGACGTCCTCCATGTGACCGTGCTGTTCCGCGCCGAGGATGTTGCCCGCTCCGCGCAGCTCCAGGTCGCGCATGGCGATCTTGAAGCCGGAGCCGAACTCGGTGAACTCTCGGATCGCGGTCAGGCGCTTTTGAGAGATATCGGATAGCACCTTCGCGCCGTTGTAGGTGAAATAGGCGTAGGCGCGTCTCGGAGAGCGTCCCACGCGTCCGCGTATCTGGTGAAGCTGAGAGAGACCGAAGCGGTCGGCGTTTTCGATGATGAGGGTGTTGGCGTTCGGCAGATCGACGCCGGTTTCGATGATGGTGGTGCAGACCAGCACGTTGACCTCCTGGTTCAGCATCCTGCGCCATACGTCGCTGAGCTCCTGCTCGCTCATCTTGCCGTGACCGACGGCGACGTTCGCTTCGGGGATCGCCTCGCTGATGCGGATGGCTTTGGCTTCGATGCCTTCGACGTTGTTGTAAAGGTAGAACACCTGCCCGCCGCGCCGCAGCTCCCTGCGGATTGCCTCGTGGATGACGGCGTTGTCGTGCTCGAGCACATAGGTCTGGACGGGATGGCGGTCGAGAGGCGCTTCTTCGATGACGGACATATCGCGGATACCGCTCATCGCCATGTTCAGCGTGCGCGGGATCGGGGTTGCCGACAGGGTGAGGATGTCGATGTTCTTGCGCATTTCCTTGAAATGCTCTTTCTGCGCGACGCCGAACCGCTGTTCCTCGTCGATGATGACCAAGCCCAGATCGCGGAACTTCACGTCCTTTTGCACCAGACGGTGAGTGCCGATAATCATGTCGATCTCGCCGCGCTCCAGCTTTTCGAGAATCTCCTTTTGCTGGGCGGGAGAACGGAAGCGCGAGAGCAGTTCGACGCGGATGGGATAGCCGTCAAAACGGCTGAGAACGGTCTGATAATGCTGCCACGCAAGGATCGTGGTGGGGCAGAGCAGCGCGCACTGCATGCTGTCGGAAACGCACTTGAACGCGGCTCTCAGCGCGACCTCGGTCTTGCCGAAGCCGACGTCGCCGCACAGCAGCCGATCCATCGGGACGGCGCGTTCCATATCTTTTTTGATTTCGTCACAGCAGCGCAGCTGGTCGTCGGTCTCGTCATACGGGAAGGCTGCCTCAAAGTCATGCTGCCATTCGTTGTCGTCCGAGAAAGCGTGACCCTCAGCCTGCATGCGCTTGGAGTACAGCTCGATCAGCTCCTTTGCCATCTCCTTGGCGGCGGCTTTGACCCTGCGCTTGGAGTTGACCCATTCTTTGGAGCCTAAGCGGTTGAGCTTGACGCGGTTGTTTTCCTTGGGACCGATGTATTTTGCGACCAAGTCCAGCTGGGTGACGGGGACATAGAGGTTGTCGCCCTTGGCGTACTCGATCATGATGTAGTCTTTCAAAAAGCCCTGCACGTCCATTTTGCGGATGCCCTGATAGACGCCGATACCGTGGATGGAGTGCACGACGTACTCGCCGACCGACAGCTCGCTGAGGTTATAGACCGCCTTGCCGTCCTTTGGGGTACGGCGGCGTTTCTTTTTGTACGAGGTGTTGACGGCGGAGAGGGTGTAGAGGATGAAGTGCTCCTCGGGGTATTCGATACCCGCCGAGAGCATACCCGGCAGGATGTAGACAAAGCCGCGTTCGGCGCGGTCGAGCGTTTCGGCGTATCGCGCGTTCACGCCCTTGTCGTTTAAGAGGGAACAGAGATTTTCGGCGCCCTTTTGGGTGCCCGCAAGGATGACGACCGCCATACTGCCGTAGCCGATATCCTCCAAGTCCTCGATCAGCGCGGCGCTCTGACCCGACCACGGCGAGGTCTGGCGCGCGTTGAAGGTGACGGCGGCAGACAGCTCCGTGTTGTAGGAAGAGTGGGAGAAGGTGTCGAGAAAGACGGTCGGCCGGTCAAGCAGAATGTTCATGCTCCGGGTGAAATCCAGCGCGTAAGTCTCAAAGCCTCGGCACAGCACACCATCCTCAAAAAGGGCTTTCAGTTCCTCTTTTTCGTGGTACTCCATAGAGCGGTCGCGTTCCTTGACGTTTTTGTACTCGGAGATAAAGACGATTTCATCGTTGTCAAAGTAGTCAAATAAGGTCGCGGGCTTGTTGTAGACGAGAGAGATAAACTTGTCGTAGGTCGCAAAGCTCAGCCCCGACGCGAGCATATCCGCCTCTTTGTACAGGCGTTCTTTTGCCGCCTGACTGCTCTCGCTTCTGAGATAAGAAGCCTTTTTGCGGATCTTTTCCGCCAGCGCCTCCTTGCTGTCGATCAGGATCTCTCCCGAGGGCGTCAGCGCGATTTGTTCACAGTAGTCGGTGCGGCGCTGGGTTTCGACGTCAAAGTAGTTGATGGTGTCGATCTGATCGCCCCACATCTCGATGCGCACGGGCGCGTCGCTGTCGGGCATGAACAGGTCGATGATGCCGCCGCGTACGGAAAACTGTCCGCTGCCTTCGACATTGTCGCACCGCTCATAGCCAAGCAGGATCAGCGATTTTTCAAAGTCGGCGACGTCGATCTCGACGTCCGGCTCCAGCACGCGCGAGGTCGCTTGCAGAACGTCCTTGGGGATCGTGTACTGCGCCGCCGCGTCGAGGGTCGCGACAACAACGTCGTAGTCACCGCTGAGCATGCGGCTGAGCACGTTCAAGCGCTGGTGCTCATATTCGTGCGACTTGACCTGCGAGGGGATGTAGACGAAATCCTTTTTCGGATAGACCAGCGCCTTGAGCCCCATCGAGGACAGGTCGTTGCACAGCACCTGTGCTTCCTGCTCGTTTTGGGCAACACAAAAGGCTCTGACGGCGTGTTCCCGGCAGAGCGACGTGATGATATTGGCTTTGTGAACTCCCGAAACGCCGATCGCGGCTGAGCGGGAGCGGTTTTGGATTGCTTTGCTCAGGGATTTGTAAGGCTTACTCTCCCTGAGTATCCTGTCTAAAAATTGCATAGCTTCCTTTTGAATAACGGTTAACCGATCACCGTTCTCCTAATTATATAGGTTCATGGCTTTGTCAATGTCGCCGTCGACGATCAGCTCGACCGCGCCTTTGACGTCGGGCAGGCGGTCGGCGACCAGCTTCTGATCCTTGTCGCTAAAGCGGCTGAGCACCCAGTCCTTGAGGTCATAGTCGGGATGGGGCTTTTTGCCGATGCCGATCTTGACGCGCGGAAATCCGTCCGATCCGCTGAGGTAGATGATGTTCTTCAAACCGTTCTGACCGCCGTCAGAACCCTTTCTGCGGATACGGATGACGCCGACGTCGAGAGAGATATCGTCTGATAATACTATCACCTTTTGCGGCGGAATTTTGTAGAAACGCATCGCCTCGGTGACCGCCTGACCGCTCAGGTTCATGAAGGTGGACGGCTTCATCAGCAGGCAGCGTTTGCCGCTGATGCTCGCTTCGCCTACGGTGGACTTGAACTTGATCCTGTTGATCTTCACGCCCAGCTCGTCAGCGATGTAGTCTAGCGCGATGGGGTATTCTCATACTGTCTGCCCGGATTGCCCAGACCGACAATAAGGTATTCTATGCTGTTGGAGGTATTTTCTTTCTTAAAAAACATGATGACTCCAAAGAAAGGGAGCGGTAAAGCTCCCTTTCGTCAATTATCGGTTTAATAAATTTTCTGATAAAACAGCTTAACATTTGTTCCGTATAGCTTTGTCGGACTCCCCGACATACGCCGGTATGCTCCGCCGTCTGTCTCTGAAATGATCCGTTTACATCTGTTGAATCTGTTTTATCGGAAATCGGAATAAACTGCCGCGCTCACTGTGAGCTGCAACAGCATTTTATACAAACATCGGAGAAACAGGCTTGTTCTCGTAAATTCTCTCGATCGCCTCGGCAAAGAGCGGAGCGGTGGAGAGGATGGTGAACTTGTCGAGCATTTTCTCCTCGGGAACGGGAACGGTATCCAGCAGGATACATTCCTTGATCGCGCTGTCGCGGATGCGGTCGATCGCGGGGCCGGACAGAACCGCGTGGGAAGCGCAGGCGTAAACCTCGGTAGCGCCGCCTTTTTCAACGATCGCGTTCGCCGCGTTGCACAGGGTGCCCGCGGTGTCGATCATATCGTCGACCAGGATGCACTTTTTACCTCTGACCTCGCCGATGATGTTCATAACCTCAGAGACGTTCGCGCGCTGTCTGCGCTTGTCGATGATGGCGATGGGGCAGCCGATCTTTGCGGCAAAGTTACGCGCTCTGGTGACGGAGCCGAGGTCGGGAGAAACGACGACATACTCGTCCGCATGACCCTCTACCTTTTTCTTCATGTGCTTGGCGAGCATCGGCGCGCCGACAAGGTGATCGACAGGGATGTTGAAGAAGCCCTGGATCTGTGCCGCGTGCAGGTCCATCGTCAGCAGACGGTCGGCGCCTGCGGTGGTGATAAGGTCGGCAACGAGCTTGGACGAAATCGGATCTCTCGCCTTTGCTTTACGATCCTGACGCGCGTAGCCGAAGTACGGAACAACGGCGGTGATGGCGGAGGCGGAAGCTCTCTTCATCGCGTCTATCATAATCAGAAGCTCCATGAGGTTGTCGTTGACGGGTGAGCAGGTTGACTGAACGATGAAGCAGTCGGAGCCGCGGACAGACTCATGCAGAGATACCGCGATCTCGCCGTCCGAGAAGGTGGCGCAGTCGCTCTTGCCAAGCGGGATGCCTAAGCAGTCGGCGATGCCGTGAGCGACAGCCTTGTTGGAGTTGAGTGTAAAAATCTTGATGTCCTTACCGTGTGAATTCATTATTTGTCCCCCTAAATGAATTTTGTTTAATAATCTATATTAACCTTGCGGTTTGGATGCTTTTCGTACGCCATACTGTGACGCTTTACGATATATTTCAGCTTGCACCGATCACAGCGTCCGGATTTTTTATACGCCATCTATAATACGCCGGCGCGTTTCTGTAGGGGAGGGGGTTGCTCCTCCCGTGCTGTTGTAGGAACGACCATCGGTCGTCCGTGGACGGTCGATGACTGCCCCTACAGGATCAATACCCTTTCGCTTTTGCGATATCGTTCAGCTCTTGAAGCTGCGCGGGATCGTTCGCGCCCAAGACGGTGTCGGGCGACGCGGCGGTGAAAGCGCCCGCCTTCTTGCCGTTTTGCAGGAGCAGATAAAGCGCGTCAGGCAGATAATATTCTTTTGCAGAATTATTTGCCTTGATATGATCGAGAACCGAGAGCAGATCCTCGGTATCAAACCAGTAGCCGCCGGAGTTAACCTCTTTGATCTTAAGAGTCGCTTCATCGGCGTCCTTTTGTTCTACGATGGTTTTCAGCGTGCCGTCGGCGTTGCGCACGATCCTGCCGTAGCCGGTCGGATCGTCGAGCATCGCAGAGATGACGGTGGCGGAGTAATCGCCCTCACTGTGGCTGTCATACGCGTCGGCGATGGTCTTAGTGTCCATGAAGGGAGCGTCGCCGCAGAGGATGACCACGTCGCCGCCTTTTTCCTTTAAAAAGTCCTTTGCCATCATCACGGCGTGACCTGTGCCGAGTCGCTCGCTCTGGAGCACATGGCTGACCTCAAAGGGCAGAGAGTCAAGATACGCCTCGGTGATCTCGGTTTTGTAGCCGGTGACGACGCAGATGTCGTCGATGCCGGCGTTCTTGACGCTGTCGATCACCCAGCGGAGCATCGGCTTGCCGAGCACCTCGTTCATGGGTTTCGGGATATCGGATTTCATGCGTTTACCCTCGCCGCCTGCGAGGATGACCGCAGATTTGCTGTTCATAAAAAACCTCCGTTTTTGTGGAGTGGAATCGGTTTGAGAAGCGCTCGCCTTCAAGGCGCAAATATGTCGCGGGGCGCTCTCATACACAATACTATTATCGCATATATTTGGGATTTTGCAAGGACAAATTACAAAATTATGACAATTTTAACACTTTTCACAATATCCACAAAATTCACGCATTACTTTTGTGCCCCTTTTTTATTTCTTTTTTCTCTTTTGTATAGTATTTTTTTCCATGTTTTGTTATAATACAAGTGTATATGTATGCTGTGGTGTTTATCGCCTCAGTCTTTACTATAACATTCATTTTAGGAGGAGATTCCAATGGGTGCAAACCTCGCTGAGATGACCAACATCGGTCTGCCGGTTCCTCAGGGCTTCACAATCACCACAGAGGCTTGTACTCAGTACTATGAGGACGGCCGTCAGATCAACGAAGAGATCCAGGCACAGATTAACGAGTATATCGGTAAGATGGAAGAGATCACCGGCAAGAAGTTCGGTGACAAAGAGAACCCACTTCTCGTTTCCGTTCGTTCCGGCGCGCGTGCTTCCATGCCCGGTATGATGGATACCATCCTCAACCTCGGCCTGAACGAGGAAGTTGTAGAGACCATCGCTGTGCAGAGCGGTAACCCCCGCTGGGCTTGGGACTGCTACAGAAGATTTATCCAGATGTATTCCGACGTCGTTATGGAGGTCGGTAAGAAGTATTTTGAAGAGCTCATCGACGAGATGAAGGCTGACCGCGGCGTAACTCAGGACGTCGAGCTGACCGCTGACGACCTCAAGGAGCTCGCCGGCAAGTTCAAGGCTGAGTACAAGGAGAAGATCGGCGAGGACTTCCCCTCCGATCCCAAGGAGCAGCTCATGGGCGCTGTCAAGGCAGTATTCCGTTCCTGGGACAACCCCCGCGCGAACGTCTATCGCCGCGACAACGATATCCCCTACAGCTGGGGTACTGCCGTTAACGTCCAGTCCATGGCGTTCGGTAACATGGGCGACGACTGCGGTACCGGCGTTGCGTTCACCCGCGATCCCGCTACCGGCGAAAAGGGTCTGTTCGGTGAGTTTTTGACCAACGCACAGGGCGAGGACGTTGTTGCAGGCGTTCGTACCCCCATGCACATCAAGGAGATGGAGCAGAAGTTCCCCGAGGCATTCGCTCAGTTTGTTGAGGTTTGCAAGACCCTCGAGGATCACTACAGAGATATGCAGGATATGGAGTTCACCGTTGAGCACGGCAAGCTCTATATGCTTCAGACAAGAAACGGCAAGCGTACCGCTCAGGCGGCTCTGAAGATCGCTTGCGACCTCGTTGACGAGGGTATGAGAACCGAGGAAGAGGCCGTTCTGATGATCGACCCCAGAAACCTCGATACACTTCTCCATCCGCAGTTCGACGCAAAAGAGCTCAAGGCTGCTACCCCCATGGGCAAGGGTCTGGGCGCTTCTCCCGGCGCTGCCTGCGGTAAGATCGTCTTCACCGCTGAGGATGCCAAGGCTCAGGGCGGCGCAGGCGAGAAGGTCGTTCTGGTTCGTCTCGAGACCTCTCCCGAGGACATCGAGGGCATGAAGGCTGCTCAGGGCATCCTGACCGTTCGCGGCGGTATGACCTCTCACGCGGCTGTTGTTGCCCGCGGCATGGGTACCTGCTGTGTATCCGGCTGCTCCGAGATCACCATGGACGAGGCTAACAAGCAGTTCACTCTGGCAGGCAAGACCTTCCACGAGGGTGATTTCATCTCCATCGACGGTACTACCGGTAACATCTATGACGGTATCATCCCCACTGTTGACGCTCAGATCGCCGGCGAGT
>CACWTM010000019.1 GCA_902763855.1 uncultured Ruminococcus sp. | reverse complement strand
GTATCCGACCTTCATCACCTCGCTGCGATGTTCGTCATCCGGCGCGAACGGAACGGCGGCAAAATCCGAGCCGTTCAACTCCTCGCAAATGATGCCCGAGCATATGGTATAGCCGTTTAGTCCAACCATCAAATTCAGCATGGT
The DNA here is from genome assembly GCA_902763855.1 of uncultured Ruminococcus sp. GTDB lineage: Bacteria > Bacillota > Clostridia > Oscillospirales > Acutalibacteraceae > Ruminococcoides. The sequence goes on along the minus strand of CACWTM010000019.1, from coordinate 19,488 downwards.
GGCTCTGTCGGTTGCTTTAATCATACGCGGATAGGTAAAGGACGCCAAAATTTCCTCGGCGAAATACATGGAGCTGTCGCCGCCCTGTTCAAAGGAAAGACAGGGATAGTCCCTTAACTCATCAAATGTAATACTTTTATTTTTTGCCAGCGGGTGTCCCTTCCACAGGTACACATACGCCTCACAGCTGATCAGCTCGTGAAATTCCAAATTGTTTTGTCGCAGCAGCTTGCCGATGATCGGCATATTAAAGCTGCTGAGGTAGAGAATACCGATCTCGCTGTTCATGTTGATGACGTCGTCGATAACCTGCCGGGTTCGTTCCTCACGTATGGCAAACTCAAATTCAGCTGTATCCAGCCGCTTGACCAGCTCCACAAAACTCTTGACAGCGAAGGAATAGTGTTGCGTCGATACGGCAAATTTCTTTTTACGGTTCCCATTCTCTCCGTAGTGCTCTACAATGCTTTCAAACTGATAATACAGTTCACGGGCATAGGAGAGAAATTCCACGCCCTCGTTTGTGAGCGTAACGCCTTTGCCGCTGCGGTAAAAAATTTTGATCCCAAGCTCCGTTTCGAGCTCCTTGATAGATTCTGTCAGCGACGGCTGAGAAATATACAGTACCTCGCTCGCTTTGTTAAAGGAGCCTTGTTTGGCTATGGTAATGGTGTATTTCAATTGTTGGATCGTCATAGTTTCAGCTTCCCGGTGTTGATAAATCGAGCCAAGGACGGCTTTTCCGAATATTAAATATTGATTCAAGAGCGATGTCCGCAATCACAAGTTGTTCGTTACCGTCCGCTCTGTATAGGATTTCTCCGTCGGGAGAGGCAATTAGGGATTGTCCGCAAAAGGTCAGTCCGTTTTCAGTTCCGGTTCGGTTGCACATTGCGATATAAACAGTGTTTTGAAATGCCTGCACTCGTATTTCCCACTCATACAGCTCTATATTTTCGGTTGTAAGATTTGCTGTCGGAATCAGTATGAGATGCACGCCCTGTTTTGCGCAGGAATGAATACTTACAGGAATATGTCTGTCAAAGCATATAACGATTCCAATTTTACCGAAAGGGGTATCGTATACTTTGAATCCGTCATCGGACGGCGTATAGTAATCCTGCTCATAAAAATTCTTCGCCTGCGCAATATGAACCATCTTTGAGATACCGACTATCTGTCCGCTTTTATCAATCAGAAGGGAAGCATCATAACGCTTTCCTTCGATATCTAAATAAACATTCGGAGATGCGTATATTCCCATTTTGCGGCAGGCTTCTTTGATTGTTTCTATCTCAGGAGAATGAATATTCATCAAATAGGAATCGACAGATTGTTTTCTGTGTATTGGAAAGAAAGGTGAAAGCTGAAGCTCAGGAAACATAATAACGTCTGCACCTTTTCGCATGGCGCCGCGCATATACGCTACAGTCTTATTAAGATTTTTCTCTACCGATTCTTCCATTTTCATTTGTGACATAGCAATTCGCATCTGTGTTCACCTCTGATATTTATCTTTTTACGGCGTTTTTACCAAATAAGAATCCTTGAATTGTGACGCGGCGCGTTCGGCGTAACGCATTTCGGGGACGGTGAGCTTTTCCTCCTGATAGCTCAGCATTTCGCCTAAAGCGGATGCGGCGGTGAATTCACTTTCGCTGTAAAACGCTTTCATCCTTTTCAAGATGTTCAAGCCCGCCTCACGCGCGGAAAGCGATGTGCCGTCAGGCAGTGTTATCCTCGCAGCGTCGATATCAAACAAAGCCGCGTTCTTGAAATTCTGTACCGCGACGTCCTGCATCTTTGGTGAAAGGCGCGCTGATGGCTCGGAAACAAGGAACAGAAGCAGCATCTCAATAAATTGCAGATCTCGCGCGTCGATCCCCTGTGGGGCAAAGAGGTTGATGTCAACATTACGAATTTCGATATGATTCACGCCGTTTTGAACGAGGACGTTCAACCGATTCGCGCCGCGCGGCTTTAAGCGAATCGGATAGTACAGCTCGCCTACGCCCGCGAGCGCTTCGCTGTCGATATAATGCTGAATACTTTCCGCATAGGAAAGAATATCATCATATATACGAAAAAAGGGACGTTGACACGCCCCTGCACATGATAAATTCCTATCAATCGGTTGAGGCTGTTTTTTGACACGCAAAACAAGACGGCACACAGATACCGCCCATCATCATATTAAACATCAATACCGCGTTAGTCATTTCATTACCTCTTATCGCCTATAATACCTATTCATATAGTTGATTAATTATATATCATTCCGCGCGATTTGTCAATAGCATCATAAAAATGTTTTGAAATGCTGTTGGAAAGCCCGATTTCGCCCTGTGTCGCGCGAAAGAAAAACTCGCAGTCGTACCCGATAAAACAAAATAAAGCCCACACAGGCGATTTGTCGCGGCGTGTGGGCAGCAACGTGACGTTGCATCCAATTCGCCTTTGGTGAACTTCTATGTAATCGAAAAATACTGCAACGGCGGGTCAAAAAACGATATTGAAAATAATAGTAATAAAGGCTACAATTGTAACAATCGTCTGTCAAAACAACAGAAAGAATATTAAAAACAGCGCTAAATATCTGGACTTTTCCGGGAATATAGGGTATTTTGTTGCTTGCGCGGAAGTGATTGAAAGAGGCGGCAGCCACAAGTAAAAGCATCTGCACCTCCGCCGTTCTCCACAGTGGTAAAAACAGTCAAACGCACATTCGTGAATTTCAGAGAATACTTGCCGAGGACACAACAGCCAAGCTGCGCAAATACACAGCAAAAGAGCTGAAAATTATCAAATGCGATTTGGTATCTCAGCTCGAACCGTTGCAGGACGACGAACTGCCTGCAGTATCCTAAATCAAAAATCTTTTCGGGGCAGGCTTCGGCTTGCCCCGAATGATAGGAGGTAAATCCATGAAGAAAACAAAAACCGATTTTCGGGATGACGACCGCAAGGTTGCCATCTACGCCAGAAAATCTCGTATCACACACAAGGATAACAGTCAATATTATGAAGAGTTGATTCAGAAAAGGCTGGATGAGCTGATCATTTCCGATGAAAGTGAGCGAGAATACCGCGAAGCGCAAAAGCAAGCAGAGCGAATCAACAAAGACATCGCCGCGCAAAAAAAATATTCAGCCAGCGGAGCTTGAATTTATGAATGTTATGAATATATTATATCATTGGCGAAAATAACAGGAGAAACAATATGCGATAATTATCAAACTATTAGAGCGCATAGCGAAAACATACGTAACAACTTCAGATAAAAGCTCCAAAGCCGAGAGAATTAAACGATAAAGCATGCTTGTGAATGTCTCTAGATAGGGCTATAAATCCTTTGGTGGAAGATAAAAGAAATAATTGAAATTGAATGACGATAATTGATAATATCGGAAAAGCTGCCTTGATGATTTTTTCAAGACAGCTTTTCTGTATCCTATTCAGTTTTGTTTTCCGCTAAGGACATCGCCCTTTATGGGGAGAGGAGGAGCCGCAACACGAGGTCTAGGCATACCAACCGGAGTAGCCTTCAGAGTGCAGCGAGCGACGACGAAACGCAGTTATGCGGGATTCTCCGCAATAGATATTAAAGTGTTTTATTGCTACTTAGTATGAGCTTGTCACGAAACTGCACAAAGCTCTCGGGCGGCTCGGCGGTGAACTCCAGATACTCTCCCGTGACGGGATGGATAAAGCCGAGCTTGTAGGCATGCAGGCACTGGCCGTGCAGCGACGTGATGACCTTGGACGGGCCGTAGACGTCATCGCCCGCCAGCGGATGGCCGATATACGCCATGTGGACGCGAATCTGATGGGTACGCCCCGTCTCAAGCCGACAGCGGATATAGGTAAAGCCGCTGTAACGCTCCAGCACCCGGATGTGGGTGACGGCAGGCTTGGAGTTCAGCTGTGTGACGCACATCTTCTTGCGGTCAATCTTATGCCGTCCGATCGGCGCGTCGATGGTGCGCTCATCGTCTTTGAGGTTGCCGTAACAGATTGCGAGGTACTCGCGCGTAAAGCTGTGCGCCTTGATCTGATCGCTGAGTCCCGCGTGGGCGATATCGGACTTGGCGACCGAGAGAAGCCCGCTGGTGTTCTTGTCGATACGGTGGACAATACCGGGGCGCAGCTCGCCGTTGATACCCGAGAGCTCATCGCCGCAGTGGTACATCAAGGCGTTGACCAGCGTGCCGCTGTAGTTGCCCGGCGCGGGATGCACCACCATGCCCTTGGGCTTGTTGACAACCAGCAGGTGTTCATCCTCGTAGACGATGTCGAGAGGGATATTCTCGGGCACGATATCCACCGGCTGAGGGTCGTCGATCAGCACCGTGACCGTCATCCCTTCAGCGGTCTTGTCCTTCTTTTTCAGCGGCTTGTCCCCTGCCGTCACCTTGCCGTCGTCGATCAGCTTGGTGACAGCGGAGCGGCTGAGTCCCTCGATGCGGTCGGCAAGGTATTTGTCGATACGCACGCCGCCGTCATCCGCGGCTACGGTGAGATCAAGCCTGTTCATCGGATTCGATCCTCTTTTTGTCGCTCTTCATAAAGTCGGAGAAGAACAGCAGCCACACGATCAGACAGACGGTTCCGGCGGTGATACAGTAGTCGGCAAAGTTGCAGATCGGCGGAAAGAACGACAGGCTGAGGTAGTCGGTCACATAGCCCATGAACACGCGCTCGATCAGGTTGCCCAGACCGCCGCCGATAATCAGCGACGCCGCCACCGCGAACAATTTGCTCTTTTTATAATTCTTTATCAGAAGAATAGCAAAGATCACGATAACGATGGACGTTGTGATCGAGAAAAAGACCGTACCGTCCTGAAACAGTCCGAACGCGACGCCGCGGTTCTCGGAATAGGTCAGGCTGAACAGCCCGGGGATCACGCTGACAAAGCCCTGCGGCTTGACGTTTGATTCGATCACGGTGCGGATACACTGGGACAGCACCGGGATGATGACGATGATGGCGATATAAATGATGAGCATATTTTCACATCCAAAGTACAAAGCGGTGTACCGTGTGATACACCGCATATGTCGAATTAGGTTAGATTGCCACAGCTCTTGCAAGCTTCGCAATGACAATCATTTAAGGTTGAGATTGCCACAGCTCTTGCGAGCTTCGCAATGACAATTTATTATGATCTGAGGATCGCGGCACAGCGCGCGCAAAGCGTCGGATGCTCGGCGCAGGAGCCGACGGTGGTAGAGTAGCTCCAGCAGCGGTCGCACTTCTCGCCCTCAGCCTTCTCGACTTCAACGTACAATTCGTTGTCGCCCTCGACCAGCTTGACGTCGGATACGATGAATACCGCTTTCAGCTCGGGGAGAACGCTCTCGATGAAGCTGTACTCCTCGCCGCCGGCTTTCAGCGTGACGCAGGTCTCGAGAGAAGACTTGACGACCTTGTCCTTGATGACAACCTCAAGCGATTTCTTGACGGTATCGCGCAGGTCGTGGATGCGATCCCACGCGGCGGTAAACGCGTCGTCGATCTCGATCTCGATGCGCTCGGGCATGTCGTTGTAGAGAACGTTTTCGGCGTCGACGGTATCGTCGTGCGGCATGAAGCGCCAGATCTCGTCGGAGGTGTAGGCGAGGATCGGAGCGAGCATGCGGGTCAGAGAATCGAGGATGAAGTACATCACCGTCTGAGCCGCGCGGCGCGCCTTGGAATCCGCCTTCTCGGTATAGAGTCTGTCCTTGAGTACGTCGAGGTAGAAGTTAGACATATCGACAACGCAGAACTTGTGGATCGAATGATAGACCTGGTGGAACTCGTACTTGTCGTACGCGTCTTTCACGGTCGCGATCAGCTCGTTGAGCTTATTGACAGCCCACTTGTCGATCGGCAGGAAGTCCTCTGTGCCGACCTTATCCTTCTTGGGATCAAAGTCGTTCAAGTTGCCGAGGATATAACGCGCGGTGTTGCGGATCTTGCGGTATGCTTCACTCATCTGCTTCAAGATATCGCGCGAGATGCTGATATCGGACTGGTAGTCGGAGGAAGCGACCCACAGACGGAGCACGTCGGCGCCGTACTGCTTGATGACCTCCTGCGGGCTGATGCCGTTGCCGGCGGATTTGGACATCTTGCGGCGTTCCATATCGAGGATCATGCCGTGGGTCAGCACGGTGCGATAGGGAGCGACGCCCTCGGTAGCGACAGAGGTCAGCAGGGAGCTCTGGAACCAGCCGCGATACTGGTCGTTGCCCTCAAGATAGAGGTCAACGGGAGCGCCCAGGTACGGACGGCGCTTGCAGACAGCGCGCCATGAAGAACCGCTGTCGAACCAGACGTCCATGATATCGGTTTCTTTCTCAAAATCGGTACCGCCGCAGTTTTTGCAGCGGGTTCCCTCGGGAAGGATCTCACAAGCGTCCTTCTCAAACCATGCGTTGGAGCCTTCTTTGCCGAAGAGGTCGGCGACAGCCAGCATCGCCTCTTTGTCGACATGCGGCTCGCCGCACTCTTTGCAGTAGAAGATCGGGATCGGAACGCCCCACTTGCGCTGGCGCGAGATACACCAGTCCTTGCGGTCGCGCACCATGGCAGTGATGCGATCCTTGCCCCACGCGGGGATCCACTGTACGGTGTTGATCGCGTCGACAGCCTTGTCCTTGAAGTCGTCTACGGAGCAGAACCACTGGTCGGTCGCGCGGAACAGGATAGGAGTCTTACATCTCCAGCAGTGCGGATACTGGTGGATGATTTTCTTCAGCGCGAACAGATAGCCGTTCTCGTCAAGGTAGACGGCGATCTTTTTATTGGCTTCATCTGTGGTCAGACCCGCGAACTGACCGGCTTCTTCGGTCAGAACGCCGTTGGAGTCAACGGGACAGATGGTAGGGATTTCGGGATAATTCTGGCAGACGTTATAGTCGTCGACGCCGTGGCCGGGAGCGGTGTGGACACAGCCGGTGCCGCTCTCAAGCGTGACATGCTCGCCGACGATCAAGAGGGACTCGCGGTCGAGGAAGGGATGACGCGCCTTCATATACTCCAGCTCAGCGCCCTTGACGGTCGCGACAACCTCATAATCGCTCAGCTCCGCTTCCGCCATCGCGTTCTCGTACAGATCGGTCGCCATGACATAGTACTCTTCGCCGCATTTGATGACGGAATACTCGTAGCGCGGACCGACGCAGATCGCGAGGTTCGCGGGGAGCGTCCATGTGGTGGTTGTCCAGATCACGAAGCTGACCTTGGCGGGGTCGATACCCATCGCGGAGAACTTGCCCAGATCGTCCGACACGGGGAACTTGACATAGATCGAATGGCAGGGGTCCTCGGCGTACTCGATCTCGGCTTCTGCCAGAGCGGTCTTGCACTCGGGGCACCAGTAGACGGGCTTTAAGCCCTTGTAGATATAGCCCTTGTCCGCCATCTCGGCAAAGACCTTGATCTGCTCGGCTTCGAACTCGTGCTTCAAGGTGATATAGGGATCGTCCCACTCGCCGATGATGCCCAGACGCTTGAACTGGACGCGCTGGTCGTCGATATAACCGCGCACGAACTTTTCGCAGAGCTTTCTTAATTCTAATACAGAAATATCAGCAGAGTTGCCGATACCCGCCTCGGCTCTGGCTTTCAGCTCGGTAGGCAGACCGTGGGTATCCCAGCCGGGCACAAAAGGCGACTGATGACCGTCCATGTTCCTGTAGCGAACGATAAAATCCTTTAAGATTTTGTTCAGCGCGTGGCCGAGATGGATATCTCCGTTCGCGTAAGGAGGGCCGTCATGCAGCACAAAAAGCGGCTTACCCTGGTTCTTCTCGATCAGCTTGTCATAGACCCTCTCCTGCTCCCAGCGCTCGAGTGTTTTGGGCTCGGACTGCGGCAGACCGGCTCTCATGGGGAAATCGGTCTTGGGCAGGTTCAGGGTGGCGTTATAATCCTGGGACATCTTCACATACACTCCAAATTTTTAATATATACATTGAGTATCATCTAATGAAAAGGAACAACGATTCATTATCCCTTTTCTCTGCGATCGGCAGTTATCACAAGGGGATTGCCACAGCCTGCCGCGTTGCGGCACCTCTCTTAACGAGAGGCTTCGGGCTTCGCAATGACGATTAGTCGGTTGAGATTGCCGCGGGCGCATACAAATTGTCATTACGAGGAGGAACAGAGTTCCGACGTGGTAATCTCAACCTTATCCTTTCGCGCCCTCGCAATGACGATTGATAATCAATTATTCTACGTCGTAGTTGTCGCCGAACTTGAGCTTGTCGAACTTGTCGTGACGCTCGCGCTTGAGTTCGGGACGAATCTTGACGTCTTCCTCAACGGCAGGCTCAGCCGCCTGAACCATCTCTTCTTCGACGTCGGGTTCTTCGGTCTTGATGATCTCTTCGACCGGCTCGAAAGGATACTTTTCGTCAAGCTCCTTGCGGGTCTTTTTGACGTCCTCTTCGGTGGGCAGCTCTTCGACCATGGAGAGGTGCTTTTTGTACAGCGCGATCAGATCGCTCCTGAGCTTGGCGGTCTCGGCGTGGAGAGCTTCAAACTTGTCCTTCTCACGCTCGGTCGCCATCTCAGCCTCGGTGAGGATGGTGCGGCTCTTCTTCTCGGCGGATCTGACGATGTACTCCGCCTTGTTCTGCGCTTCCTTGATAGTCTTGTCGTTGAGCTTCTGGGAGGTCAAGAGGGCGTTGCGGACGGTCTCCTCATCCTCGCGGTACTGTTCAATCTTGCTGGCTAAAATATCCATCTTACGGATGCAGTCGTTCTTATCGGCGATCAGCTGCTCTACGGTTTCGGTTACATCGTCGATAAACTCGTCTACGTCCGCAGCGTTGTAGCCGTTTTTGCCCGCACGGCGGAAACTGACTTCTTTGATTTCATCAATCGTTAACATAGTTTTACTCTCCTATCCTATCTTATCTATAGTGTCTGACCGCTATCCGCAGTTTACCCTTGCGGGAGGTTCCGAGCAAAGCCGTCAGAACAAATTTACCGTATTTCCTTATGGTGACGGTCGCGCCTTCAAAAAGCTGAAAGGCGACGCCGTTCTCGGTGACATGGTCGACCGTGACCATCTCGTTTTTTATCAGCCGCGCGGCCTTCTCACGCGAGAGGTTCGCCGCATGGGCGACAAACGCGTCCAGCCGCAGGGAGCTGAGGGTGAACACCTGCTCGTCAAAGTCGTCGGGCACAGGCAGGTCGGACAGATCGGCGTAACCGATCTTCACCCCTACCCTGCCGATCTTGTCGACGTTCGAGAGCATATAGGGCACGATATCCTCGCGCACGAAGATCACCGTGCGCCCCTGACCCGTCAGGATATCTCCGACGGTGTCGCGGCGTATCCCCAGCCCCATCAAAGCGCCTAAGAAATCGCGGTGACGCAGCTCGTACTCCGGCTTATACGAAAGCTGAAGCGCCGTGATCGGGAAATCCTCTTCCTCAGCGCCCGCGCCCAGCATCAGCCGCGTCGCGTCGGGATAGCCGCCGAAAAAGCAGATATCGGCAGATTTCGGAAGATTTCTTTGCAGATACAGGCTCTCGTGCTCGTTGAGAAAGCCCAAAAACCGCGGGATGTTCCGCCGTTCGGAAAGCTTTATCGCGTCATACGCCTTATCGAGCAGGAGCTTGTCCTCGGGGCTAATCACTTAAAAGTAAACGCCGCTGTGTTCCAGCTCGTCGAGCAGGTCGTCGCCGGTGAGGTCGACGTTGTTCGGGATGATGATAAAGGTAGAGGTCGCGACCTTCTTGATCTTGCCGCGGTTGGCGTAAGCGACGCCGGAGAGGAAGTCGATAATGCGGCGCGCCATATCCTTGTTGGTGTTCTCAAGGTTCAGAACAACCGTATGGGTCTTGATGAGCTCGTCGGCGATGTTGCGGGTCTCTTCGCCAAAGCGCTCGGGCTTGAAGAGCGCGACAGAGAGCTTAGCGGTCGCGCTGATGTTGACAACCTTGTTGCGGCGGGATGACTCGCGCGAACCCAGGTCGTCGAAGTCGTCATAACGGGATGAAGAAGCAGAAGAAGAGCGGCGTGATGAACGGGGTTCATCCTCCATGGGTACGTCGTCTCTGTCCCTGTCATAATCGTCATATTCGTTGTACTCATACTCATCGTCAGGCGCGTCCCACATGCGCTTGAACTTATCTACAAATCCTGCCATTTTGGTTTCCTCCTATGTATTATTTTGGTTTCTGTTTATCATAAGGTTGAGATTACCGCGGAGCGCATACGGATCGTCATTACGAGGAGAAACATAGTTTCGACGTGGTAATCTCAACCTTAACCTTTGCGCCCCTCGCAATGACTGTATTGAATATCGGTTGAGATTGCCACAGCCCTTGCGGGCTTCGCAATGACTATTTATTTGGTTGAGCTTACCGCGGGGCGCATACGGATCGTCATTACGAGGAGAAACAAAGTTTCGACGTGGTAATCTCAACCTTAACCTTTGCGCCCTTCGCAAAGACTATATTGAATATCGGTTGGGATTGCCACAGGGCTGCGCCCTTCGCAATGACAATTGATGATGTTGAGATTGCCACGGGCTAAAGCCCTCGCAATGACTTTTTATAATGTCCTCGCAATGACAATTGATATACGCCCTCGCAATGACAATTTGTATATACCTTCGCGATGACTAGGTATAGTTGCGCTTACCGAACAGAGCCGATCCGACCCTGACCATATTTGCGCCGCAGCGTATTGCTTCCTGATAATCGTCAGACATACCCATGCTCAGTATATCCATAGATATATTATCTATATTTTTGGTACGGATGTCAAGGAAGATATTACGCATATTATCGAAAAATTTACAATTTTCTTGTGCATTTTCACAAATCGGGGGAATCGCCATCAGTCCGCGCACCTTGACGGCGGGGATATCCTTGACTTTTTCGAGCAGTTCGGGCAGCTCCTCGGGCAGAACGCCCGACTTGTTCTCTTCTCTGCCGATGTTGACCTCCAGCAGAATATCGGTGGTGATACCGAGCTTTTCGGAGCAGCGGGAGATTTCGCGGGCGAGCTTTTCGGAGTCGACCGACTGGATCAGATCGACCTTGCCGACGATCTGGCGAACCTTGTTCGTTTGCAGATGTCCGATAAACTGGAGCGAGGCGTGGTCGAGGTCGTAGCTGTCGTACTTTGACAGCAGCTCCTGCACACGGTTTTCGCCGATATAGCGCAGCCCCAGCGAGATCGCGTGGTTGATCACTTCGGCGTCGACGGTTTTTGTCGCCGCGAGAAAGGTGATATCGGCGGCGGTTTTGCCGACCGACTGCGCCGCTTTCTCGATATTCTCACAGATATGCTGATAGTTATATGTTACGTCAGCTAATGATCTTTCCATTGAACAGATTTCCTCCCTCTACTACTACCTTGTCATACAGCGAAACCGTGGTGCCGTTGAGCAGAACGCCCGGCTCGGGTTCTTCGTTACAGATGATATACTCGTCGCCCGCATAGGTGATCGCGACCTGCTTGAACACCAGCTCGGCGCCGTAGGCGACATACACGCCCTGGACGCGCTCGGTCTTTTGGGTATCGTTGCCGGCGTCGTCGGTGACGGTATAGGTGATGTTGTCGTCATGCAGAGCGGCTTTGCTGATCTTGAGACCCTCATACTCGTTGACGATGATCTCCACGTTCTCCCGGCGGAGCTTTGACAGGGCGTCGTTCATGTAATTACACTGGATCACCGCGACGGCTCTGTCGGAGTTGGTCACGTTGTTGACGTGCAGGATCTTTGCGGGAATCTCACCGTCGACCGCCGAGGGCAGGCGGATCTTGATGTTCTGATCGGCATGGCTCAAGGCGGTCGCCTGATCCCGGGTCACGGGACAGAGCAGGTACCAGTTGACGCCGTTGATGATCTTGCCGATATAGTCATCGGGGTTGATATCGGACGCGGCGGCGTTATCAATATCCTCCGCGGTCACCTCGTCGAGCTTTGTCACGTCAAAGGTCTTTTCATAGCCGTCGACCTTCGACACAAAGTAACCGGCGGAACCGGCCTTGACCGTTCCGATCGACGCACCCGCGCTGATCGCATCACGCTGAGCGGTCAGCTCGCTGATCTTCACGGAAAGATCGCCCTGCTCGCCCGTCAAAATCTGCTTGCGCAGGATCGAGGTTAACAGGTTGTCCTCTGCGGTGCGGATGTTGGAAAAATCACGCGCGTTGACGGACTTGAGCACCGCGGTCAGACGCTCGTTGATCTGGCTGTTGATCGTGTCGATACCGACGTTGGCGGAGGAGTTGACCTCGCTGAGCGATTTCAGATACTCGATCTGAGCGTCCAGCGCCTTGATCTGCTGTAAGGCGCTGACGTCATCCTGGCTCGCGTACGCTGTCGCGACAACGCCGTCGGCGGTGACCTTGTCGCCGTCGCTGACGTCATAGACCAGCACGCCCGGGGTGCCTGTCTGCAGATACTCCTCGCTTCTGGCGACGATCGCCTTGGACTCGACGATATCGTACGCCTTCGCGTGATACGCGGTCTCGGTGACGATATTGTCGTTGCCTAAGAAGTTGGTGGTGATGAACAGGAACACGATGTACACCAGCACCAGCGCGATCGCTACGCCGATCAATATTCTTTTGGTAAGCTTGGAACGGTTCGTTTTCGCTTCACTCATAATAATTCCTTCTTGATATATTCGATCGCATCGTTTTGGATATCGTCAAAGCTCTGCTCGTCGATCATAAACCAGCGGATGGAAGGGTCGCGCCTGAACCACGTCTGCTGGCGCTTGGCGTAGCGGCGTGTGGCGCGCTTGAGGTTGCCGACGCAGATATCGAGCGCCTGTTCGCCCTCGAGATACGGCAAAAGCTCCTTGCAGCCGATCGCGGCGGCGGCGGTATCGCCGAAGCTGCCCTCATAAAAGCGGCGCGCTTCCTCTAAAAGTCCGCTGTCCATCATCTGATCGACGCGGCGGTCGATGCGGTCGTAGAGAAACTCTCTGTCTGTCGCCGAAAGTCCGATCTTGACCGCCCTGTACGGCGACTCGGAGCCCAGCTGCTTTTTGTTCAGCTCGGTTTGGGTCATGCCGGTGGAGCGGTAAACCTCGATACAGCGCACGATCCTTTTCGGATTGCGCTCGACGCTGAGTCTCTCGGCGGATTCGGGGTCAAAGGAGCGGATCTCCTCGAGCATTTTGTCAATGCCCTTTTCCTGCAGCTGAGATGTAATCAGCACGCGCAGAGGGAGATTTTCCTCCTGCTCCTCAAATTGCATCGCGCCCAGAAGCGCGTCAACATACAGTCCTGTGCCGCCCGCGATGATCGGCAGCTTGTTTCTGTCGTGAATCTCCCTGATCGCCTTGTGTCCCAGCTCGCAGTACCGCGCGACGGAGAAGCTCTCTGTCGGCTCGACAAAGTCCATCAGGTGGTGGGGGATCCCGCCTTTTTCCTTTTCGGTAGGCTTTGCGGTCGCGATATCCAAGCCGCGGTAAATCTGCATGGAGTCGGCGGAGACGATCTCTCCGTCCAGCGCCTTCGCGACGGCGACCGACAGTGCGGTTTTTCCCGACGCGGTAGGCCCGACGACGGCGACAACCGGAATTTTTTCCATCATTCTATCCTTCCAAACATCCGCTCAAGTTCGTGCTTTTTCAAAATGATACAGACCGGTCTGCCGTGGGGACAGTGGCGGATGTCCTCGTCCTCTACACGGCGCGCAAGGTCGATCAGCTCCTGCTGTGTGTTGCGGTTGCCGCCTTTGATCGCGGCGCGGCAGGAGACGTTCGCGTAGATCCAATCCATCTTTTCGGAACGGATCTCTTTTTTATTCTCACTGAGGTATCCTGCCATCTCGATCACGGACGGCTCGATATCCTCCATCGGCAGGTACTGGGGAGCGGATCGCACGATCACGCTGCCGCTGCCGAAATCTTCGATGTCAAAGCCCGCCTCAGAGAACACGTCGAGGTTGGAGATGACAGCGTTATAGTCAATTTTGTTGAGGGTGACGGTCAGGGGCGTCAGCAAGAGCTGGCTGTAGCCGCTGCCCTTTTCCTGTTTGAGTTTTTCGTAGATGATGCGCTCGTGCGCGGCGTGCTTGTCGATGAGCATCAGCTCGCGGTCGTTTTTCTCCACGATGATATAGGTCTTGAACGCTTCGCCGAGGTACTTGTAGTAGTTTTCGTCGACGTCGATCAGCGGCTTTGGTTCTTCGATCGGCAGCTCCTCGGGCTGTACAACAGGCTCAGAAACAGGCGCTTTCGGCTCTTGTACAGGCGCAGGCTTTTCTTCACGCTTTTCTTCGATGTGCCGCTGATACCGTTCGGAATAATCAGGCGCGGAATCGGCAACCTTGAACGTGAGCTTGGGGATCGTGACCTCTGGCTCGTCGAGCATCGAGAACAGCCGATCCGCTTTTTGCTCCTGTTCCTTCAAAACGGTTTTAGGCGCGGGCTTTGCCGCAGGCTGTACCGCGGGCTTTTCGTCGCGCTCGCGAAACACCTTCTGCGCCAGCTCAAAGGGATTGACGCGCCCCACGGGCTTTGCGGGCTGAGCGGGCAGCCTTGCCTCCACACGCTTTTCGCCGTTCATCAAGGCGGTTTTTACCGAATGATAGACCGCGTCGAACACGGGACGTTCGTTGACAAACCGCACCTCGAGCTTGGTCGGGTGGACGTTGACGTCGACCGCGTTAAAGGACATATCGAGGTTGAGCACACAGGAAGGGAATTTGCCGACCATCACGCTTCCCTTGCAGGCTTCGCTGATCGCCGCCATCGCGGTTTTGCAGATGACGAAGCGGCGGTTGATGAAAAAGTTCTGCATATTGCGGTTGGGTCGGGCGTTCTCGGGACGGCTGATATAACCGGTCACATGAATGCCGCCGAGGGTGTAGTCCACGGGGATCAGGCCCTTCGCGAAATCGCGCCCGTAGACGGCATAGATCGCCGACAGGAGCTTTGCGTCTCCCGCGGTACGCAGAACGGTCTTTTGGTCTTTGATATAGGTCAGCGCGATCTCGGGATGAGACAGCGCGATTTTGTCGATGACGTTGGATACGGCGTTGCCCTCCGCCATATCGGTCTTGAGAAATTTCATGCGCGCGGGCACGTTGTAGAACAGGTCGCGGATGATGAAGGTAGTGCCGTCGGGACAGCCGATATCCTCAAAGCCGATCTCCTCGCCGCCCTCGATCAGGTAGCGGGTACCGGTTTCTTCCTCTTTCGCCTTGGTAATCAGCTCGAGGTGGGACACGGAGGACACGCTCGCCAGCGCCTCTCCGCGAAAGCCGAGGGTCGCGATGGCGTCGAGGTCATCTTCAACCTTGACCTTGGAGGTAGCGTGACGGATAAACGCGGGGCGGATATCGTCTTTCAGGATGCCGCTGCCGTTGTCGGACACACGCATGAAGGTCACGCCGCCGTTTTTGATCTCGACGGTGATCGCCGAAGCTCCCGCGTCGATGGAGTTTTCGACCAGCTCCTTGATGACGGATGACGGACGTTCTACAACCTCGCCTGCCGCGATCAGCTCCGCGACATGCTTGTCCAGTACATTGATCCTGCCCATGCTTTACCTCCTTTCTGATATCGGTTAACGGTGAAGGGAAAATCCTTCGGGTATTTTGTTACCCGGACTTAGAAATCAAACGTTATGTTATACTAAGTATCAATGATAAACAGGTGCGGGCAGCACCCGTCATCAACCATTTACCATTCGCCTAATCTACCATTCCCTTGAGCTCATAGAGGATGTTCATCGCCTCGATGGGCGTGAGGGTGTTGACGTCTACGCTCCTGAGCTTTTGCTCGATCATGCCGTCGGACGAGGGCATGAGGCTGAGCTGTAGGTCAGGCTCTTCTGCCGGGGCGCTTGCCCCTGTATGTTCACGGGGAGCGGCGGTATTCAGCTCCTTCAAAATCTCTTTCGCTCTTTCGATGATGCTGTCGGGCAGACCCGCCAGCTTTGCGACCTCCACGCCGTAGCTTTCATCCGCGCCGCCGGGGACGATCCTTCTGAGGAAGGTGATCTCGTCGCCGCGTTTCTTGACGGCGATGTTGTAGTTTTTTACCCCGTCCAAGAGCTCTTCCATCACGGTCAGCTCGTGGTAATGGGTCGCAAAAAGCGCGCGTGCGCCGAGCTTCTTTTTGTCGGCGACATACTCCAGCACCGCTCTGGCGATGCTCATGCCGTCGTAGGTTGAGGTACCTCTGCCGATCTCGTCCAGGATCAGAAGGCTCTTGGAGGTAGCGTGAGAGACGATGTTCGCGACCTCGTTCATCTCGACCATAAAGGTGGACTGGCCGCTCGCGAGGTCGTCCGAAGCGCCGACGCGCGTGAAGATCGCGTCGCAAAGACCGATCTCGGCATAGGACGCAGGCACAAAGGAGCCCATCTGCGCCATCAGCACGATCAGCGCGACCTGCCGCATATAGGTGGATTTGCCCGCCATGTTGGGGCCGGTGATGATCGCGATACGGTTTTCGAGGTTATCGAGCATCACGTCGTTCGGGACGAACAGCGCGTTGTTGAGCAGCGCTTCAACCACCGGATGGCGGCTGTCCTTGAGACGGATGACGGAGCTTTGTGTGACCTCGGGACGGGTATAGCGGTTGTCGGTGGCGACGTTCGCGAGCGATACCAGCACATCCAGCACGGCGATTGCCTTGGCGGTGCGCTCGATACGGTCGAGGTTCAAGGCGACCTGCTCGCGCACGCTGTTGAACAGCTCATACTCGATCGCGACGCTCTTTTCCTTTGCGCCTAGGATGCGTCCCTCCAGCTCCTTGAGCTCGGGGGTGATATAGCGCTCACAGTTGGCGAGCGTCTGCTTACGGATGTAGGTTTCGGGCACCAGATTCTTGTAGGAATTGGTGACCTCGATATAGTAACCGAATACACGGTTGTAACCGACTTTTAATTTCGGGATTCCCGTCTGCTCCTTCTGCTCGGCTTCGATCCGCGCAAGCAGGGAGGTCGAGTCGTTCATATCGCGCTTTAATTCATCAAGCGGGGCGGAATAGCCCTCTTTGATCAGCTCGCCCTCGCGCACGGAAAAGGGCGGATCCTCCACGATCGCGCTGTCAATCAGCTCATGGATATCCTCGAGCGTGTCGATATCCCTGTACAGTTCATGCATCAGCTTGGACGAGAAGGGCGCGAGGGCCGCTTTCAGGGTCGGGAGGTTTGTGATCGCCTGACACAAGGAACGCAGTTCACGGGCGTTTGCCGAGCCGTAAACGATCTTGGTCATCAGGCGTTCGATATCGAAAATACCGGTCAGACCCGCGGTCAGCTCCAGCCTGTTCACGGTATCGTTCACAAGCTCTTCGACCGCGTTCTGACGCTTTAAAATGGTCGTGATGCTGAGAAGCGGATGTTCGACCCAAAACTTCATCAGGCGCTTGCCCATCGCGGTTTTGGTTTTGTCGAGCACCCAGAGGAGCGAATGTTTCTTCTCCTTGGCGATCATCGTGCGGGTCAGCTCCAGATTGCGGCGGGTGTTGAAGTCGAGCTTCATGTACTGATCTTCGGTATAAAACTCGATGGTGTCGATCCGCTCAAGCCCGGTTTTTTGGGTATCCTTGAGGTAGGACATCAAAACGCCCAGAGCGATGATGATCTCGGGCATCTGCGCGATCTTCTCCATGTTCTCGGCGCTGAAATGCGCGTTCAAGATCGCGGTACAGTCGAGCAGCCCGCAAAGGCTCTCGTCGGGATGGGACACTGCCGCTGTGCTGAGCTTCTCCTTGATGAACAGATGGAGCACCTTGTTCTGCGCGAGCTTGCCGGAGATCAAAAGCTCCTTCGGCGCATACGCGGTGATCTGATCCTTGAGCTGAGAAAAGCTGTGATCGCTCTTGAACCGGGACACAAAGAGCTGCCCCGTGGAGATATCGCAAAAGACGATGCCGACCCGGCTTTTGTCGGCGTACATAGAGCAAATATAGTTGTTCTCGCTCTCGTCGAGCATCGAGGACTCCATGACGGTGCCGGGGGTGATGACGCGGATGATATCGCGCCTGACAAGCCCCTTGGCTTTGGCGGGGTCTTCGGTCTGTTCACAGATCGCGACCTTGTAGCCCTTGGATACCAGCCGCGCGATGTAGCTCTCGGCAGAGTGAAACGGTACGCCGCACATCGGAGCGCGTTCCTCCTGACCGCAGTCGCGGCCGGTGAGGGTCAGCTCCAGCTCCTTGGAGGCAAGCTTGGCGTCGTCATAAAACATCTCGTAGAAATCGCCGAGACGGAAGAACAGGATGCTGTCCTTGTTCTCCTCCTTGATCTGAAAATATTGCTTCATCATCGGAGATAACTCCGCCATGTTCTCACTTCCTTCTACCAATTGTCATTGCGAAGCCCGCAAGGGCTGTGGCAATCTCAACCAAATTCAATCGGTCATTGCGAGGCATTTATGCCGTGGCAATCTCAACCAAATTCAATCGGTCATTGCGAGGCATTTATGCCGTGGCAATCTCAACCGATTATTTCTTCGTATAAATCCTTCCAATCAGGATTCATTTCACTGATATATTTGTTCTTTCGTGCACGATTCCAACCTTTGATCTGTTTCTCCCGTGCAATTGCAAATTTAGGCTCAGAATACTGCTCATAATACACTAATTTCTCTATGTTATATCGAGTAGTAAATGCCTTTGGATCAATATGCGTTTTGTGTTCATACACACGACGAATCAAATCATTGGTTACACCTGTATAGAGTACGTCATCACTTTGATTGGTCATCATGTAAACAAAGTAGCTCATAGGCTTATCTTCATAAAGTGATAGCTCTCAAAAGTCCGATCCTGTTAATCGGTTGAGATTGCCACGGCTCTTGCGAGCCTCGCAATGACGATTTATATACAGGCATCAAAGGTTAACGCCCTTCGCAATGACGATTTATATACAGGCATCAAAGGTTAACGCCCTTTGCAACGACACGTAAGCTCGAATCTTAATCAATCCCAAACATCGTCAAAATAGAATTGTATGAGCGAAGCGAATGACCATCATTATTCATTCTTCATTCTTCAATCAGCAAAACGCTGTTTTGCGCCTCAGCCGCATCCGCCGCAGGTGGAGCAGTCGTGGGTGCAGTCCTCAGAAAAATCGGTGGTGTCGGGGTCCTGACCGTCCGCGCTCTGCTGAACGATCGCCAACACGCGCTGGAGCACCTTGTCAAACGCCTGCTTTGCGTCGTTGTAGGCTTTCATGTTCTCGTTCGACATGATATCGGAGTACGCGGTGCGCATCTCCTCGTTGAGCTTCTTTAAGGTATCTTCGTCACGGTCGGTCTTGCACGCTTCGGCGTTGATCGCGACGCGCTTGACGTTAAACTCGGTGATGAGGTTCTGTAAACCCTCGTCCGCGTCTGCCGCGTTCTTGGCGGCGACGATGTTCTTGTACTCGTCCTGCTCCTGGATCGCGTGTCCGAGCTGTCTGGCTAAAGCAATTACGTCTGTCATTTTATATTTCTCCTTTAGAATGAATTGATTGTGATTGTCGGGAGAAGCAAGCCCCCTCCCCTACGG
>CACWTM010000018.1 GCA_902763855.1 uncultured Ruminococcus sp. | reverse complement strand
AATTAGAATATTACTTAGGTGCATTTCGAACTCACTCAGTTAAAAAATACGACCAAATATGAATTTGTTCACAATTTGTTTACTCATTCAAAAACCGTGAACACACAGAAAATAACAGTGGATTTTTCTTGAGCTTTATGCTATAATGTAGTTTGGTTTATAAGAAAGGCGGTGACGGTATGGATCTGAAGATACAGCCGGATAACGAAAATATCATCCGCGAGCTTTGCTCATCCGACAGGATTCCGCATACCGTCATCATCGAGGGAAGCAATAAAGAAGAACGCGACAGTGCGGCAGTCATCTTGGCTGCGGGAGCGGTATGTGAAGAAAGAAAGAGGCCGTGCCTTTGCTGTACCGCGTGTCACAAGGTAATAGAAAACCATCATCCCGACGTTTTCTTTCCTGAACCGAGCAAAAATCTCAAAAGCGGCATTCTCTCGCTCAAAGACCTGCGCGACAATTACCTGTCACAGATAAGCGTCAAGCCGAACGAAGCGCCGTGTAAGGTCTATGGCTTTTTTGACGCGGACAAGCTGCTCAGAGAGGACGCACAGAACGCACTGCTCAAGACCATCGAGGAGCCGCCGCAAGACCTTCTTTTCATCTTCACAGCGGAAAGCGCGAAAAGCATGCTGCTGACGGTTCGTTCAAGAGCGCGCATCATCACCCTGCGGCATACCGAAAGCACAAACGACGAAGGTGAAAGGATCGCCGAAGAGATGATCGACGGGATCGTTTCATCCTATGAATATGATTTGCTGTGCACCCTGAGTTCTATCAACGACAAGGAAAAGCTCACGGACGCTCTGACCGCTTTTGCTGAAAAGCTCAGACAAACGCTGGGTTTTTACAGCGGTGTGAACACCGATGATACAGCGGTCAGAAGGCTTGCGAGAAAACTGGATCGAGGCCGCGCAATCGCCCTCTCGGACGTGTCCAATGAAGCGGTGCGTATACTCAAAACCAATGTTAACCTACAGCTGCTGACAACGTGGCTGTCATCACAATATAGGAGGATTACATGGCAGAAGTAATCGGCGTAAGATTCAAAGAGGTAGGCAAGGTCTACTACTTTGATCCCGACAACAAAAAGCTGAAACTGGACGACACTGTTATCGTCGAAACGTCGCGCGGCGTGGAGTGCGGTAAGGTCGCCATTGCAAATAAAGAAGTTCCCGATGAGGAGATCGTACATCCCCTGAAGAAACTCGTCCGCGTCGCGACGAAAGAGGATCTCAGACGTCTGGAGGATAACGCGCGCAAGGAAAAAGACGCGATGAAAGTCTGTGAACAGAAGATCGCGGAGCACGGGCTGGAGATGAAGCTTGTCGACGTGGAATACACCTTTGACAACTCAAAGATCCTATTCTACTTTACCGCAGACGGCAGAGTCGACTTTCGCGCGCTGGTCAAAGACCTCGCGTCAGTGTTCCGTACCCGCATCGAGCTCAGACAGATCGGCGTGCGTGACGAGAGCAAGATGCTGGGCGGTTTAGGCGTTTGCGGCAGACCGTTCTGCTGTTCGTCCTTCCTCGGCGAGTTCCATCCCGTTTCCATCAAGATGGCAAAGGAACAAGGGCTGTCTCTCTCCCCCACCAAGATCTCTGGCACCTGCGGCAGGCTGATGTGCTGTTTGAAATATGAGCAGGAAGCGTACACCGACTTATTAAAGCACACGCCCAAGGTTGGCGCGATCGTTAAAACCCCTTACGGACGCGGTCTGGTGGTAGAGGTTAATCTGCTGGCGCGTACACTCAAGGTCAAGATGGACAACACTCCGGATGACGCCGCTCCGCAGAGCTTTAAGGTCAGAGAGGTGCGTATCGTCAAAGACGGATACATCAAGGTCAACAAAAAAGAGATCGAAGAGCTCAAGGGGCTGGAAGATAAATAAACAGCACGGCAGTCACAAAAATGTGGCTGTCGTTTTTATTCAGCGTATTAGCTTGAGCTAATACGGGTTGAAGCAATACTGTTGTCGAATTAGCTTAAACTAAGGTGGTTTTAGCTTAAGCAAACGAGCGAAAGCTTTCGCTAATTTTGGTTAGCGGGGGCTAATTTTTGGCTTAAAACCTTGATTTTTTAAATCTATGTGCTACAATGAAATCAATAAATACAAGGAGGTCAAATCATGGCTTATAAGATTTCTGACGATTGCATTTCCTGCGGCGCTTGCGCTGATGAGTGTCCTGTATCCGCTATCTCTGAAGGTGACGGCAAGTACGTTATCGACGGCGACGCTTGCATCGAGTGCGGTGCTTGCGCTGATGTTTGCCCTGTAGGCGCTCCTGCTGCGGAATAATTATTACAGACTTAACCGAGGCTTTGTGCCTCGGTTATTTTTTTGCCTGCAAAAGCGATTTACAAGTATCGACAAGTATGATAGAATACAAATATAGCTTAGACAGGGAGGGATCATCATGCGCTTGGAACCTCTGGGCAACGGCGTCGAGGTATATGTCAGCGATACGCACCGCTTTTCGACCGACACCATTTTGCTCGGGAACTTTGCCGCTGTGAAGAACGGCGAACGTGTTGTGGAGCTGGGTACGGGATGCGGCACGATCCCTCTGATGATGATCAGAGAGCATGCGCCGAAAGGTATCACGGCGATTGATATACAGGAGGAAGCAGTCGATCTGCTGACAAAAAGCATCGCGCATAATCAGCATAAGGGAATCGAAAGAGCGGGATTGATACACCCGACGCTCGGCGATATCAGGAATGTGCGCGAGTATCTTCCTGCAGGCGAAAGCGATCTGGTCGTTTGTAACCCGCCGTACAAGCTCAGCGGCTCGGGGATCGTCAATCCGGATCAGTCGAAGATCATCGCACGGCACGAAACGGAATGTACGCTGGCCGATATTTGTGAGGCAGCCAAATGGCTCTTACAGTTTGGCGGCAGGTTTGTTCTTTGTCAACGTCCCGAAAGGCTGACAGACGTTTTGGAGACAATGCGCGCGCATGATCTGGAACCCAAAAAGCTGAGATTGGTACAGGGAAGGACAGATAAGGCGCCTAAGCTCTTTTTATGCGAAGCGAAGCGCGGCGCGAAGCAGGGATATATGGATGTCCTGCCGACGCTGATCATCGAGGATGAAAACGGGTTCACCGAAGAAATGAAGCAAATATACGGGAGCTACAAGGAAGGACATTATGAGTAATACACTATATGTCGTCGGCACGCCGATCGGCAACATGGGCGATCTGTCGCCGCGCGCAGTCGAGACGCTGGAAGCGGTGGATTTCATCGCCGCAGAGGATACGCGCGTAACCGTCAAGCTGCTGAACCACTTCGGGATCAAAAAACCGATGGTGAGCTACTTTGAACATAACAAACATGATAAGGGAGAGCGGATCATCGACCGAATCCTTGCGGGCGAAAGCTGCGCGATCGTTACCGACGCGGGGATGCCGTGTATTTCGGATCCCGGTGAAGACCTGATTATACAGTGTGAACAGGCAGGGATATCGACGGTTGTGGTACCCGGACCGAGCGCGGTCATCTCGGCGCTGGCGGTATCGGGGCAGGAGACAGGACGGTTCACCTTTGAAGGCTTTTTGTCTGTCAACAAAAAGAGCCGTGCGGAGCATTTGGAAAGTTTGCTCAGCGAAAGACGAACGATGATCTTTTATGAAGCGCCGCACAAGCTGGCGAATACTTTGGCTGACTTTTACAGCACCTTCGGCAACAGAAAGCTGACGATCGCCAGAGAGCTGACAAAGGTACACGAAGAGATCATCCGCACTACGACAAAAAAAGCCGCGGAGCAATATGCGGATGGCTCGCTCAAGGGCGAGATCGTACTTGTCTTAGAAGGCAAAAAGGACGAAGAAAGAAATGAGATCACTCTTGAAGAGGCTGTCGCCTACGCAGAGAAGCTGATCGACAGCGGTATGCGTCCAACCGACGCAGCCAAAGAAGCCGCGACGATGGCAGGACTGAAGAAAAACGATATCTACAAGCAGCTGATATAAAAGGATCTGAAAGGAGCATAACGATGACCTACGAAGATGCATTACGCTACATCCACTCACTCGATAAATTTGGCTCGCGCCCGGGACTGGACAGGGTCAAAAAGCTCTTTCAAATGGTTCCCGAAGTGCTGGGACAGTCGTTTATCCATGTCGCGGGCACCAACGGCAAAGGCTCGGTCTGCACGATGCTGAGCGCGGTTCTTGAGGAAGCCGGCTACAAGGTCGGTTTGTTTACCTCGCCGTACGTCGTAGACTTTCGGGAACGTATCCAGATCAACAATGTAATGATCGGAAAAGAAACGCTGGCAGAGGCTGTCAGCCGTTTTCAGCCGATGATTGAAAAGCTCAACGCCGAGGGCGTCATCATCACAGAATTTGAGTTTTTGACCGTGCTGGGATTCTACATTTTTAAGCAACAGAAATGTGATATCATCGTGTGCGAGGTAGGAATGGGAGGTCTGCTCGATTCTACCAACCTCATCCCCTATCCCCTGTGCTCGGTCATCACGCGCATCGACCTCGATCACACCGCGATTCTCGGCGATACCGTTGAAGCGGTCGCGTTTCAAAAGGCGGGGATCATCAAAAGCTACGGTACCACCGTCACGGCGACACAGCGTCCCGAGGCCTTTGCAGTCATCGAGAAAAAGGCGCGCGAAGAACACAACACGCTCTACCGCGCGGAAGATGTGCGGATCACGATCACCGACATGGGCGCAGACGGCACGCGGTTCATCTACCGTGATAGGGAAATGCTTTTGCCGCTCTTGGGCGCGCATCAGGTAGACAACCTGCGGTGTGTGCTGGCTGCCATCGAAGCCCTGCAAAAGGAACACCACAGAGAGATCACCTTAGAAAACATTTGCGAGGGATTAATAAAGACCAAACATCCGGCACGGTTTGAAAAGCTGAGCGAAAACCCCGTCGTCATCTTAGACGGCGCGCATAACCCGAACGGGCTGGAGGCGTTCGCGCAGGCGGTGCGCTCCTACTATCCCAACGGCGACAAGACGCTGATGATCGGTATCCTTGCCGATAAGGACAGCACCTCTCTGTACCTGCTGAATGGATTGTTCAAAAGAATCATCGTCACCGATATTGACAATCCGCGCGCGCTGCCCGCAGAAGATCTGGTCAAAAGGCTTGACGGCATTGCGGAAAGTATCGAAATCGTACATCGTCCTCAGGACGCTTTTGATAAAGCGAAAAGCTACGGCGACGCGGTCTTTATCTGCGGCTCGCTGTACCTCGCGGGTGAGATCAGACCTTACATTTTGGAAAAATAATCCGATACAACAGAATAAGACACAGTTTTTATGCCTATCCTAATATGATTAGGGTAGGCACTTTTTATGAAGCGATTTATCAGACAGATGAACGATTTAGGAGGACAAGCCAATGGTAGATATAAAATTTCGCGACGGTGTGGTGACGGCGAAGCTCTGCGGCGAGATCGACCACCATATCGCGCCGCAGATACGCGGAGAGATCGACGCTCGGTGCGAGAGCTGCCGCCCCTCGCGGCTGATTCTGGACTTCGGCAAGGTCGGGTTCATGGACTCGTCGGGGATCGGGCTGGTGATGGGCAGATACCGTATGATCTCGCTCATCGGAGGAAAACTGGAGGTTGTAAACGTGCCGCAAAATCTGAGAAAAATATTCGTTCTTTCGGGACTTGGAAACTTGGGGGTGATGAAATGAATATCGTCAACAGCTTAAAACTCAGCTTTCTGTCAAAAAGCGTCAACGAGAGCTTTGCGCGGTCGGCTGTCGCGGCGTTTTTGCTGCCGCTTGATCCAACGGTCGCGGAAATTGCCGACGTTAAAACGGCTGTTTCGGAGGCGGTTACCAACGCCATCGTGCACGGATATCCCGACATCATCGGCACCGTGTACATAGAGGTCAAGCTGACGGCTCATGGCAAGGCGATCATCAAGATACGCGACAAGGGCGTGGGGATTGCGGACATCGAGCAAGCGATGGAGCCGCTGTATACCACTTCAACCGACGAAAGAGCGGGGCTGGGATTTGCGGTTATGCAGAGCTTCATGGACAAGGTAAGCGTACGCTCCGCTGTCGGAAAGGGTACAACCGTAACGCTGGAGAAAACCATCATCCGCTCATTCACCCATCAAAAATAGCGTTAGAATGGGCAGAAATGAACTGATCGAACAAAATCTCAGGCTGGTACACGCATGCGCCCACCGCTTCAAGGGAAAGGGAATCGACTATGACGACCTTTACTCGGCAGGGTGCGTTGGACTTGTCAAGGCGGTCGATCGCTTTGATGAAAGTCTTGGGTACAAGCTGTCAACCTATGCCGTTCCGGTCATTCTTGGCGAAATCAAACAGCTGTTTCGCTCAGGCGGGAGTGTGAAGCTCTCACGGTCTTTACAGGAATTAAGCGCGCGTGCGCGTGATCTATGCGACCGCTGCAAAACGGAGCGCGGAGAAGAGATGAAAATCACCGAGCTTGCAGAAAAACTCGGTGTGGACGTCTACAGGGCGACAGAAGCACTCAACGCAGCGCAGACAGTTGTATCCCTCTCGGGAGATACCGAGGAAGGCGGAATCGAAATTCCCGTACCCTCCCCGGAGGATGCGCTTACGGAACGGTTGTCGCTGAAACAGGCGATGTCAGCGCTGAATGAGGATGAAAAAGGGCTGATAGAGCTGCGGTACTTTCGGCACAAGACTCAGCAGGAGACCGCTGAGAAGCTGGGCACAACACAGGTTCAGATCTCGCGCAGAGAGAAAAAAATCCTGTTGAAAATGCGGAGCCTGCTGATTTAAACACCGATAGTATCTGTAGAGAACGGAAGGAGCAAGCTCCTCCCTGCCATATCAACAAAGCCGACCTGAGATCAGGTCGGCTTTGGCTTTATTCTGCTTCGTACATCTTCTTTAATTCCTCGAGATCGTAGGGCGTCTGCTGATACAGATAGTAATTCAGCCAGTTGCCGTACAGGAGCGAGGCATGGGAACGCCATGTCATCACAGGCTTGCGGTTGACGTTGTCATCAGGGAAATAGTTGTAGGGCTTGGCAATCTTGATACCCTTTTCCACATCGCGGTAATACTCTTTGGCGAGGGTGTCGTAGTCATACTCACAGTGCCCGAGAAGATAAAATTCGCGACCGTTCTTGGAGCAAATGATCGCGGTACCGGCTTTTTTGGAGGTCGCGAGGATCTCTAACTCGGGAACCTTTTCCACGTCCTCGGTACGGATGCCGGTGTAGCGCGAATGAGGAATCAGAAAATAATCGTCAAAGCCGCGCATCAGCGGGTGCTTAGGGTTCATAATCATATGGTTGTAAATGCCGAACAGTTTCTTCGGCAGATTAACCTTGTCGATGCCGTAACGGTAATACAGCCCGGCCTGGGCTCCCCAGCAGATGAACATCGTGGAATAAACGTGCTTTTTTGCCCATTCGAACACCTCGCACAGCTCGTCCCAGTAGTCGACCTTCTCAAACGGAAGCTGCTCGACCGGCGCGCCGGTGACAATCATGCCGTCGAAGCGGTCGTCATGGATCTCGTCAAGGGTCTTGTAGAACTTCGTCAGGTGTTCTTCGGAGGTGTTCTTCGATTTGTGGCTCGCCATCTGCAGCAGTTCAACATCGACCTGCAGCGGAGAGTTGCCCAAAAGGCGCATCAACTGGGTCTCGGTGGTCACTTTGGTGGGCATGAGGTTGAGGATGACGATCTTGAGCGGTCGGATATCCTGGGTCGTCGCGCGGTCTTCCGGCATGACAAAGATATTCTCGCTTTCGAGTGTTTTGATCGCCGGAAGATCATTGGGTATTTTGATCGGCATATTACCGCTCCTTTCTTTTAATTAGGAATTTGGAATTAGGAATGAGGAATCTTGAGAATAATTGAAAAGTTTTTGATTTGATATACCGTTTTGAATCAGCCTTAAAAACGGAATTACCTTTCAAAAGCATCTAATAGGAACAGGTCGAACAGAGTCATCCGATAATTCCTAATTCCTCATTTCTCATTCCTAATTAATACTGCTTTCCCCAGTAGACCATGTGCTTGGCGGGTCTGCCGCAGCAGGCGCAGGTGTCGCCGAGGTTCTCTTCCTCAAACGGAATACAGCGGGATTTGACGCCGCCGGTGACATCCTTGATCTTGTCCTCGCACGCGCTGTCGCCGCACCACATCGCCTTGATGAAGCCGGGCTTGTTCTTCGCAATATCGAGGAACTCGTTGATGTTATGAGCGACATGGGTCTTTTCTTTCATATTCTCCAGCGCGCGGTTATACATATCATCGTGGATCTTGACGAGCAGATCGGAGATGGTCTGCTCGATATTATCGAGGGACACAAAGAGCTTTTCGCGCGTATCGCGGCGAACCAGAACACACTGGTTCTTCTCGATATCCTTGGGGCCAAGCTCCAGACGAACGGGAACGCCCTTCATCTCATACTGGGCAAACTTCCAGCCGGGGCTCTGGTCGGAATCGTCGAGCTTTGTACGGAACTGCTTTTTGAGCTGTTCATAAACCGCGTTCGCCTTGTCGAGAACGCCCTCTTTGTGCTGGGCGATCGGGATAACGGCGACCTGGATGGGAGCGATTTTCGGAGGCAGGACAAGTCCGTCGTCGTCGGAATGTACCATAATCAGCGCACCGATCATGCGGGTAGAGGTACCCCATGAGGTCTGGTGCGGATAGTGGAGCTTGTTGTCGCGGCCGGTATAGGTGATGTCAAACGCCTTGGCAAAGCCGTCGCCGAAATAGTGGGACGTGCCGCCCTGAAGCGCGACGCCGTTGTGCATCATCGGCTCGATGGTGTAGGTCTCCAGCGCGCCGGCAAAACGCTCTTTGGGTGTTTTTTCACCGACGACCGCAGGGATCGCGAGGGTTTCTTTATAGAAATCGGTGTAAACCTGCAGCATGCGCAGGGTCTCTTCACGCGCCTCCTCTTCGGTCTCGTGGAGGGTATGACCCTCCTGCCAGAGAAACTCGGAGGTGCGAAGGAACGGACGGGTGGTTTTTTCCCATCTTACCACGGAGCACCACTGGTTATAGAGCTTGGGCAGATCGCGGTAGGTGTTGACGATCTTAGCGTAATGCTCGCAGAAAAGCGTCTCGGAGGTCGGGCGGACGCAAAGGCGCTCAGTCAGCTTCTCAGAACCGCCGACGGTAACCCATGCGCACTCGGGCGCGAAGCCCTCGACGTGGTCCTTCTCCTTTTCGAGCAGGCTTTCGGGGATGAACATCGGCATATAGACGTTCTCGTGACCGGTCTCTTTGAAACGGCGGTCCATATCGTTGCGCATATTCTCCCAGATCGCGAAACCGTAAGGTCGGATGACCATGCATCCCTTGACGTTGCTGTAATCAACCAGCTCCGCCTTCTTGACAATATCGGTATACCATTTTGCAAAATCTTCGTCGCGGCCGGTGATCGCCTCGACCATCTTCTTGTTCTGTGCCATAAGTTCCTCCAAATACAATATATACGGAAAATTGCACGGCTCAAAGAGCCTAATCAAAAGTATTATACTATCATTTGACGATTTTGGCAAGTGATAAAGTGTGCCAACCGCTGTGGGAAAAGATAATAAAATTGTGTACTTTGCGCAAAAGGCGTAATGATGGATTTCAATCCGACAAAAAAATAAGGCGGCATAGTGCCGCCCTGTCGTGTGATACGCTTTAGATGTTGGATTCGATGTAGCTGACCAGATCGCTTACAGTACGGATGTTCTCGATCTCCTCGTCGGGGATCTCGATCTCGAACTCGTCCTCGATGGACATCAGCAGGTCTACGACATCAAGGGAATCCGCGCCCAGATCATCCTGCAGGTCTGTCTCGGGCTTGATGGAATCTTCTTCTACATCAAACTGCTCAGCAAGGATAACCTTAATCTTTTCTAATACCATTGTGTCTCCTCCTAATTGAATATGCGTTCATACAAAGCACGGCGCAACACGGCACCATACATGACACACTCATATTATTAGTATTATCAGCCTTTGTCAATATTTATGTCAAATTTTTAACCGTTAGTGCTGATTGGGAATTAAGAATCGCTTATTTTGTGCGAATATTGACAAGTAGTTACAAGATTTTGGGCTTTTTGACGAGCCAATCGATTCTCTTAATCGACGATCCAATAGAACAGCGGAATAGTCAGAAACAGTACCCAGCCCGGATGCCACCAGCTGAACGCAAAGCCGATGATCAAATAGACCATCGCTACCAGCACAGGATAGCAGAAGACCTTAACCTTGCGCATGAGGATGGCTTTGACCAGCGTATAGTATAACGGGATAGTAAGAAAGATGATCCAGCCGTATGACCAACCGCCCATCACATTCAGCGTACCGAACAGGATATAGGCGATCACTGTGACGATAGGGTACGGCAGCTTGAGCCAGATGCTGCCCCGTTTATGCTCGTTTTCTTTTTCAATGATATCAGGACTTTTATGAATATGACCGTCGGTACCGGTATAGACCTTTTGCTCGCCGTTTTCTTCAACAAATACACCGTTTCGGTCGACGTCAACCTTGGTGCCGTTCTTGTCTTGGACATGGATACCGTCAAAACCGATATGGACTTTTTCAACGCCATCCTCAGCGTTAAAGACTTCGGAGGTGCTGTCGGTATCGCTGTTACCCGCTGTCGGCGGATCCTCAGCCGTATTGTTCGGATCTGCCTCCGGTCTGCCCTTGAGCATTTCGTCGAGCGACACGCCGTAGATCTTGCTCAACTCAATCAAATTATCAGTATCGGGAGCGGCTTCGGCACGCTCCCATTTGCTGACTGCCTGACGAGATACGCCGATCTTCTCCGCGAGCTCCTCCTGGGAAAGTCCCATGCGCTTGCGGTACTGTAATAATCTGTTCGCAATTTCAATGTTCATCATCCATACTCCTTTTCTTTTGATGGCTGAATGATAACAAAATCCGTGTGGTTGCGCTATCGATTCGGGTTGTCAAACGGCTGATTTTTTCGCAACCAACGGTTGCAACTCAGATTTTATGCGGTTTTTCGGTTCTCTTTGGAAAAGGAATATCAGACTACGATACCGCTCTGGGTTTTCAGGAAGGTCATGACCTTGTCGCGGATGAGCTCAACGCCGCCCCTTGAATCGCTCTCGATGTTCAAGGGCAGGATGGGATCATGGACAGATAAACGAAGCAGGAACCAGCCGTCGCCGCCGTCCTTGTCAAAGCTGACGCGGATACCTTCGCGGTTATCGGGAGCGATATGCCAGTCGGACTGTCGCTCGGCATAGGCTTCAAGTTCATCAATCACACGCTGACCGGCGGTTTTGAAATCCTTGTCGGTGATCTTGATACGGATCTCTTGTGCTTCGACAGGCTCTTTCAGCTCGGCAAGCAGGCTCTCTAAGCTCTCGCCCTTATGGCGTAGCTGCGCCGCCTTGATGATGATCTTAGTGCACAGATACGCGCCGTCGTCGAGGTAGTAGTTTTCCTCCATAGCGGCGTGACCGGAGGTCTCGATAGCGAGAGGAGCGCTGATACCCCGGGCTTTCAGCTCTATCGCCTTATTGATGACGTTCTTATAACCGCGGCGATAGCGGTAGTGTTTGCCGCCGAGGTACTGTTCAATAAACTCGTTGAGCCCTGTCGAGGTGATAGAATCGGTGACGATGGTGCCGCCCGGATTTTTCTCGAGCGCAAGGCAAGACGCCAGAGCAACCAGACGGTTGCGGTTAATCTCCTTGCCGAAGCGGTCAACAGCGCCGCCGCGATCAACGTCGGTGTCGAAAATCACGCCGAGGTCGGCATGGTTCTCAAGAACCGCTTCACAGATCGACTGCATCGCCTGCTCGTTCTCCGGGTTCGGAACATGGTTCGGGAACATACCATCGGGGTCAAGGTAGCGTGAACCGGATGTGTCCGCGCCTAAAGGCTCGAGGACACGGGACGCGTAAAAGCCGCCCGCACCGTTTCCGGCGTCGACGACGATGTGGAAATTTTTGAGCGGATGGTCGTAATCCTCCGCGTTCACCTCTCGGCAGATGATATCGCGCAGGTGTGCGGAATAGTTATCCATATAATTCACGGGTGAGACGGTACCGCCGGGGAGCGCTTCGGGCTTGTCGCCGTCCTGCGCATATTGAAGAATGGCTTCGATATCCTCTCCGTCCAGTCCGCCGCCGCGTGTGAAGAATTTCAGACCGTTGCGGTTGAAGGGATGGTGGGAAGCGGTGATCTGGACAGCGGCGTCACAGCCGAGATCGACGGTAGTCATGAACATCGAGGGCGTGGAGGACAGACCGCAGTCATAAACCTTTACGCCGGCTCTCGCCAGTCGGCGGATCACGATATCGGCGATATGCTCGCCGGAGATACGGCAGTCGCGTCCGACGGACACGGTCAGCTGGGTCGCAGGTTTTGCGCATGCTTCAACCGCCCACAGGATGAAACCGTCCGCCATCGCGCAAAGGATATCGTCGGTCAGGTTGACCGGCTCGTCGGGTACGCCGACGCTGGCGATACCGCGGATATCGGTGCCGCTTTTGAATATCTTAAAAGTATCGTTTAACATAGAAACCTCCAAAATTTAAACTAGAGTTATTGTAGCAAAAAATCGTCATAATCGCAAGTGTTTTGCTCATGCGTTAATCAAAGGCTGGTCAAACTCGTAGAGCGCGACGTTGAGCTGTTGCAGGTCATAGCGCTTGTTGACGATGAAATACTCGACGATAACGTCGAACTTGGAGCTATGGGACAGGGCGTAGCCTGCCTTGCGAAGAAAATCGACAGTCTCGTCCAACGAAAGGCGCAGTGCCATTGCGAACGCGACAGCGGTAGGCTTGGACGGACGATAGTCAGGGTTGGAACGGATCTTGGAGAAAAGCTTGCGGTCGACGCCGGCCCGCTTGTAGCAGACGGAGTCTTTCATCCCGCGCTCGTCGATCATGCGCAACAGCGCCTGTTGGAAGCTCTCGTCCAGCTGCCTGATACGATCGCTGAGATCGGGCAGAGTCATGGTATCAAAAACAGATGCGCGCGCTGACGCTTTCGCTAAAGGTATGCGCGCTTTGGATGAGGATGCGGCCGGCGCTTTCGACAAAGGCACAGGCTCTTTAGGCACGGGTGCAGTCGGCGCGGCGAACCCGTCCAAAATGACAGTATCATCCTCATTCTTACCGACTTGCCGCGGTGCGGAGGTTTTTTCAGCATGCGCAGGAGCAAACGATTCTGTCTCGATATAGTGCTGTCGTAAATACGCGCTGATCTCGGCGATCAACTTACGCTTGAACCACATGGCTTCACCTTCTTTGACTCCACTATAACATAAGAACACGGCGAATGCAACCGTAACAAAAAGGCTGACCTCTGTCACAAGGTCAGCCTAAACACCGTATTTCAATTTGACTCGGTTGAGCTTGTTGCCGACAGGCTTACGCAAAAGCAGTAAAAACCCGACGTTCGACACAGCGTACAGAATGGTGAACGGTAAGGCGGAAAGCAGTGAAGCAAAGTACAGGTTGAGGTCAAAGCCGCCGCTGTACCACAGCACCGTCCAGACGTCCATGATGAAGGAATAGGCAACGCCCGACAGTACGCCGTAGGTCAAAAGAAAGACAACGGAGCGTTTCAAAGGCTCCGAAAGATAGCCCGCGAACAGCCCGATCAACCCGAAGCCGAGCATCTGAAACGGCGTCCAAGGTCCCTGACCGAAATAGATGTTGGAGATCAGCACGCTCAAAGCGCCGCTGAGAAATCCCGCTTCCGCGCCGAGATACATCGCTGTCATCACGCAGATCGCGGTGATGGGCTTGAACACGGGGATGAATCTGCCGAATACAGCCAGAGCCGTCATGATCGCTGTGATAACCATGCGACGCGAGCCGATATTTTTGCGCTCAACACCGGTCATGAAGAGTAACAGCGCAAGAACCGCGATGCCGAGAGAAATAATCAGGTATCGCTGACCGTCGAAGACGACAGCACACAAAACAACCAGCGCAGGGATCAGCAAAAACGGGATCGCATAGCGCAGGATCTTGCGCAGGTTCGTGTTTCGTATCATCATGACACGCCTCCGTTGAGCTCGATCAAGCACACGGCACGATCGACAGTGTAGGCGTCATCAAAACGACTGCGTGTGACGCGTGACGCGGCGGTAGTATAGAAGCGGTTATCAAAGAGAAAATCAGCGACAGGATCACAGGCAGCAATCCGGCCGTGCGAGAACAGAGCACAGCGGTCGGCGCATGCGGCGGCAAACTCAACGTCGTGGGTAATCAAAAGGATGGTGACGCCTTGTGATTTCAACCTACTGATGATATCGCATAAGAGGGTTTTGGCGTTCGGATCAAGTCCCTTGGACGGCTCATCCATAATCAAAAACCGCGGTTTAACAGACAGCACCTTACATAAAGCAACAAGCTGTCGCTCGCCGCCCGAAAGGTCGTAGGGATGGCGGTCGTAGAGAGAACTGAGGTCATAGGGCAGTTTTTCGACTGCCGCTTCACAGCCTTTCAGCTCCTCTCCCACCGTTTCACGGATGAAAACGCTTTCGACATCCTGAGGAAGAAGGCTCAGGCAGTTTTGATACAAAGAGCCGTTTTTGAAATCTTTCAGGCGTTTGCCGAACAGCCTGACAGAGCCGCTGTATGGCGTGCGCAGTCCTGCCGCTACGGCTGCGGCGGTGCTTTTGCCCGCGCCGTTCGCTCCGAGCAGAGCAAACACCTCGCCACAGAGTACGGACAGCGTGAAATCAGAGAGGATATCGGGACTTTGGCGGTCATAACGAAAAAAGATGTTTTTCAGTTCCAAAGCGATCTCGGCATTTTGGAACCTCGGAGCTTCGGAAACTTGCTTGATCGAATCGGAAACGTTCGCAATCAGACGCTGTCCCTCGCGAATGGTGAGGGGAATTTCTCTGCACTTTACCGCTTTTGCGATACGCGCAGGGGTGGGCAAAAAGCAAAGATGGGGATCAGAGGCAGCGATCGCTTCGGCAACTTGACGCGGGGAGTTGTCATAGATGATTTTGCCGTTTTCAAGGATTATCACACGATCTGAGATCGGAAAAAGCTCTTCGGCGCGGTGCTCGCAGATCACAACAGTCAAGCCTGTCTCGCGGTGTAAACGACAGACCGCCTCGAGGAAGGTCGCGGCGGCAATCGGATCAAGCTGGGCGGTCGGCTCGTCAAGAAGAAGAATGTCGGGATCTGCCGTCATAACAGACGCGAGGTTCAACAGCTGTTTTTGTCCGCCCGAGAGAGTCGCTGTGTTGCGCTCATACCAGTCGTCAATGCCGAAAAAGGAGGATATCTCGGCGATACGGCGTGCGATTTGGCTACGCTTCGCACCGAGATTTTCAAGAGTAAAGGCAAGCTCATGCCACACCTTGTCGGTTACGATCTGTTCTTCGGGATTTTGGGCGACATAACCGATACGCGCGGCGCTGTCCTTCGGAGACAGTGAGTCGATATCAGCATCGTCGAAAAGGATTTTGCCGCTGAGGATTCCGTTCTGGCGCAACCGGGGCTTGAGCAATCGCAGAAATGTGCTTTTTCCTGAGCCGGTCGCGCCCATCAGGGTGATGAATGCGCCGCGCTCGATTGTCAGGCTGAGATCGGACAATGCCGCCTGCCCCGTGCCCGGATAAGTAAAGCTCAGGTTTTTGACAGTAATAAGCGCCATCGTGCCGCCTCCTTTGCGTCCAGTATCAGCGGAAGGATGCTCAACAGCAAAAATGCCGCCGCTCCCGCCACACCCCATGGGGTGAATAGCTCCATCTGTAAAAAGGGGTAATAGATCGTTGTACTCTGAGAAACGCCAAACACAGTCAACGTGGTAAGTATTGCACAAACCGCAATCGCGGCGACGTCCGCCGCATGGATTTTGTAGGTCGCGTAGGATGTTCTGCGGCCCGTACCATAGCCGCGCGACTCCATGCTCTCGGCGGTGATAATACCGTTTTCCAGCGTCCATGTGATGAGGACGGAAAGTATCCTCGCGTTGCCGCGCAACAGGTCGATCAGGTTGCCGTCGTCGTAGAGTCCCAAGGTGCGCTGGGTGTCACGGATCTTGCGCCATCGCTGTTTGAGCAATTCTACAAAACGCAGGGTCATAGAGAGAATCAGCGCGATCTTCGGAGAAAATCTTCCGAAAAGATAGAGCACCTTATCGCTTGTCAGCGACTTTGACATTGACCGCAGTCGGTACAGCGACGCAGTCAGCATAGCTGCAGCCGCAAGTCCGTAGACGATCGCTTCGAGGGTGAATGGTCTTCCGTTTACATAAAACAGTACGGTCATACCCTTGTGGACAGCAATCGGGTTGATGATTGCGGCAACGATAAATACCGCGAGGGAAAACAGATGGGCGCGTCGGGCCGCGGTATGCTGAACCGCGCTCACGATCACCGATGTCAAAAGAGAGATACATAGAATCAGCGGATTCATCGAAAACATAGTGATTGCCAACACACAAAGGTAGTAAAACGCCACTGTCAGCGGGTTCATCTCGTCAAACCGTTTCATCCTGTCCCTCCTTCTGTTTCTTTATTCCAAATCTTTACCGATATCGGTGGTATAGAGCCACTCGACGGCATCGCCGTCCTGCACATAATAGCTTTGGCATCCCACTTCGGGAAAAACACCGTTGACACGGTACATCCATCCTGACAGATCGCCGTAATCGAACTCATACAGACCATTGATACCGGCGATATAGGCGGAGCCTGCCGCGCCGCGGTTGTCCATCGGCATATCATTTTCGCCGGCAGCGGCTTGCAGGACGTCAAAAACCGTGTCGCCCCGTGAAGCGTGATAGGTCGTAGGCTTTAAAATCACGCCGTCGTCGGGGATGAGGTCGTTCACCTTTTCGCGGTCAGTAATTGTGTCGCAACGAATGGACAGCGTAACCGTCAGGTCGCCGTCTGTTACAGACGTTTTACGGTAGCTGTCAGGACTTTGGAAATCGGTCAACAGGACAAAAAGGATACCTGCCGCCGCGATCAGCCCAACCGCAATATAGTTCTTTTTGTTGCGTTTTTTCAGAAGATACAAAACCGCGCAGACAGCTCCTGCGCAAAGAACGACGGCGAGAATGACGTAGGGCTTGTAGGTGCCCGTTGAGCCGCCGTCCGCAGTCGATACAGCGTGCATGTCAGCTGTCGCGGCGGGTTGAAAACCGCCGTAGGTTTTCGGCAGACCGGCTGTTTCGGTCGTCGAGGGAGCTTCAGTCTCGCTGACGTTAACGGTAACCTTTTCTCCGGTGGCGGTAGTCGCTTCGATATAACGCTGTCCGTTGATGATGACAATTCGGTTGCCGTTGCTGTCAGTCTGTACGCCGTCGGATTCGGGAACATTGTCGGTATCGCTTGAAGCAACACCGCCGATTGCGTTATAAGCGTACGAAGAAGCTGAGGTGTGCCCGGAACTGTGCGAGGGATTATCGTCTTCGTCGGGATCGGGAGCAGAATGATTGACATGGTCGAGCTGATACAGCGAGGTTTGCCCGTTGCGCATGCGCTGATAGGCAACCAACGCACAATACGCTTCCATCGTGGCGGTATCGTTCGACGCACTGTCAGCGTGGGAAAAGCTGCCGTCTGACAGACAATACAGCATCATGCCCATAAAAGCGGAATTGCCGTTCTTGATAAAACGGCTGTCGTACTGAGAGTCGATACCGAGCGCGGACAGAGCGATGATGACCTGCGCGGCACTCTCGCAGTTTTCGGCCCCCATGGTCTTGAAGCCGCCGCTGTCGAGTTGCATAGCGGACAGCTTGTCAAGCGCACCGTTTACGGCAGAGGTCACATCCGATCGCACGCCGTAGTACGGAGCGAGTGCTTGCAGGGTCATGGCGGTAACGTCCGTGTCGCTGTAGGAGCCCATCACCGCCCAGCCGCCATCCGACTTGCGCCATGAAAGGAGTTCGTCTACCAAACCGTCGGCGCTGTACAGGGAGCTGTCATAACCGTTGTTTAAAAGATGCAGACCGAACACAAGGCTCATCACACCGAGTTTTCCGATCGCCTCATCGGCGGTTTCGGAAATATAGCTGTCCGTGCTGCCCGCGGCGGCTAAAGCCAAAGCGTACTTTTCACGGGAAGTTGCGGAATAGACCTCGTGCGTATCAAGATAGGAAAGCAGGGCGTCTTCGTAGCTCGAAAAATCATAGTCGCCCGACTGGGAAACGGCGATCGCGTAGAACTCGGCTGTGGTACCGGCGTTGCTGCGCAGATAGCCGTCGATGAAGCTCTGTGCGCCGCTATATGCGACGATACCGTCGCATAGGCTTCGTACCTGTGCGACGGTATAGGTAACATCTGCGCTCTCGGCGTGCGCCGTGCATATGCCGATGAAAAGCATCGGCAGGCACAGTAAAATCGCGAGCAGCTTATTTCTCATAACGCTTCTTGTAGATCACGACCGTACCGACTGCTCCGAACAGGGATAACAGGGTGATCATCAGCCACAGATAGAGGTGGGTGCTATCGCCGGTCTTGGGAGTAGCGGAAGAAGAAGTCGCAGAAGAATCCTTGGTGGCGGAATCCTTGGTTGCAGCTTCGGTGGCGGGAGTTGTCGCAGCTTCGGTCTCTTCGATCGCATTATCAACCGTGGTTTCATCCTGTACGGGCTCGGTCGCTGCTTCGTCGGGAGTCGCCCTACCTTTTCCGATCGACTTCAGAATACAGATCGGAGGGACGATACGCATATCCTTGACCTCTGCGCTGATCAACCTCTCATAGCCGTTGGGATCTCCATAGCCGTAGTAGAAGGCGGCTTTGCCTTCCGCGTTGGTAACAACTTTGAACGGGCTGCCGTCAACGGTGATTTCCGCGCCGGAAACAGGCTCGGTATAGGGCTTGCCTTCCGCGTCGAAGCCGGTCTTCATCATCGTCAGCTCAACGCCGATCGACGTACTCTCTTCTTCGATATACTGCGGCTCAAAATAGGTGTATACATCGCTGAAGTTCTTTGTATCGGTATAGATGAACGCGACGACATAATCATCTGCCTTGACGGGATCGGTCATGCTCCACGCAAAGGCGTTGTTCACCAAATAGCCATAGCTGCCGCCGTTCGCAACACCCCACAGCTTCTTGAGCGACAACCCCCACTGGGTCTGCTCTGTGGCATAGCCTGCCTTCGCGCCGCCTTGATAAAATTGCTCATGAGCGGCATAGAGGGTATCGTTAACGGTAAAAGCGCCGTCCTTGTCGATATCGGTGACGGTCACAGTCTTATACGCGACCGCGAACTCACTCTTTTCATCAATGATGGTGACATGCACATCGACGCTGTCTTTCGCTTCTTCAGCGGATACGAACAGCATGCTGACGGACAGCACCAGCAATACGGATAAAATCAATGCAACAATCTTTTTCATTCTTATACCTCACTTCAAAAAGATTCATTATATATTTCACCCAAAGGGCGGAAACAGCAAAAAGCAGAAGTGTATCTTCAAAAGTAAAAAAGCTCTTTCATATATGAAAGAGCGCGACCATCAAGTGTACGGCAAAGAGCGCTGTACACGATACCGCACTCTTCTCGCCAAAGGGGCTGTTCTTCCGATACGGCAGGTCTCCCGGCTGATGAGGAAGCGTGGATTTACACGCGCGGACGGGAACCTTCTCGGAAACTCCAATGGTATCTCCCGACCTCTGCTCAATCACGGTAGTGGCGGCTGCTCCGGATTTGAACCGGATTCCCTATTAATTGACTCAGCATACAGCATTGCAAACCGTATCGGTATTCAGTTCTATCCCATTATACATGAGGATATCTTGAATTGCAACCTCAAAAAGGTTACAAATCTGCGTTGCTTATACAAAAGCGGACAACCAAAGCTGCCC
>CACWTM010000017.1 GCA_902763855.1 uncultured Ruminococcus sp. | reverse complement strand
GCCCCGTGGCAATCTCAACCGATTAAAAGGGTCAAATACCCCGCTGCTTGCAGCGCAAGAGCCCGTAGGGAAGGATTTATCCTTTTAGGCTAATACCCCACCCGAGCATAGCGAGGGTAAATACCGATGAATCAATTACCCCAATCTCAGCACTCGTTAAGGAAGATATATGATGAAGAAAAAGCCCTTTATCTATTTTAGTCTGTTTATTTTGCTCAGCCTGCTGTTTGCTGTCGTTTTCACCTGCTGCGCAGCAAAGAACTACCGCGTCGAGATTCCGAACACGGACGCGCTTCCCATGTCTGAGCTTGAGATAACGACCGACAGCGACTGCGTCGAGTTGGCAGAGCTCAAGGAGGAGCCGGAGCGAATCTCCTGTCTGGTGACGCCCCGTCATATGGGAACCGACAGGCTCGAGATCGTTTTCGGTCACACGGATAGCTCGCCTGCCTCGGACTTTATTTCGATCCGCTTTTTCTGCGGACCGTTCCATACCGTATTCGTCATGGATCCCTTTCTGGACTTTTCCGGCAGCGGCGTGGTGATTGCCGTGCTGTATTTTGATATCCTTTTGACGGCGGTATTCATGACGGTGATGTATATCCGCTATCTCAAGCATGCCGCGTTCAGCTACGGCATGGTTGCCTGCGGCGGCATCGCGCTGTTTACCGTCATCAACCTGCTGGTCTTGATGCTCGCCAGCGCGGTCTCCGGCGGAGTCTTCTTGCTCAATCTGTTTCAAAGCTCGTTCGGCTCGGTGTTATCCGGCTTCTCGTCCTTCGGCTCCGTTTTTTCCTTAATCAGCACGCCGTTCATGGCTGTCTTTTCGGTCGCTGTTACGGTGAGTAATCTCGTGTTGATTCGCAAGGAGGGCTTCCGCCCCGTCAATCTGCTGGGCGTGCTGTTAGGCATGGCGTGGCTGATCGGCATGGCGGTGAATCATTTCTTTGACAGCAACTCCAGCGGCTCCTCGGAGCACGGCAGAATCTTTACCAGCATCACGAGCGCGATCTCGATCGTGATCAGCTACTTTATCTGCATGCTCTTCGCGACGGTTCTCAGCGCGTGGCTGGCGTCGAAGCGCCGTCCGCCGTTCGATCGGGATTATATCGTGATTCTCGGCTGCGCGATCAGACAGGACGGCTCACTGACGCCGCTGCTGCGCGGCAGGGTTGACGCGGCGCTCAGCTTTGCGCGCGAACAACGGGAAAAAACCGGCAAAAGCGTCAAGTTTGTCCCCTCCGGCGGTCAGGGCAGCGACGAGGTGATCTCGGAGAGCGAGGCGATGAAGCGCTATCTTCTGGCGCAGGGCGTCGCCGAAGAACAGATTTTGACAGAGGATCGCTCCGTCAATACCTTACAAAATGTACAGTTTTCCAAACAGGTGATCGAGGCGGACGCCGACAAACCCTACCATACGGCGGTCGCGACCACGAACTACCACGTGTTCCGCAGCTATATCCTCGCCCAAAAGGCGGGCTTGCAGAATATGCGGGGCGTCTCCGCCAAAACAAAATGGTACTTCTTTCCGAACGCGTTTCTCAGGGAGCTGGCGGGCTTGGTTGTCGATCAGAAGAGGCTGCATATTTTTATGGTGCTGTTACTGATGAGCTTCTTCGCGCTGATTAACGCGCTGTCCTTCTTGGGCTGAGCGGTAAGGGGAGTCCGTTATGGAATTAATTTCTTCAAAAGAAAATAAAAGAATCAAATATCTCAAGAAGCTCTCGTCCTCTTCGTCCTTTCGACGGGAAGAGGGCGTCTTTGTCGCGGAGGGACTGCGGCTGTGCTGTGACGCGCTGAGAAGCGGCGCCGAGGTGGTAT
The DNA here is from genome assembly GCA_902763855.1 of uncultured Ruminococcus sp. Lineage (GTDB taxonomy): Bacteria > Bacillota > Clostridia > Oscillospirales > Acutalibacteraceae > Ruminococcoides. The sequence goes on along the minus strand of CACWTM010000017.1, from coordinate 18,174 downwards.
CCGCCTGTTTCTCCGAGAGCTTTTGTGAGAAGAACAGGAGCTTTGTCGAGGAGACCGCCGCGTCTGTCGGGCGATCCTATATGCTCAAAGACAGCATATTTAGTGCCGTGTCGGATACAAAGACACCACAGGGAGTGTTATTTGTCATAAAAAGACTTGACAAAAGTCTCGACTTTGATACAATTAAGAATAATGGAAAAGTGTTGGCTTTGGAGACTGTGCAGGATCCCGTCAACCTCGGCACGATCCTTCGATCTGCCGAGGCGCTGGGGGTCGACGCGGTCGTGATGTCGTCTGACTGCTGTGATATCTACGCGCCTAAAACCGCGCGCGGCAGCATGGGAGCGGTTTTCCGCCTGCCCTTTATGATTACCGATGACCTTTCTGGGTTCATCGGACGTTTCAACACGTTCGGCAGATCGTACGCCGCGGTGCTGGACAAAGATTCCGTCCTTCTGACCGACTGTGATCTGACGGGAGCGGTGATGGCGGTGCTCGGCAACGAGGGCAACGGGCTGAGCGAAAAAACGATCCGAGCCTGCACCCACAAGCTGTATATCCCTATGCGCGGCAGCGCGGAATCGCTGAACGTCTCCGCCGCCGCGGGAATTATCATCTGGGAAATGATGAAATGACAAACGCGACAAAGTATTATATCTGGCTGACCCTTGCGCTTGGCTACAGTACGCCTAAGCACAAGGCGCTGTCAAAACTATATACGAATATCGCCGGTTTTTACAGCGGCGGAGAACAAGAGTGGAGATTATCCGGTGTACTTACCGACAAGGATATTTCCGCTCTTGAAAACATGCCGCTCAAGAAAGCCTATGAAGTTATCGCACGGTGTAATGAGCTGGGGCTGAGCGTCGTCTCGCTTGACGACCCCGCTTATCCGAAGAAGCTCATGGATATTTCCGATCCGCCCGCGGTATTATATATGAAAGGACGTATCCCCAATCTTTCGCGGCGGCTGAGTATCGCTGTCGTCGGCACGCGCAGCGCGACCGCCTACGGCAAGATGACCTGCAACGTGATCGCGGGATCGCTCGCGAAGGTCGGCGTTGTGATCGTCAGCGGCGGCGCGGTCGGTATCGACAGCGTTGCCCACACAGCAGCCTTACAGGCGGGCGGCGTCACCGTGTGCGTTCTCGGATGCGGCGTCAACTTTCCCTACCTGATGGGCAACGCCGCCATGCGTCAGACGATCTCGGAGCACGGCGCGGTCATCTCCGAGTATCCGCCCGACTATCCGCCGGGCAAGCATACCTTTCCCGAGCGCAACCGCATTATCTCCGGGTTATCCGACGGCATTTTGGTTGTGGAAGCCGGGGTGAGAAGCGGTTCGCTGATTACCGCGCGGCTTGCCGCGGAACAGAACCGCGACGTTTTCGCTGTGATGGGCAACATCAACTCGCCCTATTCACAGGGAGCGAACGAGCTGATTAAGGACGGCGCCGTACCGGTGACGGTTTTCACGGATATCACCTCGTACTATTCACAGTTTCACATTGAGGCTGAGCCTGACGATATGGTGCAGGAGATCCCTGTCCGCAAAACCGATATCGACGTATCCGATGACGCGAAGACAGTGTACAATTGTATCACCGCCGAGCCGATTCATATCGACGCCATCACATCCGCCGCGGGACTGCCGGTGAGCAGCGTACTGACAGCTTTGACCGAGCTGGAGCTGGAAGGTCTCGTCATAGCCGACCGGGGCAGGATGTATCGGATCGTTTAGCGGTCAGTGATTAGTATAATGTCGTTGCGAGAAAAAGACGCACGCGTCCAATCTCAACTACTATAAAAACAGAAAGCAAACCATTTGGAGGACAAATAATGTCTAATCTTGTTATCGTGGAGTCGCCCGCAAAGGCGAAAACCATCAAAAAATATCTCGGCAAGGACTATGACGTCGTCGCGTCGATGGGCCATGTGAGGGATCTTCCCTCGGCACGCCTGAGCGTAGACGTCAACAACAGCTTCGAGCCGAAGTACGAGGTCATCAAGGGAAAGGAAAAGCTGGTCGACGAGCTGCAGGCAAAAGCCAAAAAGTCGGACAAGGTCTTTCTCGCAACGGACCCTGATAGAGAGGGCGAGGCGATCTCGTGGCACTTGGCGTATCTGCTGGGACTGCCGCTGGACGAGATCGACCGCGTCGAGTTCAACGAGATCACCAAAACCGGTATCAGCAACGGTATGGCTTCTCCGAGAACCATCAACATTGATCTGGTCAACGCGCAGCAGGCGCGCCGTATCCTCGACCGCCTCGTGGGCTACAAGCTCAGCCCCTTTGTGTCTCAGAAAATCCACCGCGGTCTCTCCGCCGGACGTGTCCAGTCGGTCGCTGTCCGTATCATCGTCGACCGCGAAAACGAGATCCGCGCGTTCAAGCCCGAAGAGTACTGGTCGATCGACGCGAAGTTCGTTCCCAAGGGCTCGCGCAAGGCGTTCTCCGCCGCGCTCTACGGCGATCAAAACGGCAAGATCAAGATCGAGAGCAAGGAGCAGGCGGATCGGATTTTAGCAGACCTCGAGGGCGCCGATTTCGTCATCACCAAGGTCAAGAACGGCACGCGCAAAAAATCTCCCGCGCCGCCCTTCATCACCTCCACCCTCCAGCAGGAAGCGTCACGAAAGCTCAACTTCCAGTCACGCCGTACCATGAAGGTCGCTCAGGAGCTGTACGAAGGCGTCGAGGTCGAGGGCATCGGCGCGATCGGTCTGATTACCTACATGAGAACCGACTCCCTGCGCGTTTCCAACGACGCCGTCGCCGACGCTCAGACCTATATCAAGAACACCTACGGCGATAAGTACCTGCCCACAAAGCCCCGCGTATTCAAGTCCCGCGCGGGCGCTCAGGACGGCCACGAGGCGATCCGCCCTTCCACTCCATCCATCACACCCGCCGAGATCAAGAACAGCCTGACCACCGACCAGTACAAGCTGTACAAGCTGATCTGGGAGCGTTTCATGGCGTCTCAGATGGCGGACTGTATCCAAAAGACCACCCAGGCGGATATCGAGGGCAACGGCTATATCTTCAAGGCGGCCGGCTACCGCGTCGATTTCGACGGCTTTACCACCCTTTATATCGAAAGCAAGGACGAAGAGGACGACAAGGACAACCGCATCCTCTCGCTCGAGAAGGACACCCCCTGCAAGGCTAAGGAGCTTCTCGGCAACCAGCATTTTACCCAGCCCCCGGCGCGCTTCACCGAAGCGTCGCTCATCAAGGCGCTGGAAGAATACGGTATCGGCCGTCCGTCGACTTACGCCGCGACCATCTCCACCATCACCTCGCGCGAGTATGTCAAGCGCGAAGGCAAGACGCTGATCCCCACCGAGCTGGGCGAAGCGCTCGCCGGACTGATGAAGGAGCGTTTTCCGAAGATCGTCAACGTCAAGTTTACCGCTCAGATGGAGCAGGAGCTCGACACCGTCGAGAGCGGCAAGACCGAGTGGGTCGCGCTGCTTGACGATTTCTACACCGACTTTGAAAAGACCCTCAAAAAAGCAAAAGATGATATGCAGGGCGTCAAGATCCAGCTCGAAGAGGACAAGACCGATATCATCTGCGAGAAATGCGGCAGACAGATGGTCGTCAAGGTCGGACGCTACGGCAAGTTCATCGCCTGTCCCGGCTATCCCGAGTGCAAAAACGTCAAAAAGTACGTCGAGAACGTCGGCGTGAAGTGCCCCAAGTGCGACGGCGACGTCATCGTCAAGCGCACCGGCAAGGGCAAAATCTTCTACGGCTGTTCCAACTATCCGAACTGCGACTTTGTGTCATGGTATGAGCCCGTGGACGAACGCTGTCCCAACTGCGGCGATATTCTCTTTAAGCGCAAGGGCAAAAAAGGCGGCGTGTTCTGCCAGCGCGAAGGCTGCGGCTATAAGAAATAAATCAGTTAGGAGTGAGGAGTTAGGAGTGAGGAGTTGAATCAACTTCCGACCACTGACTGCTGACAATGAAGAAAGCAACCATCATCGGCGCGGGCTTGGCGGGCTGTGAGGCGGCGTATCAGCTCTCAAAAAGAGGGATTCACGTTGATCTCTATGACAGCAAGCCTAAGAAAATGAGCCCCGCGCATCATTCCGAAAAACTATGTGAGATCGTATGCTCCAACTCCTTCAAGGCACAGCGCGTCAATTCCGCCGCCGGTCTGTTGAAAGAAGAGATGCGTACCCTCGGTTCACTGCTCTTGCAGTGCGCCGACAAGTGCGCGGTTCCGGCAGGCGGAGCGCTGGCGGTCGACCGCAAGCTGTTCTCCGACATGGTGACCGACGCGATCCTGAGCGATCCGAACATCACCTATATCCCCGAGGAGCTGACCGCGATCCCGCAGGACGGCGTTGTGATCGTCGCCACAGGTCCCTTGACCCACGAGGAGCTTGCGAAGGATATCGCCGACCGCTACGGACAGAGCCTGCGGTTCTTTGACGCGGCGGCTCCGATCGTCGCGGCGGACTCCATCGACATGGAGCACGCGTTCTACGAGTCGCGCTACGGCAAGGGCGGGGGAGAGGATTACCTCAACTGTCCGATGAACAAGGCGGAGTATGAGGCTTTTTATGAAGCGCTGGTGTCTGCCGAGCGCGCTCCCGTACACGAGTTCGACGTCATGAACCCCAAGGTGTACGAGGGATGCATGCCCATCGAGGTGATGGCGCAGCGCGGGGTTGATACCGTGCGTTTCGGCCCGATGAAGCCGGTCGGTCTGCGCGATCCGAAAACCGGTCACCGTCCGTGGGCGGTTTTACAGCTGCGCAAGGAGAACGCCGCCGGCACAATGTATAACCTCGTCGGTTTTCAGACCAATCTGAAATTCGGCGAACAGAAGCGTGTGTTTTCGATGATCCCCGCTCTGCGCGACGCGGAGTTCTTGCGCTACGGCGTGATGCATCGCAACACCTTCATCAATTCGCCTAAGATTCTCAATTCGGATTATTCTGATAAAGAAAATAAAAGCCGCTTCTTCGCCGGCCAGCTGACGGGCGTCGAGGGCTATATGGAAAGCGCCTCTTCGGGACTGCTCTGCGGTATCAACGCCGCAAGACTGCTTTGCGGCGAGGACACAATTACCCTGCCGCCCACCACCATGATGGGCGCGATGGCGCGCTATATCAGCGACCCTTACGTCACCGATTTTCAGCCGATGGGCGCGAACTTCGGCATTTTGCCGGAGCTTCAAAACCGTCCGCGCGACAAGGCAGAGCGCGGTCAAGCTTACGCCGACCGCTCGCTCAGCGACCTTAGAGCGTTTATCACAGAAAACAAACTCTCATAATTGTCATTGCGAAGTCCGCTTGCGGACTGTGGCAATCTCAACCGAATAAATAGATAAAGGATATGGTAACATGAAATTCATCGTAGACGCGTTCGGCGGCGACAACGCCCCCCTCGAGATCATCAAAGGCGCGGTCGAAGCAAAAAACGAGCTCGGCGTAGACATCCTTCTCACCGGCGACGAGGCAACTATCCGCAGGGTAGCGGCTGAGCATCAGCTCGACCTGAACGGCATCGAGATCTTCAACGCTCCCGAAGTTTTCACCAACAACGATTCTCCCTCCGCGATCCGCACCAAGGCAAAGGCAAATACCTCTCTCGCGGCAGGCTTCTATCTGCTCAAAGAGGGCAAAGGCGACGCGTTCCTCTCGGCGGGCAACTCCGGCGCGATCGGCGCGGGCTCAATGTTCATCGCCAAGCGCATTAAGGGCGTCAAGCGTGTCGCGTTCGCGCCCGTCATCCCCACCGGCGACGGCAAGACGATGATTATCGACAGCGGCATCAACGCCGACGTCCGCCCCAACGTGCTGCAGCAGTTCGCCGTTATGGGCTCCGTGTACATGAACAAGGTGCTCGGGCTGAGCAATCCGCGCGTCGGACTCGCGAACATCGGTACCGAGGAGCACAAGGGCGACGAGCTCCGTCAGGAGACCTATCAGCTGCTCAAGAAGACCCCTGTCAACTTTATCGGCAATATCGAGGGCAGAGATATCGCTCTCGGCGGCGCTGACGTCGTCGTCTGTGACGGCTTCACCGGCAACATGATCCTCAAAACCTATGAGGGTGTTGCTATGGCGCTGCTCGGCAAGATCAAGGGCATCTTCAAGAAAAACATGAAAACCAAGCTTGCCGCCGCGTTGGTGCTCAAAGATATGAAAGCCTTCAAAAAAGAGATGGATATGGACGAGTTCGGCGGCACGGCGGTTCTGGGCTGTTCGAAGCCCGTGTTCAAGGTGCACGGCACCGCCAACGCCAAAACCATCAAATGCGCCATCCGCGTCAGCATGGATTATATCAAGAACGATATCATCGCGACCGTGACCGAGGCGCTCGGCTCGCTCAGCGATTCTGAGGATGGGGAAGCGTGATGAAGGATCTGCAGGAAACGATTGGTTATAGCTTCAAAAATCCCGCGCTGCTGACTGAGGCGATGACCCACTCGTCCTATGCCCACGAGCAGCACAAGAACATGAAGTACAACGAGCGGCTGGAGTTTTTGGGCGACGCGGTGCTCTCGATCGTTGTGTCCGACTATATCTACAAGCACTGCCCCAACCTGCCCGAGGGCGAGCTGACAAAGCTCCGCGCCTCGCTGGTTTGTGAAAAAAGCCTGTTCGACTTTGCCAAGCAAATCGACCTCGGCTCTTACCTGCGCCTTAGTAACGGCGAACGCCGCAACGGCGGCGCCAAGCGTCCGTCGATTGTCTCCGACGCGTTTGAGGCGCTGATCGCCGCGATCTACCTCGACGGCGGCATGGAAGCCGCGCGGCGGCATATCCTGCGCTTTGTCGTGCCCGAGATTGAACAGCATAAAAACCATTCCTTCAAGGACTACAAAACCGCTTTGCAGGAGATCATCCAGAAGAACCCCGGCGAAAAGCTGGAGTACCGCCTGATCGGTTCCTCCGGCCCCGACCATGACAAGCATTTCAAGGTCGAGGTATGCCTCAACTCCAACGTCATCGGACGCGGCGGCGGCAGAAGCAAGAAAGAGGCGGAACAGCAGGCGGCAAGAGAAGCACTGGAGCTGATGGGTTATTAAACACGCGAACGTCGCTCTTTTTATCCCTTTCAACGGCTGTCCGCACCGCTGTTCCTTTTGTGACCAGAGAAGCATCACCGGCAGGGCGTACCAGCCCTCGCCCGATGATGTAAAAGCCGCGATCGAGACAGCTCTTGATTCTTTAAAAGAAAATTCAATCCATAGCGAGATCGCTTTTTTCGGCGGCAGCTTTACCGCGATCGACCGCGGCTATATGCTCTCGCTGCTGGACGCGGCCGCATTGTACATCGACCGCTTCAAGGGGATTCGTATCTCCACCCGCCCCGACTGTATCGACGACGAAGTGCTGGCGCTGCTCAAAAGCTATCGCGTGACCTCCGTCGAGCTGGGCGCCCAGAGCATGGACGATACCGTCCTTCTTGCAAACGACCGCGGGCATACCGCGGATGACGTGCGCAAAGCTTCGCGGCTGATCAAAGCCTGCGGTATGGAGCTGGGGCTTCAAATGATGACGGGGCTGTACAAAAGCTCCGATACCCTCGACCGTGATACGGCTGAGCAGTTCATCGCCCTGCGTCCCGACACCGTGCGCGTCTATCCGACAATCGTCATGCGCGGCACCAAGCTCGGCGAACTGTACGGGCAGGGCGTTTACCGTCCGCAGACGCTCGATGAAGCCGTTGACCTTGTCAGCGACCTGATCGAGCGGTTTGAAAGCGAGAATATCCGCGTGATCCGCGTCGGCCTGCACGACAGCGAGAGCCTGAAAAACAACCGCCTTGCAGGGCCTTATCATCCCGCGTTTCGAGAGCTGTGCGAGAGCCGTATCATGCTCCGCAAAGCAATCCGCCTGCTGACGGATCGACCGCAAGGAGCTTACACACTTCGTGTGAATCCGAAGAGCCGTTCCAAGATGACCGGCTGCAAAAAATCCAACCTCATCGCCCTGCGCGGTCTCGGCTATGAGGTCACGATACAGGAGGACGGCGCGCTGTCACAGCGCGAAATCCTCATCCAACCTTAGTAAACAAGAGGTTCAGAATGTTATTAAAATCTCTCGAATTACAGGGATTCAAAACCTTTCCCGATAAAACCAAATTGACCTTCGATCACGGCATCACCTCCGTCGTCGGCCCCAACGGCTCCGGCAAGTCCAATATCTCGGACGCGATCCGCTGGGTGCTGGGCGAACAGAGCGCCAAAGCCCTGCGCTGTTCCAAGATGGAGGACGTCGTGTTCAACGGCACCGACCGCCGCAAGCGCCAGGGCTATGCCGAGGTCACCTTGACCATCGACAACTCCGACCGGTCGCTGCCCTACGGCGGCGACGACGTAGCGGTCACGCGCCGCTATTACCGCTCCGGCGAGTCGGAGTACCTGATTAACAAAGCCTCCGTCCGTCTCAAGGATATCCACGAGCTGTTCATGGACACGGGTCTCGGACGCGACGGCTACAGCATGATCGGTCAGGGCAAGATCGACTCTATCGTCGCCTCAAAAAGTGAGGACAGGCGAGAAATCTTTGAAGAAGCCGCGGGTATCTCGCGCTATCGCTACCGCAAGACCGAAGCCGAGCGTAAATTGGCACATACCGAAGAGAATCTCCTGCGCCTGCGCGATATCGTGACGGAGCTGGAGGACAGGGTAGAGCCCCTGCGTATCCAAAGCGAAAAGGCACAGAAGTTCCTTGAGTACAGCGGCGAGAAACGCGGTCTTGAGATCGCCCTGTGGCTCGACACCCTCGACAAAAGCTCCGCTGTTCTGCGCGATCACGAGGACAAGATCGCCATCGCGAAGAGCCAGTATGAGGAAGCGGACGAAGCCCTGCGCTCCATCGCTTCACAAACCGAGGAAATCTACGTCAAAAACGGCATGATGAGCTCGCAGATTGAGCAGGAGCGCACCGCGTCCTCGCTCTTTGAGTCTCAGATCGCCGCCAAAAACGCCGAGATCTCCGTAGCCGAGAACGATATCCTGCACAACCGCGAGAATATCGAGCGTATCGCGGGCGAGATCGAACGCGCCGAAAGCTCCACCGTCGACATCAAGAAGGTCGTCGAGGAAAAGCTTGCCGAGATCGAGACCCTGCGCGAAGAAATTCGCAAAAAGCAGTCCGACTACAACCGAATCTCGGATGAGCTGAACACCATCAATAACGACGCGTCCCGCTCCAACGACGAGCTCCAGAAGCTCTCCGCGATCATCGCGTCCCTGTCCCAGCGGCTTGCGGACGTCCGCGTGACCGATATCACCAGCGCGTCGACTATCGAAGAGCTGGGCGAACGCGCGAAAACGCTGAAAGAATCGGGCGATTCGAAGCGCGTCCAGCGGGATGATTTAATTTCGATAAAAGAAAAATACGAAGAACAGATCAAAACTGCCGAGTCAAAGATCGCGGGCTTTCAGAACTCGATCGAAGGCTTGGAGATCAAGCTCAAAACCCGCGCCGACAAGCGTGAGGAACTGCGCCGCTCCGCCGAGACCCTGCGCCTTGACGCGGAGGAAAAGTCGAGGCGCGCAAAGCTCTTGTCCGATCTTTCGGCAAACTATGAGGGCTTCTACAACAGCGTCAAGGTCGTCATGAAAGAGGCGAAGCGCGGCGGGATCGGCGGTATCTGCGGACCCGTCACCACCCTCATCAAGGTGCCGTCGCGGTACAACATCGCGATGGAGGTTGCCCTGGGCGCGAAGATGCAGCACATCGTCGTGAACACCGACTCCGACGCCAAACGCGCCATCGAAATGCTCAAAAAGCGCGACGGCGGCCGCGCCACCTTCCTGCCTATCACCACCATCAAGCCCCGCAAGCTTGAGGAAAAGGGTCTTGATGACTGCTACGGCTTTATCGGTATTGCGAGCGAGCTGTGTTCCACCGAGCCGAAGTACGCGAACATCCTCTCCAATCTCTTGGGACGGATCGTCATCGCCGAGGACTTGTCCGCCGCGTCCGCGATCGCCAAAAAATACGGCTACCGCTTCCAGGTTGTCACCCTCGACGGTCAGGTCATCAACGCGGGCGGTTCGTTCACGGGCGGTTCCCGCGCGAAGAACTCGGGTCTCTTGTCCCGAGAGAGCGAGATTGACGCCCTGCGCAAGCAGGCGGCGGAGCTTGCCGCCAAGGCGAAATCCGCGGCAGAAAACCTCACCGAAGCCGAGAGCCGCTACGCCCGGGTCGAAGCCGACCTGCTCGGCACACGCGCCGATCTGACCAATACGCAGAACGACAGGGTACGGCTGAACGCCGAGTACAACGCCTGTCTGTCAGAGCTTGCGACCGTCAGCCGTGACCTCGAGGATATCGACCGCGAGCTGAACACCGGCGCCGAGAAGATCAACGAAGCGAAGGCAGCGCGCGAGCTTGCCCAAAAGGACATGATCCGCTTCAACGCCGACATCGAATCGACCGAGCTGAAGATCAAGACGATCTCCGGTTCGCGCGACGAGATGACCGAGAAGCGTGAAGCATACGCCGACAGGCTCCAGCAGCTGCGCCTGGATATCCTGGGCTTCGAAAAGGACGTCGACACCCGCAAGTCGGAGATCGAAACCGCCGAGAGCACCGGCTCCGATCAGCAGAAGCGCATACAGGAACTGCAAAACGAGCAGACCGGTTACGAGCAGAATATTTCTGTATTAGAAAATAAAATCACCGCCCTGCGCTCAGAGATTGACGCTCTCGCCGAAAAGCAGACGCAGTCTGAGGCGAACATCGAGCGGCTGAACAGCGAGAAGCTGGAGCTGGAGAAAAGCTCCGTCTCTCTGCGACAGCTTGAGCGCGACAAGACCGCCGAGCGCGAGCACGCGTCCAACGAGTTCTCGCGTCTCGAAGAGCGCAAGGCGAGCAAGCAGAAGGAGTTTGACGATATCATCGCCAAGCTCTGGGAAGAGTACGAGCTGACCCGCCACGAGGCGGAGCAGCAGGCGGTTGAGATCGAGAACCTCACCGAGGCGCGGTCGCGTCTGAGCTCCCTGAAAAACAAGATCAGGGGCTTAGGCTCCGTCAACACCGCCGCGATCGAAGAGTACAAAGAGGTATCCGAGCGTTACACCTTTATGAAAACGCAGGTGGACGACGTCGAAAAGTCAAAGAAAGAGATCGAAAACCTCATCCAAAGCCTGACCAAGCAGATGAAAGAGGTCTTTGTCGATTCCTTTGCCGAGATCAACAAGAACTTCACCCTGACCTTCAAGGAGCTGTTCGGCGGCGGCGAGGGTCATCTTGAGCTGTCCGACCCCGAGAACATTCTCACCTCGGGTATCGACATCATCGTTCACCCCCCCGGCAAGATCGTGGTACATCTCGAAGCGCTCTCCGGCGGCGAAAAGGCGCTGGTCGCGATCGCTTTGTACTTCGCGATCATGAAGGTACGCCCCGCGCCGTTCTGCGTCATGGACGAGATCGAAGCGGCGCTGGACGAGGTCAACGTTGACCGCTTCGCGTCTTACCTGCGCAACCTCACCGACAGCACCCAGTTCATCCTGATTACGCACCGCCGCGGTACGATGGAAGAAGCCGACGTGCTCTACGGCGTGACCATGCAGGACGAGGGTATCTCAAAGCTGCTCGAGCTTCGAGCCAGCGAGGTCGCCGCGAAGCTGGGCATGAAAGCAAACTAGGAAAAAGATAGCAGATAACAGATAGCAGATAACAGATAATAGATAATAGTAACAGATTATAGATGACAGACGCAGATATGGGAAAGGTTTGCACTTTGGATCCCTATTGATCGAACGAAGTGAGAAACCATAACTGTTCTCTATTCTCTTTTCTCTGTTATCTGATGAAGGAGATTATTATGGGATTTTTCAATAAACTCAAAGAGGGTCTGAAGAAGACCCGCGACAGCGTCGTCGGTCAGATCGACTCGATGCTCAAAACCTTTACCGTCATCGACGACAACCTTTTTGACGAGCTGGAGGAGCTGCTTGTCATGGGAGACGTGGGCGTAGAGACCGCCAACAAAATCTGCGGTATGCTGCGTGTACGCGTCAGAGAAAAGGGTATCTCCAAGCCCGACCGCATCATGAACGAGATCGCCGAGATCAGCGCCGAGCTCCTCTCTGAGAACACCGCGATGGTGCTGAACACCAAGCCGTCGATCATCCTCGTCATCGGCGTCAACGGCGTGGGCAAGACCACCTCCATCGGCAAGATCGCGAACTACTATGTCAAGCAGGGCAAGAAGGTCACTCTGGCTGCCGCCGACACCTTCCGTGCCGCCGCGATCGACCAGCTCCGCGTATGGGCGGAGCGCAGCGGCGCCGATATTGTCGCGCAGGGTGAGGGAAGCGATCCCGCCGCGGTTGTCTTTGACGCGATCTCTTCCGCCAAGGCGAAGGGCTCGGATATCATCATCGTCGATACCGCCGGCAGACTGCACAACAAAAAGCACCTGATGGATGAGCTCAGCAAGATTCGCCGCGTCATCGACCGCGAGCTTCCCGACGCCGACAAAGAGGCGCTCCTCGTGCTCGACGCGACCACCGGTCAGAACGCCATCAACCAGGCGTCCGAGTTCGCCAAGGCGACCGGCATCACCGGTATCGTGCTGACAAAGCTCGACGGTACCGCCAAGGGCGGCGTTGTCCTCGCCATCAAGGATACCCTCGGTATCTCCGTCAAGTTCATCGGCGTGGGCGAGCAGGTCGACGACCTCCAGCCGTTTGACCCGATGGAGTTCTCCAAGGCTCTGTTTGTAAAAGAAGAATCATGAGCGAATTTATCATAGCGACCAACAACAAAAACAAGGTCATCGAGATCGAGCGCATTTTGTCGCCGCTCGGCATCACCGCGGTGACCGCCGGCGAGCGCGGGATCGACCTCGGCGACGTGGTCGAGGACGGCGACAGCTTTGCCGCCAACGCCTATATCAAGGCGAAACACGCCTTTGACCTGTGTCACACCCCCGTGATCGCCGACGACTCGGGGCTGTGCGTCGACGCGCTCGGCGGCAGACCGGGTATCTTCTCCGCGCGCTACGGCGGCGAGGATACCTCGTATCTTGACAAGATCGGCTTGCTGCTTGAGGAAATGAAAGACGTCCCCGACAGCGAGCGTACCGCCCACTTTTCCTGCGCCGTCTGCTGTATCCTTGACGAGAGCACCGTCATCGAGGTCGAGGGTCGGTGCGAGGGCGAGATCGCCCATTCTCCCTCGGGCGACGGCGGCTTCGGCTACGACCCGATCTTCACCGTGAACGGAAAAAGCTTTGCCTCCCTGTCGGCAGAGGAAAAGGACGAGCGCAGCCACCGCGGCAACGCGCTGCGCATGCTGCGCGAAAAACTCATGCAACGCTCTATGTGAGGAGGATAAAAGATGTTAACCGGTAAACAGAGAGCGCAGCTCCGCGCTCTGGCAAATCCCATCGACACCGTCCTGATGGTCGGCAAGGGCGGATTTTCCGAACAGCTGTATAAAACCGCCGACGAAGCCATCACCGCCCGCGAGCTGATTAAGGGCAAGGTGCTCGAAGCGTGCGAGTACACCTCGCGTGAAGCCGCCGACACCATCGCCGAACAGATCGGCGCGGACGTGGTACAGGTCATCGGCTCCAAGTTCGTTTTGTACCGTAAAAACAAGAAAGACCCGAAGATCAGGCTGGTCAAATGAGGCGCGCGATCTACGGGGGCTCTTTCAACCCCATCCACAACGACCATGTCAAGCTCGCCCTGCAGTTTGCCAAGCAGTTTGAGCTCGACCGGGTCACGCTGATCCCCACCAACATCACGCCGCTCAAGGACAATTCTCATATCGCCGCGGGAGAACACCGCTATCAGATGTGCCTGCTCGCGACGCAGGATCACGATCTGCTCGAGGTCAGCGATATCGAGCTCAGGCGCAAAGGGGAGAGCTATACATCCGACACCGTCGCCGCGCTGAAAAACGACGATGACACGCTCTTTTTGATCCTGGGAGCCGACATGTACATGTCGCTCGACCGCTGGCACGACTTTCGCTATCTCTTTGACAACGTGACCATCCTTGTCGCGCCGCGAAACGAGCTGGATTATGATTCTATAGAAGAAAAATATCTTGAGTACCGCGAAAAGTACAACTGCCGCACCCTGATCGCGCACCAAGCGATCGGCGCGCTGTCCTCGACCACCGTGCGCGAGGGCATCGCCTCGGGCGCGGACGTCAGCCGCATGGTCGACCCGCGCGTGCTCGATTATATCCGACAGCACGATCTTTACCGTGATTAGTGAAGAGAGCTGTCACTGAGGGATTGTATATTTGACCGAGCAATCGCGAGATACATTTTTATATTCGAGGTGCAATATGAACACTGAAAAATATCTGCAATATCTCGACAGCCTGTCCGACTATCGCCGCGTTCATTCGCTGAACGTCTCCGCCGAGGCGGTGCGTTTTGCCGAAAAATACGGCGGCGATGTAGAAAAAGCCCGTCTCGCGGGACTTTTGCACGACGTGACCAAGGAAACGGATTTTGACAGACAGTTGCAAATCATCGAAAACGGTGGTATAATTCTCACCGAACTGGAGAAACGCTCTCCGAAGCTCTGGCACGCGATCTCGGGCGCATGCTTTGTGCGCGACGTGATCGGCGTCGACGATCCCGATATCTTCAACGCCATCCGCTATCATACGACCGCCCGCGCGGGTATGAGTCAGCTGGAAAAAATCATTTTCCTTGCCGACTTCACCTCTGCCGAGCGCGACTATCCCGATATCGACGTCATCCGCGAGCATGCGGAACATTCGCTTGAAGACGGCATGCTCTACGGCATCAAGTTTACGATCAGCCGTCTGGTCGGCAGGGGCGACCTTGTCAGCCCCGACGCGCTGGCGGCATATAATGAAATACTTTTGACAAAGTAACCGTTTTATGATCGGGCGAGGGTGTCCCGCCCGAAATCATTTACTATTCACTATAAGAGGAGTATTTAGATGGAATCCTTACAGGAAGCAAAAGCAATCGCCAAAATCTTAGACAACCGCAAGGCGCTGAACGTCCGCGTCATCAAGATCGCCGACATCTCATCCCTTGCCGACTATATGGTCATCGCGACCGGTAACTCTTCGACCCACGTCAAATCCCTTGCCGACTATGTCGAGTACGAGATGGACGAGCAGGGCGTGTCCGTCAGCCACATCGAGGGACACCGTTCCGATACATGGATCTTGCTCGACTACGTCGACGTCATCGTCCATGTGTTCAACGAAGAGAGCCGTCAGTACTACGATCTCGACCGCCTTTGGGAGGACGGCGAGGACGTTGACATCTCCGATATCGTCACGGAGTGACGCGCGCGTCTTTATTCGTTATACCGACGTTGTTTTGACATTAACCTTTTGGAGGAAAGATATATGAAATACAACCACAAGTCCGTTGAGCCCAAGTGGCAGAGAATCTGGGAGGACAAGGGCGTTTTTCATGCCGAGACCAATTCGGATAAGCCCAAGTTCTTCTCGCTGATCGAGTTCCCTTACCCCTCGGGTCAGGGTCTGCATGTAGGACATCCGCGTCCCTACACCGCGCTGGATACCGTTTCGCGCAAGCGCCGTCTGCAGGGCTACAACGTGCTCTATCCGATCGGCTGGGACGCCTTCGGTCTGCCCACCGAGAACTTCGCGATCAAGAACCACATCCATCCCGAGATTGTCACGAAGAACAATATCGCGCGCTTCAAAAAGCAGATCCAGTCCCTCGGTATCTCCTTTGACTGGAGCCGCGAGGTCAATACCACCGACCCTGACTACTACAAGTGGACTCAGTGGATTTTCCTCCAGCTGTTCAAGCACAATTTAGCTTACAAAAAAGAAATGGCGGTCAACTGGTGCACCTCCTGCAAGTGCGTGCTTGCCAACGAAGAGGTCGTGAACGGCGTGTGCGAGCGCTGCGGCAGCGAGGTTGTCCGCAGGGTCAAGAGCCAGTGGATGCTGAAGATCACCGAGTACGCCGACCGACTGATCGACGACCTTGAACTCGT
The DNA here is from genome assembly GCA_902763855.1 of uncultured Ruminococcus sp. Classification (GTDB taxonomy): domain Bacteria; phylum Bacillota; class Clostridia; order Oscillospirales; family Acutalibacteraceae; genus Ruminococcoides. The sequence continues at coordinate 2,206 of CACWTM010000017.1, read as the reverse complement.
CGATTATCCCGAGCGCGTCAAGCTCCAGCAGAAGAACTGGATCGGCAGAAGCTACGGCGCTGAGGTCGAGTTTGACACCACCGCCGGCGACAAGCTCGTGGTCTACACCACCCGTCCCGACACCCTCTACGGCGCGACCTACATGGTCATGTCGCCCGAGCATCCCTATATCGAGAAGTGGGCGGACAAGCTGACAAACCTTGACGAGATCAAAGCCTATCAGCGCGAGAGCGCGAAGAAGAGCGACTTTGAGCGCACCGAGATGAACAAGGACAAGACCGGCGTCAAGCTCAGCGGCGTCACGGCGATCAACCCCGTCAACGGCAAAGAGATCCCGATCTTCATCTCCGACTACGTTCTGATCTCCTACGGTACCGGCGCGATCATGGCGGTTCCGGCGCACGATACCCGTGACTGGGAGTTCGCCAAGAAATTCGGCCTGCCCATCATCGAGGTCGTCAAGGGCGGCGAGGACGTACAGAAAGAGGCGTTCACCGACTGCGCGACCGGCGTCATGGTCAACTCCGATATCCTCGACGGTCTGTCTGTTGAAGAAGCGAAGAAGAAGATCGTCGAAGTCCTCACCGAGAAGGGCATCGGTCATCAAAAGGTCAATTTCAAGCTGCGCGACTGGGTATTCTCCCGTCAGCGCTACTGGGGCGAGCCGATTCCGATCGTCAAGTGCGACGACTGCGGCTATGTTCCGATCCCCGAGAGCGAGCTGCCGCTCAAGCTCCCGATGGTCGAGAGCTATGAGCCGACCGATACAGGCGAAAGCCCCCTTGCCAACATGACCGAGTGGGTCGAGACCGCCTGCCCGTGCTGCGGCAAAAAGGCGTACCGCGAGACCGACACCATGCCCCAGTGGGCGGGTTCGTCGTGGTACTATCTCAGATACATGGATCCCCACAACAGCGAGGCGCTCGCGTCCAAAGAAGCGCTCGACTACTGGCACCAGGTCGACTGGTACAACGGCGGCATGGAGCACACCACCCTGCACCTGCTCTACTCGCGCTTCTGGCACAAGTTCCTCTATGATATCGGCGTTGTCCCCACCAAGGAGCCTTACGCCAAGCGTACCTCCCACGGCATGATCCTCGGCGCGAACGGCGAGAAGATGTCGAAGTCCCGCGGCAACGTCGTCAACCCCGACGATATCGTGAACGAGTACGGCGCGGACACCCTGCGCATGTATGAAATGTTCATCGGCGACTTTGAGAAGGCGGCTCCCTGGAGCACCAACTCCGTGCGCGGCTGCCGCAAGTTCATCGAACGCTTCTGGAACCTGCAGGATATGCTGATCGACGGCGACACGATCCGCCCCGAGCTCGAAAAGGACTTCCACAAGACCATCAAGAAGGTTGGGGGCGATATCGAGAACATCAAGTTCAATACCGCGATCGCCGCGCTGATGGCGCTGATTAACACCATCTACTCTAACGGCAAGATCAACAAGAAGGAGCTCGCTGTCTTCGCGATCCTGCTCAACCCGTTTGCTCCCCACGTCACCGAAGAGGTCTGGGAAGCGCAGGGCTTAGGCGACGGCATCCTTGCCGAGGCAAGCTGGCCCGAGTATGACGAGTCGAAGTGCGTCGACGACACCATCGAGATCGTCGCCCAGGTCAACGGCAAGATCAAGGCAAAGCTCAACGTCGCCGCCGACGCCGAACAGGCGGATGTGCTGGCGCAGGCTAAGGCGGAGCCGAAGGTCAGGGAAGCGATCGACGGCATGAACATCGTCAAGGAGATCTATATCAAAGGCCGCCTTGTCAATATCGTTGTCAAGCCCTGAGCCTGATTTTACAGCGAAAAATCCGCTTGACCTTATCCGATTTGTAAAAAATATCCTACTAAAATTAGCAACTTTCTACAAATTGGGTCTTAACTCTTGACACTTCGAAACGGATAATGTATAATCAATTGTGCATTATGCGAATAACCCCTGTGTTTACAACAGATGGGAGGGAAATACATGTCAGAAGTAAGACTCAAGGAAAACGAATCCTTAGAGAGCGCTCTGCGCCGCTTCAAAAAGCAGTGCGCACGCGCCGGCGTCATCGCCGAGGTTCGTAAGAGAGAGGCTTACGAGAAGCCTTCTGTAAAGCGTAAAAAGAAGTCCGAGGCTGCTCGCAAGCGTAAGTACAGATAATCAACAAACGAACGGACAGGTCTCCTGTCCGTTTTTTGCTTAGGATGAAGAGAGTTG
>CACWTM010000016.1 GCA_902763855.1 uncultured Ruminococcus sp. | reverse complement strand
ATTTGGACAACACCTCAAGTATGCCTGCGTCCTCCGCCTTGCTCTGCGAAATTTCTCGCTAACAAATTTGTTAAAGCGTTTAATGGATACTTAGTATTAGTTGGTTTTTCGATTTTGTTTGATACGGTCGCTTCGCAATACGCCCGCTCCGTGCGGATGGTCAATGACAATCCCCGAGCAGCGCGGGATAGGTTCAGTGTGGTAACAGCATATGCAAAGACGTTGCGGATGGTGGGATAAATTTGCCGTGCGTGTGCAATTTACCTAAAAAAAACCGAATTTCTTTGTAAAATTGTTACACCTGATTTTGGCTTTGTTATTGAATTAACAGAGATTTTGTCATATAATTGTAACTGGTGTTATCAACGGGTAACGCCTTGACACAATCTATTGTATATCCAAATAGAATACAATCAGGAGGTATATGCTAATGGCAAGAGTTTACAATTTTTCGGCAGGCCCTTCCATGCTGCCCGAAAGCGTTTTAAAGACCGCGGCTGACGAGATGCTCGACTACAAGGGTACCGGTCAGTCCGTTATGGAGATGTCCCACCGCTCCAAGGAGTACGGCGCGATTATCAACGAGGCTGAGTCCCTCTTACGCGAGGTCATGAACATCCCTGACAACTACAAGGTTCTGTTCCTGCAGGGCGGCGCTTCGTCCCAGTTCGCTGCGATCCCGCTCAACTTCATGAACGGCTCCGGTAAGGCTGACTATGTCATCACCGGTCAGTGGGCAAAGAAGGCTGCGGCTGAGGCCGCGCGCTACGGCGAGGTTAACATCGTCGCTTCTTCCGCTGACAAGACCTTCTCCTATATCCCGAAGCTCGATAAGAGCACCTTTACTCCCGACGCAGACTACTTCTACATCTGCATGAACAACACCATCTACGGCACCGTTTACCACGAGCTGCCCGATACAGGCGATGTTCCGCTGATCGCGGATATCTCCTCCTGCATCCTCTCGGAGCCGATCGACGTCTCTAAGTTCGGTATGCTCTACGGCGGCGCTCAGAAGAACGTTGCTCCCGCAGGCGTGACCATCTGTATCATCCGCGAGGATCTTTTAGGCAAGGCAAGAGATATTTGCCCGACCATGTTCAACTATCAGATTCATGCCGACAACGGCTCTATGTTCAACACTCCGCCCTGCTACAACATCTACATGACCAAGCTCGTGCTTGAGTGGATCAAGAACGAGATCGGCGGTCTGGAGAAGATGAAGGAGCTCAATGAGAAGAAGGCTAAGCTCCTGTATGATTTCCTCGATTCTTCCGAGATGTTCAAGGGTACCGTTGTTCCCGAGGATCGTTCGCTGATGAACGTTCCGTTTGTTACCGGTGACGCTGACCTCGACGCGAAGTTTGTTGCCGCTGCTAAGGAAGCCGGCTTCGTCAACATCAAGGGTCACCGCTCGGTTGGCGGTATGCGCGCTTCGATCTATAACGCCATGCCGTATGAGGGCGTTGAGAAGCTCGTTGCCTTCATGAAGAAGTTTGAAGAAGAAAACAAGTAATTTTGGTGAAGGGTGAATGGTGAATGGTTGAGGGAGGACGCTGTCCTCACCTGATTCCTGACTCCTAACTCCTCACTCCTAACTATAAGGGGATTATAATGTATAACATTCTGAAATTAAACAAGATCGCCGCTGTCGGTACCGACAGACTGGGCGAAAACTATAACTGTGTGGACGAGTGCGACGCTCCCGACGGTATCCTCGTCCGTTCCGCTTCCATGCATGACATGGATCTGCCCGAGAGCCTGCTCGCTATCGCGCGTGCCGGTGCGGGCGTCAACAACATCCCGCTCGACAAGTGCACCGAAAAGGGCATCTGTGTTTTCAACACTCCCGGCGCTAACGCAAACGCCGTTATGGAGCTGGTCATCGCAGGTATGCTTCTGGGTTCGAGAAAGCTCAGCGAGGGTATCGCGTGGAACAAGACCCTGAAGGATGATCCCAACTGTCTCAAGACTGTTGAGAAGGGCAAGAGCCAGTTTGTCGGCCCTGAGATCAAGGGCAAAACCCTCGGCGTTGTCGGACTGGGCGCGATCGGCGTTCTGGTCGCGAACGCGGCGCGTGCGCTGCATATGCACGTTGTCGGCTACGATCCCTACCTCAGCGTTGACGCTGCGCTGCACCTGAGTCGTCACGTCACCACTGTCTCTAACCTTGACGAGCTGTATGCGCAGGCTGACTACGTCACCTACCATCTGCCCCTCAACGACGGTACCCGCGGCATGGTCAATGCCGAGAACATCGCAAAGATGAAGGACGAGGTGCGCATCCTCAACTTCTCCCGCGACGGTCTGGTCAACTCTGCCGATATTATCGAGGGTCTGAAGAGCGGCAAGATCGCTTCTTATGTTACCGACTTCGCTACCCAGGATCTGATCGGTGTCGACGGCGTTGTGGCGCTGCCTCACCTGGGCGCTTCTACACCTGAGAGCGAGGACAACTGCGCGATCATGGCGGCTGACGAGGTTAAGCAGTACTTAGAGCTTGGCGACGTCAAGAACTCCGTCAACTTCCCGAACGTTTCTATGCCCAAGAGCGGCGATATCCGCTTCTGCATTTTCCACCAGAACACCCCGAAGATCATTTCTAAGTTTCTCGAGGCGATCGGCGGTAATGTCGAGAACATGGAGAACAAGAGCCGCGGCGACTACGCCTACACCATCATTGACGCTACCGGCGCGAATGACAGCGCTGAGGACGCGATCAAGGGTATCGACGGTGTGGTAAGATTCAGAGTTATCAAATAAGCATTTCGATAATGCAGAAGAGCCGTTCCGAAAGGGACGGCTCTTTTGGGTTAAGAATGAGGAATTAGGAATGAGGAATTGCGGGAAAGCCTATCGGCTTTTGATTCCTATTATCGTAGAATCCGATGCTTGATTCTCGCATATTCAATGGGGTCGGTTCAGTTCGCTTCTCCTTGCTCACTCATCGCCCACATAGCTTATAGTATTGTATTTCGCTCCAAAATTCACAAAAGGTTCAAAAAGAATTAGCACTCTCGACTTGACAGTGCTAAAATTTGGAGTATAATAAAATAGAGAACAGAGAATAGATAACAGATAACAGTTGTGAGAGGGCTTCGACTCACCCGATTCATATGTGATCGGAAACATTTCCGTTCTGCAGTATAGGAATCTAAAACGCGAAGCGTTTCCCTTCACTGTTATCTATTATCTATTCACTATTATCCAAAAAAGAGGTAATACATATGGCGAAAAAGCAATTCAAAACCGAATCCAAAAAACTGCTTGATATGATGGTCAACTCCATCTATACCCACAAGGAGATCTTCCTGCGTGAGCTGATTTCGAACGCCTCTGACGCGATCGACAAGCTCTATTTCCGCTCTCTCACCGACGACGGCGTGGGGATGAATCATGATGATTTTGTGATCCGTATCGACGTTGACAAAGAGAACCGGATCCTGAAGATCAGTGATAACGGTATCGGCATGACAAAAGAGGAACTGGAGAACAATCTCGGTACAATCGCTCACTCCGGCTCGCTGGACTTCAAGTCCGACGATGAAAATCAAAACGAGAATATCGACATCATCGGTCAGTTCGGCGTAGGCTTCTACTCGGCGTTCATGGTCGCCGATAACATCAAGGTTGACACCCTCGCATACGGCGAAGAGGCTGCCTGTCACTGGGAGTCCTCGGGCGCCGACGGCTATACCATCCGCGCCTGTGACAAGGAGGACTGGGGTACGGTCATCACCTTGCACATCAAGGAGGACACCAACGACGAAAAGTACGGTGAGTTCCTCGAGACCTATCGGATTCGTGAGCTGATTAAGAAATACAGCGACTACATCCGCTACCCGATCAAGATGCTCGTGTCACATAAGCAGAAGAAAGAGGGCACGGAGGATGAGTACGAAGACGTTTTTGAGGATGAGACCCTCAACAGCATGACGCCGATCTGGAAAAAACCGCAGTCGAAGGTTACCGACGACGAGTATGCCGACTACTACAAGAGCAAGTTCGCCGATTACGAAGCGCCCCTCAAGGTTATCCGCCAGTCAACTGAGGGTACCGCGACCTATACCGCGCTGTTGTTCATTCCCGCGCACGCGCCGTATGATTACTACAGCCGTGACTATGAAAAGGGTTTACAGCTTTATTCAAGCTCCGTCATGATTATGGACAAGTGCAAAGACCTCTTGCCCGACCATTTCAGCTTTGTCAAGGGTCTGGTGGACAGCGCCGATCTGAGCCTGAACATCTCGCGCGAAATGCTCCAGCATGACCGTCAGCTCAAGATCATCGCCAAGGCGCTGGAGAAAAAGATCGCCTCGGAGCTTAGTAAAATGCTCAAGACCGACCGTGAGAATTACGAAAAATTCTTCAAGGAATTCGGCGCCCAGCTCAAGTGGGGCGTGTACAGCTCCTTCGGCGTGAACAAGGACGAGTTGCAAGACCTATTGCTCTTCAAATCGTCGAACGAGGGCAAATATACTTCTTTGAAAGAATATATCGACCGCTGTCGTGAGGGACAGGACAAGATCTACTACGCTGTCGGCGAGACGGTCGAGAAGATCGCCATGCTCCCGCAGGTGGAGAGTGTCATCGCCAAGGGCTATGAGGTGCTGTACCTGACCGAGGATATCGACGAGTTCTGTGTGCAGATCCTGCAGAATTACGATAACAAAGCCTTCCTCAATGTTTGTACCGACAACCTGGATCTCGGCGACGAAGAGGAAAAGGCGCAGCTCAAGGAAGCGAACGATAAGTCCGAAGAGCTGTTCAAATTCATGAAGGAAGCTATCGGCGATAAGGTTGAGAAGGTGCGCTACACCAACACGCTCAAAAGCCACGCCGTATGCCTGTCCAGCGAGGGCAGTGTGTCGGTTGGCATGGAGCAGATCCTCAACAAAATGCCCGGCGCGGAGGGTCAGAATATCAAAGCTCAGACGGTGCTGGAGATCAACATGGAGCACCCGATCAAAGAGAAGCTGCTTTCTCTCTTTGAAAACGACAAGGAGAAGCTCACCGAGTACAGTAAGATCCTGTACGCCCAGGCTAGGCTGATCAACGGTCTGTCACTCGACAATCCCTCGGAGATCAGCGACCTGATCTGCAACCTGATGGCGTAGTTTTTTAGTTAACGGTTATCAGTTAACAGTGAAGGGAGGGCTTAGCCCTCGCCCGAATTAGATGCAGATATAATAATAACGCTCACAGCTCTATCAAAGAGTCGTGAGCGTTACTGTTTTTTGCTGTTATACTTATCCAAAAGCCGTTAGGCTTTCCCGCAAACCGTTAACTGTTCTCTGTTCTCCGTTCACCATTAACAATTCTCTGCTCTTCGTTCTCAGAAGAAAGCTTCTCCTTCATATACTCCAGCAAATCGTCTGAAATCATCTGTGTGATCGCTGCGGGGCTGTCGGGAAGGGCTAAGAGAATCTGGCTTTTATCGCGCACGATGTAGCCCTGAGCGCCGCTGTCACAGCTTAGCTTGCGCATGTTTGACAGGGTCAGCTTGGAGGTTGAGAACACCCGTGACAACACGGTCGCGAGGTTGTCGTCGTAGTCAGAGTTGAAACCGCCGATGATAACCGTCAGCGGACAGAGCTTCAGGCTGTGGGTTACTTCCTCTCCCAACGTGACCGGGGTTGTGGCAGAGGTGATGCGGTTCGCTTCACCCCCGATTTTTGAGAGCGCTTTTTTCAGCGCTTTTTCACAGTAGGAAGTCTTTTTCGACAGATAAAAGATCAGGTCGTATTTCATAGCTACTTCTCCGTCGCTTCAAATTTCGGGTACAGTTCTACGCCGACGTTCAGGTGGTCGAAGTCCACGCCGTCGACGTCGCGGTTCCATCCGGTAAAGGTGTAGGTGTAGTACTCGTCGTCGGGCGGAATACCGGGCGTGCCGTCGGGTACGGGTACGGGATCACCCTCCTTGACGTTGTACGCCGCGTACTGGGAGCCGTCATAGTTGCGGTAGGTAACGGGGTAGTAGGTGACGACAGGCGGCTCGGTGGGCTTGGGAGCGTTCTTCTTTGGAGCTTCTGTCGGCGGTTCGGTGGGATTAGAGGCGAGGGTCGCAGTCAGGTCTTCGGAGCCTTCCAGATTGCCCTTGCCGTCGTACCAGTCGATGTCGCCGTCCTTCATCGCGCTCTTGAAGGTGCCCGGGTCGGGACGCTCGCCGCCGTAGCGACCGTAGTAGACATCGGGGAACAGGGGAGAGGAGTTGCGGGTAGCAAGGTTGACGTCTACATTTTCATCCTCGCCGGGACGTACCTTGCGCGCTACAATGACGCACCGCCACTGGTAGAATTCATAGCAGCAGGTCGACAGGGTGATGATCTGGTCGTCTTCGTTGCAGGTGACGGGGATGTTGAAGAACGAACGGATGCGGCTGTTGTAGACGAAGTTCATGAACTCGGCGTCGGAGTTGAACTCGCCCTGCATATAGTTGAAGAACTCGCCGTGCTCATAGCGGGTCGAGGTTTTGTAGACGGAGATGATCTTATATTTGGCGTCGCCGTCGGGAGTATTGAAGGTGATGACGGGGTGTTCCTGGTAGTACTCGAGGTCGCCCTTGAGGTCGCCCTTGGGGCTGTATTTCAGCATACCGGCAAACATACTGCCGTCGTTCATATCATGACCGTGCATGATGACGTTGCGCGAGGAGGTGCCGTCGGTGGAGCGGTAGTCGACGAAGATGCTGCCGTACTCGGAGCTTTCTTTCTTGTAATTGCGCTTGAGGTAGTACTGGTTGTAGCGGTCGTCGCCCTCGTGATACAGCACGGGATAGTCGATGACGGTGTCGGGGATGGTGATCCAGCCGACGATCTCGTCGTTGATCTCTTTGAGGGCGTCCCAGTCCTGTTCCGGGCCGCTGTTGTCGTCACCGGAGTCTGATTTGCTGTAGGCGATCTCCTGAATTTCGCTGGTGACGGCGTTGTTGCGCATGGGCCCGAAGACAAAGAACTCCAGCACATAGATCAGCGCGCCGATGAACGCGACGATCGCGACCAGCACAATGATCTTGCGAATTTTCATCTTCTTCGAATCTTCTTTTAAGGGGATGAACGACTTGAAAAAGCCCTGCTTTTTCGGAGCTGACGCAAAGGAGACGTCGAGGTCGCGGTTCAGCGCAGGGTCGGCTTCCGCTCCCTTTTTGTCGTAGAAGGCGATACCCTCGGGGTATTTCTCAGCGTTGCGGGCAAAGACCGCTTCGCTTCCGCTCAGCGCCTCGGACAGGAGTGAAGAGGCGGATTTGCCGGTTGCGGATACGCCGGGCAGGGCGAGAAAACGCTTGCCGCCGTAAGAAAAGCAGTAGCCTTTACAGTTGTTGCCGAGATCGCCGAGAGAGGATACCTTGAGCTTGGGATTCAGTCCCTTGTGCTTGTCGTCTGTTTTGACGTTGCTTTCCAGATCGCCGATCAGCTTATAAAACAGCTTGCGGAAGCCTTCGTTGTCGGCGGTGTCCAGAGCGTTCATAAAGACGAACATGTCGCGACTGTTGTCGCGGAGAAACTTCGTTACGGCGTCAGTGAGCTTCTTCGGGTTTGGGTCAAGCTCCGTGATCCCTATAAGCTCCGCGCCGAATGACGCTAGGGTTGTGGACAGTTCCTGCTCTGAGCTTTTGACACTTTCAGTGTTATTCGTTTTGACGGAAAATAATTCACATTGATACATATGAATCCTCTTTTTCGATGGTGTAGGTGGAGTATGGACGCCGCGGGCGTTTTATCAAAAATCGATGGTTTTGACGGTGGTGTTTGAGATCGCTTCTTCGATCAGCTCGTCAAGCTGTGCTTCACGCTCCGCCTGCTCGACAAAGTGCAGGATCGGCTTGGTACGGGGATGTTTCGGCGTAAAGACGGTACAGCAGTCCTCGTACGGCTCGATGGAGGTCTCGAAGCACCCGATGCGGCGCGAGATATTGATGATCTCCTGCTTGTCCATGCCGATCAGCGGTCGGAACACGATCTTGCCTGCCGCTGCGTTGGTGCAGTTCAGCGCGTACATCGTCTGGGACGCGACCTGTCCGAGACTCTCGCCGGTAATCAGCGCGCCGGATTTGGTCTCGTTGGCGATACGGGTGGATATCTTCATCATCACGCGCCTGAGCAGGATGGTGAACAGCTCCTCGGGACAGCGGTCGCGCATGGCTTCCTGAACCTTGGTCAGCGGCACGGTGTGCATTTCGATAGAGCCGGCGTAGCGGCTGACCTGTTTTAGGAGCTTTTCGACCTTGATTCGCGCGCGCTCGGAGGTATAGGGGGGAGATTCAAAGTGTACGGCGTTGAGCTTTAAGCCGCGCTTTGCCATCATATAGGCGGCGACAGGCGAGTCGATTCCACCGCTGATGAGGATGGTTGCCAGTCCCGATGTGCCCACAGGCATGCCGCCCTGACCGCGGATGGTCGCGCAGCGGATATACGCGCCGAAGTCGCGTACCTCTACGGTGACGGTCACCTCGGGATTTTTGACGTCGACTTTCAGGTGCGGGCAGGTTTCCAGCAGCTTGCCGCCCACCTGTGCAGAGATCTCGGGGCTTTTGTAGGGGAAACGCTTGTCGGAACGCTTTGATTCGACCTTAAAGGTCTTGGCGTCCTCGAGGTATTCTTTACAGTATTCGGGGGCTTTGCTGAGGATATCATCGAGATCCTTTGCGCATACGCACGCGCGTGAGAAGGTGACGATACCGAACACCTCTGAGATACGCTCGCATACGTCGTCGAGATCGGTCTCTTCGGACAATGGGGTGATATAGATGGTGGACTGGGCGATCTTGATCTCGAATTTGCCTAAGCCGCGCAGTCGGTATTTGATGTTTTTAAGGAGCACGTCCTCGAAGGTGCGGCGGTTGAGTCCCTTCAAGACCATTTCGCCGAGTTTAATCAGTACGATTTCTTGCATAAATAAGATTCCTTTTTCGGTTAAATGTCGCAGGGGATTTCTCCTCCCGCGTTATCTCAATAAGTTGAACTCATCAACGGAGAGGTAGGGGAATCTGCTCCGCGTGATAAAATGATGGAACAGAAATGTTTCGGAAGCAGCAAGCCGCTTCCCTGCATTACTTCTTTTGTAATGTCGCGATACCTGATTGTAAGCCCTGTAACAAGGCGTCGATATCGTTTTTGGTGTTGTATTTGGAGAAGCTGATTCTCAGGGAGCTGTCGATGCGGTCGTCAGGGAGTCCCATCGCTTCCAGCACATAACTGCGCTTGCCTTTGGCACAGGCGCTGGATGAGCTGACGTAAACGCCGCTCTCTTCCAGATGGTGGAGCATGGTCTCTGAGCGGATGCCTTTGACCGAAATGTTGATGATGTAGGGGAGAGCGTCGGCAGGGGAGTTGAAGGAGACGCCTTCGACAGCTTTCAGTTTTTCCGTGGCATAGGCGTTCAGCGGTTTGATATGCTCCGCGTTAGCAAAAATATCCGCTTGCGCCGCCGCTTCTCCGAATGCCGCGATCAGCGGCGCGCTTTCGGTACCGGGGCGAATTTTGTGCTGCTGTTCGCCGCCGTAAAGGAGCGGTTTGATCCTTGCGCCGTCGCGGATGTATAACGCGCCCGAACCCTTTACGCCATGGATTTTATGCGCGCTGATACTCATCAGGTCTACGCCCCATTTCTTAGGCTTTAACGGCATTTTGCAGAACGCCTGTACCGCGTCGCAGTGATACAGCGCTTCGGGGCTGAGCTTGTGGGTCAGCTTCGCGATCCGCTCAACGGGCTGGATCGCGCCGGTTTCGTTGTTCACCGCCATCACGCTGACGAGGATGGTTTTGTCGGTCAACAGGGCTTTGAACGCGTCGATGTCAACGATACCGCTGCTGTCGACAGGAATGTACCGTACGTCATAGCCCGTTTCACCGAGCCGCTTTGCGCTTTCATAGACGGAGCTGTGCTCTACGGCGGAGACGAGGATGCGGTTGCCGCGGCGTTTGAGCGCTTCTGCCGCTCCGAAAAGCACGGTGTTGTTCGCTTCGGTACCGCCTGAGGTAAAATAGATGTTTTTTGAGTTTACAGACAGCTTTTCGGCGATGGTCTCTCTTGCGGCCTCTATCACTTTTTCCGCGCGGATGCCGAGCTTGTGAAGGGACGAGGGATTGCCGTAGTTCTCGCGCATGAGGGTGAGGGCGGCATGTGCCGCCGACTCGCTCACCTGTGTGGTTGCGCTGTTGTCCAGATAATGTATGTCCATAGTGATTTGCTTTCTGTGTTTCTGCCGCTTTGCGCGTGTCCGGTGGACACAGACAAGTCACGACCGATAAAATTTCAGTATAATTATATATCTATATGGCGTTAATTACAAGAAGCAGATTTAAAAAATCGGTGAATATTTTGTGAACTGCGGAAAACACTATCTAAGGTGATTGCATGACAAAAGAAAAATACGCGGAGCTTGTCAAAAAGCGTTCCAAGAACAGCCGCTTGCCGCTTGATTGTCTCAAGGCTTTTCTGATCGGCGGGTTGATCTGCATGATCGGGCAGGGGATCCTTGAGCTGTATCTCTCGCTCGGGGTAGGGGAGGATGACGCGAAAACCCTGTGCTCCGTGACGCTGATCGCCGCAGGTGTGCTTTTGACCGCTCTGCACCGCTACGAGAAGATCGCCAAACACGGCGGCGCTGGGACTCTGGTGCCGATTACGGGTTTTGCCAACGCGATGAGTTCGCCCGCGATCGAGTTCAAAGCAGAGGGGATTGTAACGGGACTGGCGGCAAAAATGTTCGTTATCGCGGGACCGGTGCTGGTCTACGGCACTTCCGCCGCGATCATGTATGGGCTGATCTACTGGCTGACGACAATGTGATGCGACGCAAAAAGGCTGCCGCAGAAGCGGCAGCCTTGTGCTATCTTTGAGGGGTGATGCTGATTTCGCCCGAGTTGAGGGTGGTGCATACGCTGTTTTCCTCGACAACCAGCCCGCCGTCGTCGGCAATATCTACCGCTTTGGCGCTATGTGTGACACCGTCTTTTACATAGGTGACGGTGCGGCCGAGACAAAAGTTCAGGGCTTTGTATATTTCGATAAAAGAATTATCTTTGCGGCGGGATAAGGCGACCAGTCTGTTGACAATGGCGGCACACAGGGTGTTTGGTTCGATGTCACCGATCGCGCCCGCGGTTTTTGCGAATGCTTCCGGGAAGTGCGCTGTCGTCAGGTTCAGCCCGATCCCGACGATGGCGGCGGTGGGGCGGTTGTGTTCGTCGGTCAGCAGCTCGGTGAGGATTCCGGCTACTTTTTTGCCGTCGATATAGACGTCGTTGACCCACTTAATCAGAGGCTTTCCGGGGCTGAGGGAGGTGATCGCTTCGCACACCGCTACCGCCGCGATACAGGTCAGCTTTTGGATATCCGCTTCGACGCGGTCAACGGGCAGAGAAAGGGTCATGTACAGCCCCGTGTCCTTGGGCGAGTAGAAGTCGTGACCGCGCCTGCCACGCCCTGCGGTCTGGTGAGTAGAGGCGTAGAGGTGCGCGCCGTCGGTGAGAGCTTGGCGTTTTGCTTCATTGTTGGTCGAGTCAATACTGTCATACAGGTGCAGGGCGACGGGGGAGGTAAGATGAGCCCGGATTGTTTCGTTTTGCAGCAACATTTTGATCTTCCTTTATTGGATTTATTCCGGAAATATCGGACTTTTCTGTGGTATTGCCTTAAAAAACAGAGTGTGTAGCTATAGAATTGGTGACTTTCCATAAAGAAGCGTCGGAAAAGGGCGAATAAAATTCACAACGCCATCGGGTGTTCCGCATACTTTCGAGAACAAAAGGATTTTATTTATAATTGTAAAATCGAATTAAAAGGTGAAAATTTCAAAAAATCTATTGACTTTCTTGACGTTTTCCTTTAGAATACTAGAATGTATCATTATGGGAACATTTACGCCTTGTGACTCAAGCGGAATTTTCGACAAAGTATAATAGCAAAGTCGGAACCGTTTGTCAAGAGGAAAATGGAAACAATCTTGTCATTTCCTTGTTTGCGCGAGGTTGGTTTGTCCCGACAACAGATGATTCGTAATCTAACTGAAGGAGTGATGTGCTTTTGGTCAATGTCAAAGATGTGAAATTGGGCAAAGCGGAACGTAAGAGTTTCGGCAAAATTGAAGACGTCATCAGCATGCCGAATCTTATCGAAATCCAGAAAAAATCCTACCAGTGGTTCCTGGACGAGGGTCTCAAAGAGGTTTTCAAGGATGTTTCGGGTATCAACGATTATCAGAACAACCTTGTGCTGGACTTTATCGACTACACCCTCGACGTGGATCATCCGAACTATTCGGTCATCGAATGTAAAGAAAGAGACGCGACCTACTCGGCGGCTCTGCGCGTGACCGCCAGACTGCTGAACAAGGAGACCGGCGAGATCAAGGAATCCAACGTCTTTATGGGCGATTTTCCTTTGATGACTGACTCCGGTACCTTCGTCATCAACGGCGCTGAGCGCGTTATTGTCTCTCAGCTTGTCCGTTCCCCGGGCGTCTACTTCAAGATGGCGCATGACAAGACCGGTAAAGAGCTGTTCTCCTCTACCGTCATCCCGAACCGCGGCGCGTGGCTGGAGTACGAAAACGACGTCAACGACGTGTTCTATGTCCGTATTGATAAGAACCGCAAGCTGCCGATCACCGTTTTTCTGCGTGCTTTGGGCTTAGGCACCGACGCGGAGATCGTGGAGATGTTCGGCGACGACAGACGTATCAAAGCGACCTTTGAAAAGGATAACTGCAAGAACGTGGAAGAAGGTCTTTTGGAAGTCTACCGTAAGCTGCGCCCCTCAGAGCCGCCCACGATTGAGAGCGCTCAAACGCACATCAACAATCTCTTCTTTGATCCGAGACGCTACGATATGTCGCGTGTCGGCAGATATAAATACAATAAGAAACTCAATCTTGCCGGCCGTATCGCCGGTCATACCCTGACCCAGCCGATTGTATCTCCCCGTACGGGCGAGGTGCTGGCACAGCGCGGTGATGTGCTGACCCGCGAGCAGGCTGCCGATATCGACAACGCGGGCGTAAAGTGCGCGTTCATCGCCGGTGAAGAGGGCAGGGAAATCAAGGTGCTGTCCAACGGCATGGTTGACATCAACGCTTATGTTGACTTTGACTGTACCGATCTCGGCATCAAAGAGCGCGTTTCCTTTGACGTGCTTTGCGAAATTCTTGACTCCTGCGAGAGCGAAGAGGAGCTCAAGGCGGAGATCGAGCGCCGCGCCGGCGACCTGATCCCGAACCACATCACCATCGAGGATATCTTTGCTTCCGTCAACTACATGAACTGCCTTGCCGAGCACGTCGGCAAGACTGACGATATTGACCACTTGGGCAACCGCCGCATCCGCTGCGTCGGCGAGCTGCTGCAGAACCAGTTCCGCATCGGTTTTTCCCGCCTTGAGCGCGTCATCCGTGAGCGCATGACCCTGCAGGCGCAGGATCCCGAGGCGCTCTCTCCCGCAACCCTCATCAACATCCGTCCCGTCACCGCGGCGATCAAAGAGTTCTTCGGCTCTTCGCCGCTGTCCCAGTTCATGGATCAGACCAACCCGCTTGCTGAGCTGACACATAAACGACGTCTGTCAGCGCTCGGCCCCGGCGGTCTGAGCCGTGACCGCGCCGGATTTGAGGTTCGTGACGTTCACTACACCCACTACGGCCGTATGTGTCCTATCGAGACCCCTGAAGGCCCGAACATTGGTCTGATCTCCTACCTCGCAACCTTCGCGAAGGTCAACGAGTATGGCTTTGTCGAGGCGCCTTACCGCAAGATCGACAAGGAAAAAGGTATCGTTACCAGAGAAGTTGTCTATATGACAGCCGACATGGAGGACGAGTTTATGGTCGCTCAGGCGAACGAACCGCTTGACGAGGAAGGTCACTTCTTGAACGAGCGTGTTGTCGGCCGTTATCAGGGCGAGTTTGTAGAGCACAGAGCGTTCCGCTTTGACTATATGGACGTTTCTCCGCGCATGGTTGTCTCTGTCGCGACCGCGATGATTCCGTTCCTCGAGAACGACGACGCGAACCGCGCGCTGATGGGCTCCAACATGCAGCGACAGGCTGTACCGCTCATGGTTACAGAGTCTCCGATCGTCGGCACCGGTATGGAGTACAAGGCGGGCACCGACTCCGGCGTCTGCGTGCTGGCTGACGATGACGGCACCGTCATGAGCGTTGACGCCAACCACATCACCGTACAGTATGACAACGGCAAGGTCAAGGAGCATGAGGTTATCAAGTTCCTTCGCTCCAACCAGGGTACCTGTATCAACCAGATCCCCGTCGTTGAGCGCGGCCAGCGCGTTAAGAAGGGCGAGGTCTTAGCAGACGGCCCCGCTACCAAGAACGGTGAAATCTCCTTGGGTAAGAACGCCCTGATCGGCTTTATGACCTGGGAAGGCTATAACTACGAGGACGCGGTTCTGATCTCCGAAAAGATCGTCCGTGAAGATAAATACACCTCGATCCATATCGAAGAATATGAGATCGACGCCCGTGATACCAAGCTCGGACCCGAAGAGATCACCCGCGACATCCCGAATGTCGGCGAGGACATGCTCAAGGATCTCGACGAAAACGGTATCATCCATGTCGGCGCGGAGGTGCACGCCGGCGACATCCTCGTCGGTAAGGTCACTCCGAAGGGCGAGACCGAGCTGACCGCTGAGGAACGCCTGCTGCGCGCGATCTTCGGTGAAAAGGCGCGCGAGGTCAGAGACACCTCCCTGCGCGTACCTCACGGCGAGAGCGGTATCGTTGTCGACGTCAAGGTCTTCACCCGTGAGGACAGCCGCGATGAGCTGCAGCCCGGCGTCAACAAGGTCGTCCGCTGCTATCTGGCGCAGAAGCGTAAGATTTCGGTCGGCGATAAGATGGCGGGCCGTCACGGTAACAAGGGCGTTGTTTCGCGCATTCTGCCTGTCGAGGATATGCCCTTCCTGCCCGACGGTACTCCGCTGGATATCGTTCTGAATCCTCTGGGCGTACCTTCCCGTATGAATATCGGTCAGGTTCTGGAGGTTCACCTCGGCTACGCTTGTAAAGCCCTTGGCTGGAAGATCATGACCCCTGTATTTGACGGCGCTCACGAGCAGGATATCTTTGAACTGTTCGAGCGCATCAGAGATAAAGACGATTACAAAGATATGCGCGACGAGACCGGTATCGACTTCGGCGAGTGCTTCCGTCACAACGGCATCTCCATGGAGTGTAAGACAAAACTCCGCGACGGCAGAACCGGCGAGCTGTTCGACAATCCCGTCACCGTCGGCTACATGTATTACCTCAAGCTCCATCACCTCGTTGATGACAAGATCCACGCGCGTTCAACCGGCCCGTACAGCCTGGTTACCCAGCAGCCCTTGGGTGGTAAGGCGCAGTTCGGCGGTCAGCGTTTCGGTGAGATGGAAGTTTGGGCGCTGGAGGCTTACGGCGCGGCTTATACACTGCAGGAGATCCTGACGGTTAAGTCCGACGACGTTGTCGGTCGTGTCAAGGCGTACGAGTCCATCGTCAAGGGTCAGAATATTCCGACTCCGGGTATTCCCGAGTCCTTCAAGGTTCTGATTAAAGAACTGCAGTCTCTGTCTCTCGACGTCCGCGTGCTGAACAGCGTCGGCGAGGAGATCGACCTCAAACAGCACTTCGACGAGGATGACGACATCGTGGTCGCCTCCGATGACGAGACGCTCGAAGAGGATCAGGTCATGACCTCGATGGACGGCTTCCTGCTCGACGAGGATCAGGACGAAGAGGGCAATATGTTTGACGAGTCTTCCATTTTCGAGGATCAGGACGATATGCTCGATTATGACGACTTCGGCAGCGATGAAATATAAGTAAGGAGGGGCTATACTATGGATAATAATGTATTTGATTCAATCAAAATCGGTCTTGCTTCTCCCGATCAAATAAGAGAATGGTCTTACGGCGAGGTCAAAAAGCCGGAGACGATCAACTATCGTACCTTAAAGCCCGAGCGCGACGGCTTATTCTGCGAGCGCATTTTCGGACCTACCAAGGACTGGGAATGCCACTGCGGCAAGTACAAGCGTATCCGCTTCAAGGGCAAGATCTGCGACCGCTGCGGCGTTGAGGTCACCCGCGCCAAGGTAAGACGTGAGCGCATGGGTCATATCGAGCTTGCTGCTCCCGTGTCGCACATCTGGTACTTCAAGGGTATTCCGTCCCGTATCTCACTGATGCTCGACATTTCCCCGAGAACACTCGAAAAAGTACTGTACTTCTCCTCCTATATTGTCACCGATCCCGGCGACGCGAGAGAGCTTTCTAAGCTCCAGCTGCTGAGTGAGCAGGAGTATCGCGATATGCGCGAGAAGTATGAGGATGATTTTTCCGCGGGCATGGGCGCTGAAGCGATCCGCGACCTGCTCAAGGAGATTGACCTTGACGCTCTCTCCGCACAGATTAAGGAAGAGCTTGAAAACTGCTCTACCTCTCAGAAGAGAGCGCGTCTCTCCAAGAGATTAGAGGTTGTCGAGGCGTTCCGCCTTTCCGGCAACCGTCCCGAGTGGATGATTATGGAAGTGCTCCCGGTCATCCCTCCGGATATTCGACCGATGGTACAGCTCGACGGCGGCCGTTTCGCGACCTCCGACCTGAACGACCTGTATCGCCGTGTTATCAACCGTAACAACCGTCTCGCAAGACTGCTTGAGCTGGAAGCTCCCGATATCATCATCCGAAACGAGAAACGCATGCTGCAGGAGGCTGTCGACGCTTTGATCGACAACGGCAGACGCGGCCGTCCCGTTACAGGCCCGTCAAATCGCTCCCTCAAATCCCTGTCCGATATGCTGAAAGGTAAGCAGGGACGTTTCCGCCAGAACCTTCTGGGTAAGCGTGTCGACTACTCCGGCCGTTCGGTTATCGTCGTCGGCCCAGAGCTGAAGATGTACCAGTGCGGTCTGCCCAAGGAAATGGCGCTGGAGCTCTTCAAGCCCTTCGTCATGAAGCGTCTGGTCGAGACCAAGGTTTCTCAGAACATCAAGGCCGCCCGCAAGGCGGTAGAGAGGGCGAAGCCCGAGGTTTGGGACGCGCTTGAGGTGGTCATCAAGGGTCATCCCGTGCTTCTTAACCGTGCGCCTACGCTCCATAGATTAGGTATCCAGGCGTTTGAACCGGTGCTGGTAGAGGGTCGCGCCTTAAAGCTCCATCCGCTGGTTTGTACCGCGTACAACGCCGACTTCGACGGCGACCAGATGGCTGTTCACGTTCCGCTGTCCGCTGAGGCGCAGGCTGAGGCGCGCTTCCTCATGCTCGCCGCAGGCAACCTCTTGAAGCCTTCCGACGGTAAGCCTGTCGTCGTTCCGACCCAGGATATGATCCTCGGTTCCTACTACCTGACCCTCGACAAAGACGGCGAACCCGGCGAGGGTAAGTGCTTCAAGGACGTTGACGAAGCGCTCATGGCGTACCAGACAGGCGTTCTGACTCTTCACAGCAAGATTAAGGTCAGACGCGAGCTGGAGATCAACGGTGAGATCAAGCGCGGTATCGTCAAGACTACCGTTGGTAAGATCATCTTCAACCGAGCGATCCCGCAGGATCTGGGTTTTGTTGACAGAAGCGTGGAAGAGGATATGCTCAACTTCGAGATCGACTTCCTCGTCGGCAAAAAACAGCTCGGAAAGATCATAGACGCCTGTATTCGTGTACACGGTACAGAGCTGACCGCCGTCGTTTTGGACGATATCAAGGCACAGGGCTATAAATATTCCACTATCGGCGCGATCACCGTTGCGGTTTGTGACGCGAAGATCCCGCCTGCAAAGAAAGACATCATCAAAAGAGCGGAGGCTGACGTAGCCGTAATCCGCGAAGAGTTCGATATGGGTCTTCGTTCCGATCAGGAGAGATATGAGAAGGTTATCGATATCTGGGACAAAGCTTCCAAAGAGATCGAGCACACCATCGAGCTCCAGATGAAGGAAGACAGATACAATCCCATTAATATGATGGCGGATTCCGGAGCCCGTGGTTCCATGGGTCAGATCAAACAGCTCGCCGGTATGCGCGGTCTGATCGCGAATACCTCCGGTAAAACCATCGAAATTCCGATCAGAGCGAACTATCGTGAAGGTCTGAACATTTCCGAGTACTTCATTTCTTCGAGAGGTGCGCGTAAAGGTCTTGCCGATACCGCGCTGCGTACCGCTGACTCGGGTTACCTGACTCGCCGTCTGGTTGACGTATCGCAGGAGGTCATCATCCGTGACGACGACTGTCACGCGAACGAGGGCCTTGAGGTCTTTGACATCAAGGCAGGCAAAGAGGTCATCGAAGAGATGCACGAGCGTTTGCTCGGCCGTTACCTTGTCCGCGACTTCTGCGATGAGAACGGTAATGTGCTCGTTTCAAAGGACACGCTCATGGGCGAGAAAGAAGCCGATATCATCTGCAACTCCGGCGTAGAGAGCGTCGAGATTCGCTCGATCCTCGCGTGCCGCTCCAAACACGGCGTGTGCAAGAAGTGCTACGGCGCCAACCTCGCGAACGGTCAGCCCGTCACCGTCGGTGAAGCGGTTGGTATCATCGCCGCTCAGTCTATCGGTGAGCCCGGTACACAGCTGACGATGCGTACCTTCCATACGGGCGGTATCGCGTCTGCGGAAGATATCACACAGGGTCTTCCCCGTGTTGAGGAACTCTTCGAAACCCGTAAGCCCAAGAGTCTCGCGATTATCTCTGAGATCGACGGTGAGGTGCGTTTTGAAGAGATCAAGAACACCCGCCACGCGGTTATTTACAACACGGAGACCGGTGACGAAAAGAGCTATCTGATCCCCTTCGGCTTCCGTGTCGCGGTCGAGGAAGGTCAGCAGATCCACAAGGGCGACAAGATCACCGACGGCGCTGTCAACCCCCACGATATCCTCGATATCATGGGCGCGAAGGCGGTTCAGGACTACCTGATCTCCGAGGTACAGAGTACCTACCGTTTGCAGGGTGTTGATATCAACGACAAGCACATCGAGGTTATCGTTCGACAGATGCTCAAGAAGGTCAGAGTTGAGGATCCGGGCTCGACAGAGTTTATGCCCGGTCAGATGTACAACCGTACCGACGTTCTTTACGCGAATAAAGAAATAAAAGAGCGTATCGCGAACGGCGAAGAGGGTCTGAGAGAAGCTACATGGACACAGCTGCTCTTGGGTATCACCAAGGCTTCGCTTGCGACTGACAGCTTCTTGTCCGCGGCTTCCTTCCAGGAGACCACCCGCGTGCTCACCGACGCCGCGATCAAGGGCAAGGTCGATCCGCTGGTCGGCTTGAAAGAAAACGTCCTGATCGGTAAGCTCGTTCCTGCCGGTACCGGTATGGCGCGCTACAACAACATCAAGCTGGAGGAAAACTTTATCCCCTCCGCTCCTGCTGCTCCGACAGAAGAATAATGTTCCCTATGGCGGATCTCCGAAAGGAGATCCGCTATTTTTTTTTGCTCATTAGGGTTTTCTCGGTATGTTTTTCTAAAAATGTGAACTGATCGTTGTGCAAAACCGCCAAAAACAGACGCGATTTTTCTATGCCGCAAAGCCGGAGAAAAGCGTGCGGATTTCTTGAAAAGGTTACGCACTTGTAATATAATATTTATGATAGCGAGAGTATACTCGGTGATATTGTCTTCGGGTACGCTCTGTGAAAGAACGAAGTCGGTTTTATTACGCCGCTTCGTAACGATTAGGAGGAGATAACATGAGAAAATTTAAGCAGACGGTCAGCGTTCTGTTGGTTCTTGTTATGATGCTTTCGGTCATGTCCATCGGCATCGTGCAAAGTTCTGCAGCGTTTGACCCTGAGCTCTACGGCGATTATCCGACCCCGATTTTGGGTGATATTAACCGCGATGGTCGTGTTGACGGTCTGGACGTCTATTACCTTAAAGCTTCGATCGCCGGCGGCATTGACGGGTATATCAACTATAATCCCGCCCGCCCGGAAGCGGTCTCTAAGGATTCAATCGATTTTAGGATCGCCAACTGTTATAAGGACGATGAGATCTTCTTTGGTCAGGCGCCTTCCGTTGACGGCCTTGACGCGTGGCTGATCCAGTGCTATATCGTCGGCCATGACGCGGCTGAGGGCAGCGGCATCGGCGATCCGATTGACGTCGGTACTGCCGATATCACGATCTACGGCCTGAATGGTCAGTCCGAGACGAAGACATTCAATGTCGGTGATACCTTCACTGTCTATACCTCTTTGAACGCTTCAAAAGCGTTTGACGGCGGCAGAATATCTTCTGTTAACGCCACTCAAACTTATTCCACCTCCACCCTGTCACTGGCTACCGACCGTGACTCCAGCGGTATCTTTACCGATAACGCGGCAGCGTTCCCGGTTTTGAAAGATAGCGCGATCGGCAGAATGACAAAAGAAGGTACGATCAAGTACAACGCGTCTACTCCGTATGTTGACGACAAAGCATTCGCTTTTGATTCTGACGACGATCTGTTGATGGTGACGACATATCAGGTTACCAACAGCGGTACAGGCGAGGTCAGAAACGCGCTGACAACTTTGGTTGCGGCGAATAATGATCTGACCCGACTGGTAGATAACGGCACAGTTGCGGACGGCGTAACGCTGACTGTCAACGCAACCTTTGACAAGCCCGGTTCCACTTATGAACCGACCGAGGCGCCGACTCAGGCTCCGACCCAGAAGCCGACTGAGGCGCCGACTCAGGCTCCCACTCAGAAGCCGACCGAGGCTCCGACTCAGGCTCCCACTCAGAAGCCGACCGAGGCTCCGACTCAGGCTCCCACTCAGAAGCCGACCGAAGCTCCGACTCAGGCTCCGACACAGAAGCCCACCGAAGCTCCGACTCAGGCTCCCACTGAGGCTCCCACAACTCCCCCGACAGCGAAAGCAACCGTTACTCTGCATGGTCTGTTCGGTCAGACTGAGACCAGAGAATTTAACGTCGGCGATACCTTTGCTGTTTGGACATATATGAACACCAGCGATTGTCTGGATGAAAACGGTAATCCGAGCAACGGTAAGATCGGTTCGTTCAGAGCACAGCAGACCTATACGCAGTCTGTCCTGACTCTTGCGGACGCATACGATCCCGAAGACGGCAT
>CACWTM010000015.1 GCA_902763855.1 uncultured Ruminococcus sp. | reverse complement strand
AATCGCCTTCAATATCCTAAAAAGCGAGAAAAGCTTCAAGGGTGGCATTACTGACAAGCAGTTCAAATGCCTCCTTGACCCCTCGTATCTCGATAAAATTGTCAATAACTGGCTCTGTTCATAATTTGTTTACTCATTCAAAAACCGTGACAGAATTGAAAAAGCTCTTGAAAAATTCCGCAAAGTGGTATATAATCATTAAGCAGCCGTTTGCGAGAAGCGCTTTCGCGACAGGAACGCAACGCCGGGCTGCGCGCAGCCGGGTCGCCTGATCTGAGCCTGACAACCGAATATCCGCTAGAGTGGCGCAGTTGGTAGCGCAATTGATTCGTAATCAATAGGTCGTGGGTTCGAGTCCCATCTCTAGCTCCACGGGGCTGTAGAGATACAGTCCCGTTTTATTTGCATAGCCCGATAAAGATTTAATCAGATATTAGGGATAAATTTGTTAAAGCGTTTAATGGATACTTAGCATAACAATAGACAGGCGGAAACATGTCCGTCAAAACCGCGGTTCATCGCCTGCGGGATGATTGACAGCAGGCGGGGACTCTTGGTATAATAACAGTAAATTCCGGTGATGCGCTGAATCTATATTCCTGTCGCTCCGGTCGCTTTGCGGCAGCGGATCGGGAGATTGTCAGAGTCCGTGATTACGGAAATATCGCCCATGCGCCGGAGAGGTATCCTAACCATATATGGTTAGGTGCGATGCGAGTTGATATGTCCGACCGATTTGTCGCTTTGCGACAACGGCAGGCGGCAGATGATACCGTCAACTTCTTTGGAGGGGATGGTATCACATACAGGTTGTTTATGTTGAAAACACAGGAGATAGTATCATGGAAAATACAGCAGTATTGCCAAAGCGCCGGGCGGTATCGCTGATCCTCAAATGCGTTGTTGTGATCGCGGCGGCAGTCGGCGTGTACGCAAGCTATATCGGTGGTTTGGGCGCTTTTATGAGCGGCCCGCAGGTGTTCATGTTCTTTACAATCCAGTCCAATATCGCGATCGCGCTGATCTGTGCGATCGGCGCGGTATAGCTGCTCACTAAGGGCGCGGTCAACAACGGCTGGTTCATCCTCAAATTTGTCGGTACGGTTGCTATCACGCTGACAGGCGCGGTATTCTCGTTTGTGCTGGCGCCGACGCGGGGCGATCAAGCGTGGAACCTGCGCAACATCCTCACCCACGTTGTGGCGCCGATCGCGGCGATTGCCGACTTCTTTGTTACGGGGGTGTTCGGCAGGCTTGAGAAGAAGCATACGTTCTTTGGGATACTGCCGCCGCTCGCGTATGTCATCTACGCCGCGGTCGCCTATGTCAACGGATGGGAGTTTATCCCCGGCAAATGCTATCCCTATTTCTTCCTTAACTGGGGCAGCCCTGCGGGCGCGTTCGGCTTTTGCGGTGAGCTGCCGTATATGGGCTGCGTATGGTGGATCCTGATCGGCATGGCGCTGATTCTGCTGCTGGGGCTGATCTATATACTGATCCTGAACGCGATGAAACGCCGCCGGACAAAGCGCGAAACGAATACCGATCCATAACAGCTGCGGCGGGATTTTCCGTATAACCACGTTGTTGTTTTTGTACTGCGAAAATACTCGTTAATATCCTTGGAAGCGTTTTATCGGGAATTAGTATAAGTAATGAAAAATCGGAGAAATTTATGGAATATTCAATTACACTGGCACAATTATTCAATATCAAAGAGGAGTATGCGCAGAACATCATCACCTTGCTTGACGACGGCAACACCATACCGTTTATCGCGCGTTACCGCAAGGAAATGCACGGCTCGATGGATGACCAGCTCATCCGCGAGTTCAGCGAAAAGCTCGACTATCTGCGCAACCTTGACAAGCGCAGGGAAGAGATTCGCGAGCTGATCGACGGTCAGGAAAAGCTGACGGACGAGATCGGCAGATCGCTGGATAAAGCGCAGACGTTGAGCGAGCTGGAGGATATCTACCGTCCTTTCAGACCCAAGAGAAAAACCCGCGCCTCGGTAGCGAAAGAGCGCGGGCTGGAGCCGTTGGCTGCGGCGATCATCCGTCAGGAAAAGGGCTTTGATCCCATGAAATATGCCGAAGAGTTCGTCGATGAAGAAAAGGACGTTCCCTCGGTACAGGACGCGTTGAGCGGCGCGATGGATATCGTCGCAGAGATGCTCTCCGACAGCGCGGTCATCCGCGGACACCTGCGTCCGATCTTCCGCAAGCACGGTCTGCTGAAATCTGTCGCGGTTGACGAAGAGCAGGACAGCGTCTATACCAATTATTATGACTATGCCGAGGCGGTCGGGAAGATCGCGGGACACCGTGTTTTGGCGGTGAACAGGGGAGAGAAAGAGGGGTTTTTGAAGGTCGGTATCTCGCTGGATCCCGTTCTGCCGCTGAGCGTGATTGACCGCGCGCTGGACAAGGGCACTAATCCTGTGTGCTCCGATCTTTTGAAAGCCGCGGGCGAGGACGCGTACACACGCCTGATCTTTCCGTCTATTGAGCGCGAGATACGCGCGGAGCTGACCGATACCGCCTGTGAGAGCGCGATGAAGGTCTTTGCGACCAACCTCAAACAGCTCCTGATGCAGCCGCCCGTCAAGGGCAAGACGGTGCTGGGTCTTGACCCCGGCTACCGCACGGGCTGCAAGGTGGCGGTCGTCGACGACACCGGCAAGGTGCTGGATACCGCCGTGATCTATCCCACCCATTCTCAGGTCAAGATCGCCCAGTCAAAGAAAAAACTGCTGGAGCTGATCCGAAAGTACAACGTAGATATGATTTCTATCGGCAACGGTACCGCGAGCAAAGAGACCGAGATGTTTGCCGCCGACGCGATCAAGGAAGCCGACCACACGGTTTATTACATGGTTGTCAGCGAGGCGGGCGCATCCGTTTACTCTGCGTCAAAGCTCGCCGCGACCGAGCTGCCCGAGCTGGATCTGACGCTGCGCAGCGCGGTGTCTATCGCCAGAAGGCTGCAGGATCCGCTCGCGGAGCTGGTCAAGATCGAACCAAAGGCGATCGGCGTGGGTCAGTATCAGCACGACATGCCCCAAAAACGCCTCGGAGAGACGCTGGACGGCGTGGTCGAGGACTGCGTCAACTCGGTCGGCGCCGATCTGAACACCGCGTCCCCCGCCCTGCTGCTCAGAGTATCGGGGCTGAACGCGACCGTGTGCAAGAACATCGTCGCGTATCGTGAGGAAAACGGCGCGTTCAAAACGCGTGCCGAGTTGAAAAAGGTTCCGAAGCTGGGTCCCAAAGCTTTTGAACAGTGCGCGGGCTTTTTGCGTGTGCCCGAAAGCCGCAATCCGCTTGACAACACCGCCGTCCATCCCGAGAGCTACGCGACCGCCAAAGAGCTGTTGAAGCTGATGGATTATTCGGACAAGGAGATCAAAGCGGTAAAATTCGGCGACCTGAGCCAAAGGGTCAAGCAGTTCGGCAGAAAGGAGCTTGCTCAAAAGCTGCAGATCGGTCTGCCGACCCTGGACGACATCGTCAGGGAGCTGTCAAAGCCCGGGCGTGACCCGCGTGACGAAATGCCCAAGCCGCTCCTGCGTTCGGACGTGCTGGATATCAGCGACCTCAAAGAGGGTATGGAGCTGACGGGCACGGTGCGCAACGTCATCGACTTTGGGGCGTTTGTGGATATCGGCGTGCACCAGGACGGTCTGGTGCATATCTCCCGAATCTGCGACAGGTTCATCAAGCACCCGTCCGAGGTGCTCAAGGTCGGCGATATCGTCAAGGTGAAGGTTCTGTCGGTCGACGTCAAGAAAAAGCGTATCTCTCTGACAATGCGCGATCTGTGATAAACATAAGTTATGTTACATACAGGCACAAAAGCGCCAGATTTCACCCTGCCCGATCAGAACGGCGTGATCGAAAAAGCCTTTGACAAGCTCAAGGCGGCGGATAATCCCGCCCAAATGCCCGTGGAGCTTTCATGAAGCTCAGTTGCCGACACGCCCCCCGCTCCGCTCTGACGCGATATAGCCGACAGGCGGAATATTTGCTGCTTAGTATTACCGTTGAAAAACCGCCCGCGTTCCTGTATAATAAAACTGTAGAAATTCTGTCACCGGGAGGATGTTATGCCTGATATCGCTGTTCATACCCGCTTTGGGGCGCAGGTGCTGGAAAAGGTACAGATCGACGTTGACCGCGCGGTCTACGACTTCGGTCTGCTCGGCCCCGACCCGTACCTGTTCTACCGCTTTTATGTACCGCCGTTTCGCCATGAGGTGAACCGCTATTCGTCCGTGATGCACCGCGAGCATACCGGCGAGTTCCTTTTGGAGCTTGCGCGCCGCGCAAAGGAGAACCGCGGCGTGTTCTCTTACCTGTGCGGTTTTTTGTGCCACTACGCGCTGGATTCGACCACCCATCCCTATATCAACGAAATGGCGGATGATCGAATCTCCATGCACATCGCGATTGAGCACAGGCTCGACCTGCTCAGCGGCGACAATGTCCGTATCCCTCCCTTTTTGCCCGAGTTGCTGAGAGAACCTGTCGGCGGCGCGATCGAAAAGGTCTACGGCTTTGAAAACGCGTGGGACAGGTTCAAACAGGGCCGACGTGATATGAAGCCGTTTTATGCTGTCGTCACCGACAAAAACGGCGCCCTCGACCGCTGGGCGCGAAAGGTACCCAAGCTCAACCGCATGTCCTACAAGAGCCATGTCACGGACGGGATGGATCTGAGCGGCTTTGTTCCGCTGTACAACAAGGCGCTCGGCGACGCGCAAAGATTGATCGAAGCCGCGCGGAGTTTCGTCAACGGTGAGTGTGATGAAAAGGCCTTTGCCGAGGTGATCGGCAACCGCTCCTATATCGACGGATAAATTTTTATGAAAGCATTGTATTTTTATGCGTAAACTGCTATAATATGGGTAACTTAGACACAGGAGGTTATCATCATGAAATTTGTATGCAAAATCTGCGGTTATGTCCATGAGGGCGATACCGCTCCCGACACCTGCCCCAAGTGTAAACAGACAGACGTTTTCGCGCCCGCGAATCCCTATGCGGGTACCAAGACCGAAAAGAATCTGGAGGCGGCGTTCGCGGGCGAGAGCCAGGCGCGCAATAAGTATACCTACTTTGCTTCTGTCGCGAAGAAAGAGGGCTATGAGCAGATTGCCGCGCTCTTCCTCAAGACTGCCGACAACGAGAAAGAACACGCCAAGATGTGGTTCAAGGAGCTCAAGGGTATCGGCACCACCGCCGAGAATCTGGAAGCTGCCGCCGCCGGCGAGAACTACGAGTGGACGGATATGTATGAAGAGTTCGCTAAGACCGCCGAGGAAGAGGGCTTTACCGAGCTTGCTGAAAAGTTCAGAGGAGTCGCCCGGATCGAGAAGCACCACGAGGAACGCTATCGCGCCCTGCTGAACAACGTCGAGACGCAGAAGGTCTTTGAAAAGAGCGAGGTCAAGGTGTGGGAGTGCCGCAACTGCGGCCACATCGTCGTCGGTACCCAAGCCCCCGACGTCTGCCCCGTATGCGCCCATCCGCAGAGCTACTTTGAGGTTCACGCGGAGAATTACTGATATCGGATGATTTTTATGAAGCAGACAGCGTCACGCTGTCTGTTTTTTTTATAAAAAAACCGCCTGCAGATCAATTGCAAGCGGTATTTCGGTCTATGCTTTTTTGTAGACGATGATGACAAAGTCGATCGGGGTAGACAGGCTGTCGCGTTCTTCCAGCCGCTTCATGCCGCGGGACGGCGTGTGATAGTAGTACGGCGTCATGCGGAACAGCGCGTCGATGTCCTCACGACTGTCAAGCGAGATTTCTCCCTGTACGCGGATGCGTTCGAACACCTTGAAGCCCTCTGCCTGCGGCTCCTTTTCGTCGTTGAGGTAGGGTGTGTCGTAGAGCACCTCTTTGAGACCGATCAGGTGATCTCTTCCGGGGATCGCCGAGAGGAGCACGCCGTCATCGGAGATGACACGCCGAAACTCAGCCGCGTGAAACGGCGCAAACAAGTGGAACGCCGCCTTGACCGCGCCGTCCCGGATAGGGATCGCCGCGATATTTGCGACAAAAAACTGAGCGGAAATTTTCCGCTTTGCCGCAAGCCGCACCATGCTCTTGCTCAGGTCAAAGCCGTAGAAGCGGCGGTTAAGCTTTTCGGCGGCATAGGCGGTGTAGTAGCCCTCGCCGCAGCAGATATCCAGCACGCTGTCGCCGTGTGCGGAGTATTGCGCAAGGCTCTGCGTCACGGCTTGTGCCAGAGGTTCATAGTACCCTTTGTTGAGAAAGTCACGCCGTGAGCGCGCCATTTCTTTGTTATCCCCCGTCATATCGCCGCTTTTTTGTGCCGAGAGCAGGTTGACATACCCCTCCTTCGCGACGTCGTAGCTGTGGCGGCTTTCGCAAGCCCATGTTCGGTTGTCGCGCAAAAGCGCCTGTCCGCAAACAGGACATTTCAAGATTTCCATAGTTTCACCGTTATTTGATGCCCCAGCTGTCAACGATCTCGTCAAAGCATAGGGCGGATTTTCCGAACGTTTCGGCTGTTTGAGGGCTGTTCTCGGACAGCTCTGTCGTGTCGGACGGAAAGAGGGCTGTATCGTCCCTGTGCTTTAAGTACCAGTCGAGCGCCTTGTAGTTCGCCGGCGCGTCGCTCTCGATCAGCTCGGGATCATACCGCAGGGTGCGGAGCATCTCGAGGATATGTTCTTTCAGCGAGCAGTCGGCGCGCCACTTTCGCGGCGGGCAGTAAACGCCCTTCGAGTACCAACAGGGATGGAACACCGGCGGCAGGCTGAGCATTTTGATATACGGCGCAGTTTCGGGGTAGCTGTCCCACAGCGTGACCTTGACGGTACATCCGTGTGTGACGCCGACCGTATATCTGCCGTGATCCGCCGACAGCGCGTAGCTTCGCAGACGGATATCCAGCAGGTATTCTTCCGCACAGGGCAGATCGCCCTTTGTCGCTGTCCATGAAAGATAAGGGCGGTTCTGGATCGAGAGCATGTCATAAAAATCAGCTCTCAGCCGTTCGTTTCTGTCAGTCATCGGCGTTCACCCTTTTGCCGCCGAGGAAGGGTGGCAGGGGTCTGCCCTGTTTCTTCCACAGCACATACTCCGCCGTCGCGGTGAAGAGAACATCGCCCGAGGAGTTGATCGCGGTCTCCATGCTGTCCTGGATGACGCCGATGATGAAGCCTACGCCAACCACCTGCATCGACACCGCGTCCGAGACGCCGAACAGCGAGCACGCCATCGGGATGAGCAGGAGCGAGCCGCCCGTCACGCCTGAGCTGCCGCACGCGGCCAGCGACGACAAAAACGCCAGCAGGATCGCCGTCGGGACAGATACCTTGATCCCCAGCGTGTTGACCGTCGCGAGGGTCATGACGGTGATGGTGACCGCCGCGCCGTCCATGTTGATGGTCGCGCCCAGCGGGATCGAAACCGAGTACATGTCGCGGTCGAGTCCGAGCTTTTCGCACAGGCTGAGGTTGACGGGGATGTTTGCCGCCGAGCTGCGGGTGAAGAACGCCGTCAGACCGCTTTCACGCAGACAGCGCAGCACCAGCGGATACGGATTGCGCCTGAGCGCGATTCCGACGATCAGGGGATTGAGGATCAGCGCCACCGTCAGCATGGTGCCGACGAGGATCAGGATCAGCTTGCCGTAGTCGACAAAGATATCCATACCGCTCTCGGAGACCGAGGTGAACACCAGCCCCATGATGCCGAACGGCGCGAGGTTGATGATCCAGCGTACCACCTGTGTGACCGCGTCCGAGAAGTTGCGCATCATCTCCTGGGTGCCGTCGCTCGCAAATTTTTTCAGCGCCATGCCGATGATGACCGCCCAGAACAGGATGCCCAGATAGTTGCCATGCGCCACCGCCTGTACGGGATTGTCGACAATGCTTTTGAGCAGACCGCCCAGCACCTCGCCGATCCCTTCGGGAGCCGCCGCGGTGTCCTGAGCGACCCCTTCGGTCAGCGCGATGGTCTGCGGAAACAGAAAGCTTGCTCCGACCGCCGCGCATGCCGCGAGAAAGGTCGAGAAAAGGTAGAAGAAAATCACCAGCGCGAATCGTCCGTCGAGCTTTGCGCTGCGCTGGCACAGCGACGCCGCTACCAAGACCGCTACCAGCACCGGCGCGATCGCCTTGAGCGCGCTGACAAACAGCGTACCCATCGTACCGATCCACGCCGCGTGCGGCACGAGGAACGCCAGTACCGCGCCCAGCGCCATGCCGATGATGATCCTCAGGATTAAGCTTGAGTCGTTATATAAATGTAAGATTTTTTGCAAAAATTTCAAGATAGTTACCCTCCCGGATCCCCCGGAACCCTTTTTACTGGATCGTCAGCTCTTTGACGGTGAGCTTGATCTTGTTGTCAGTGAGCAGCTGCGTCAGAAAGTCGCAGATCTCCTTGTGATAGGTGCCCACCAGCATGCGGACGATCTCGTCCTTTTTGCGGTTGCTGACCGCTTTGAGCACCGCCGATACCGCGGCGGGCGTGTCATCCTGCAGGATGTCCAGTATATTGCACAGGATGGCGCCGGACAGTTTCTCTCTCAGCGCCTTGGTAATCAGCGGCAGGTTGGGGGTCAGCGACCGGACATAGTCGATGTCCTTGACCGCCACCGTGATCCGCAGGGATTCTTCCTGCTTGCGAATTTTGATGATGTCGACCTTTGCCGCGATGTGAAAGGGCGTTAAGACCTCGTCCTTGACCACGCTCTCCAGCACCGGACGGAGCAGCGTGAGTACCGCGTTGGTCGCGCCGTCGCCGATCGCGCCCAGCCCTAACAGCGCGCCCTTGAGCCCCAGCTTGCCCACCTCGACGACGTCCGAGAACTGTGTGATCGCTTCGTAGATCGTCTGCATGAGCTTTTTGCCGTTTTCGGGGATCAGCACCGCGTCAAGGATCATCTGGGTGCGCACGTTTTTTTCGTTGGGCTTGTAGATGTAGTTGAGCTTATCGTACTTTTTCTCGCCTACACGGATCGCGTCCTTTTCAACCGACAGAACGCGCATGCCCGCTTTTTCCAGCCCTTTGCGCGAGGCAAGGTTTTTATCCGCGCACCACGCCCTGACGCTGCGGTAGCCCTCGCGGGTCAGGTAGTTCAGCACACAGGTCAGCGCTTCGGTCGCGTAGCCGCGTCCCCAAAACCGCCGCGCGATACTCACCCCGACCTCGATCGCGGACTTGTCCTCGGCGGCGTCATACGCGCCGATCGTACCGACAACGATACCGCCGTGTTCGATCACCCAGCCGTAGAAGTTGTCCTTTTTGTAGCCGGTGATATATCCTTCTACCGTTGCCCGCGCTCTCTGCGGCGTTGCGTAGGGGTTCCATCCCGTGTACTCGTACATTCGCTCGTCCGCGCCGAAGTCGCGGTACAGGCTCCCGACGTCCTCCGTGCGGTAGCGGCGCAGCGACAGGTGTTTTGTTGTCAGGGTGATTGTTCCCGCCATATTATTACCTCACATTTGCTGTAAAATGTTATCCTTTTTATTATACACGATGTGCCGCCCGGTTGCAAGACTTGCCGCGAAGTAAAAAACGTTTTGATCGCCGGGAAAGGTCGGATTTTTCATATTACCTGCGACTTTGTAAAATGAAACGCTCGTTTGTAAAAGTAAACAGCGGGTATTGCTTGCGTTTACTTTTACAATTAACATTATTGAGATTTGCGTACAAAGTCCCGTTTATTGTCACCTTCATGTGTTATGATGATATTGTCGAAAAGATGAAATCCATTTGACAGAGATGACAGTAAAGGAGAATGAAGATGGTTTTTGAAAATGTGACCAATCCCGAGAACGTAGTTTCCGCCGCAAGAGAGGCGACCTCGTCCATGCGCGGCATGCGCATCATGCGCGCCCGTCACAGCGAGCGCGGCTGGCTCCTCAAATATATCGCTCTTGACGATGATTATCCGATCGCCGCGGTCGAGCGAAGTTTGACCCGAAAGCTCGGCGAAGCGGTGAACATGGTGAACCTGCACTATGATTTTGACACCGCTGCAAGACTGATTTACGCGTAAATATAGAAAAGGCTGTCCGAAAGGACAGCCTTTGCTGTTTACGGAAAATTCCATTCTCCGTTCATGTACTGCTGATAACAGTCGGTGCAGACGGTGGTATCTACCGTGCCGACCGTGATGTGATGAAGGGTATCGACCTTGGTTTGATGACAATGCTCACAGTAAAAGCGATCCTTGATCGAGCAGGCAGACAGGCTGAGCAGGGTCACTGCCGCTGTCAGCAATAGCAGGATAAGCCGAAAGCTATTTCGCATGCTGATCCTTCCTTTCATGGAGGATATGGTCGAGCAACGCTTTGCACCCCTCGGTGACGTCGTTCCACGTCGCGTCAAAGTCGCCTGTGTACCACGGGTCGGCAACGTCGCGCCTGTCTCCCGCGTACTCCATCAGCAGGCGCACCTTGTTCTCGGGATCGCTGCCGATGATCCGCATGATGTTGCGCTCGTTGTTTCTGTCCATGATGACGATATAGTCATAGCGGCCATAGTCGGCGGCGGTCATCTGCACCGCGTACTTGCCCGAACAGCTCATGCCGTGCTCGGCGAGCTTTCTGCGGGCGGGAGGATAGACGGAGTTGCCGATCTCCTCGCGGCTGGTGGCGGCGGAGGCGATCTCAAAATCCTTTGTAAGCCCCGCTTCTTTTACCATCTTTTTCATCACAAATTCCGCCATCGGACTGCGGCAGATGTTGCCGTGGCAGACGAATAAAATCTTTGTCATATCGCACCTCAAAGAATT
Organism: uncultured Ruminococcus sp.; assembly: GCA_902763855.1. GTDB lineage: Bacteria > Bacillota > Clostridia > Oscillospirales > Acutalibacteraceae > Ruminococcoides. The sequence goes on along the minus strand of CACWTM010000015.1, from coordinate 10,736 downwards.
TGATAAGAGCATTATAACAGATAACAGTGATTTTGTACATAATTCTTCCCATATTCTTGTATGCTATTGGGATAGAAAAACCATCGCGAAAACTGGTATAATATAATGTAATACTAATCCTTAATTAAAACCTTTATCAGATATTAAGGATTAGTATAAGCTGTTTTGACAGGAGGTACACGAATGACGAAAAAATATATCATGGCGCTGGATTCCGGCACCACCTCGAACCGCTGTATCCTTTTTGATGTTGAGGGCAACATGTGCTCTGTCGCCCAAAAGGAGTTTACCCAGTATTTTCCGCAGCCCGGATGGGTCGAGCATGACGCCAACGAGATCTGGCAAAGTCAGCTGTCGGTCGCGCGTGAAGCGCTGCGCCGGCTCGGCGCGAGCTACGACAAGGTCGCCGCGATCGGTATCACCAACCAGCGTGAGACGACCGTCGTCTGGGACAGAACGACGGGTCAGCCCATCTACAACGCGATCGTCTGGCAGTGCCGCCGTACCTCCGATTATGCCGATGAACTCAAGGACAAGGGACTGACCGATTCCTTTCGTCAAAAGACGGGTCTGGTCATCGACCCCTACTTCTCTGCGACCAAGCTGCGCTGGATTTTAGAGAACGTCGACGGCGCAAGAGAAAGAGCCGAGCACGGCGATTTGCTTTTCGGCACGATCGACACATGGCTGATGTACAAGCTCTCTAAGGGGCGCATCCATGTCACGGATTACTCGAACGCGTCGCGCACCATGCTGTTCAACATCAACACCCTTGAGTGGGACGAGGATATCCTGACCGAGCTGAACATCCCCCGCTCCATGCTGCCCGAGGTCAAGCCCTCGAGCTGTATCTACGGTGAGTCTGATCCCGAGTTTTTCGGCGGTGCGATTGCGATCGCAGGCGCGGCGGGCGATCAGCAGGCGGCGCTGTTCGGTCAAACCTGCTTTGACGAGGGCGAGGCGAAGAACACCTACGGCACGGGCTGTTTTATGCTGATGAACACGGGCGAAAAGCCTGTCTTTTCCGAGAACGGCCTGCTCACCACCATCGCTTGGGGGCTGGACGGCAAGGTCAACTACGCGCTCGAGGGCTCGGTCTATGTCGCGGGCGCGGCGATCCAGTGGCTTCGGGATGAGCTGAAGCTGATCGACGGCTCACCCGACAGCGAGTACTTCGCGACAAGGGTCAAGGACACGGCGGGCTGCTACGTCGTCCCCGCGTTCACGGGCTTGGGTGCGCCGCACTGGGATCCCTACGCGCGCGGCGCGATCATGGGGCTGACCCGCGGCGTGAACAAATATCACCTCATCCGCGCGACGCTCGAATCCCTCGCCTTCCAGACCAACGATGTGCTGCACGCGATGGAGCTGGATTCGGGTATCCACCTCGGCTCTTTGAAGGTCGACGGCGGCGCGAGCATGAACAACTTTTTGATGCAGTTCCAGGCGGATCTGATGAACGCTCCCGTTCACCGTCCGTCCTGTGTCGAGACCACCGCGATGGGCGCATCGTACCTTGCGGGCTTGGCGGTCGGCTTTTGGGAAGACAAAGAGGACGTTCGCCGTCACTGGAGCATGGAGCGCGAGTTCCTGCCCGAGCGCGACGACAGCTGGCGCAAAGACGAGATCGACGGCTGGAACAAGGCTGTTGCCGCCACCAAAGGCTGGGCGAAGTAGAGTTAGGAGTGAGGAGTTAGGAGTGAGGAGTGAGGAGTTATGAGAGTCGGCGTCACATATCAAAAGGGTAAGGCGTTTGCTATCAGAATCGTTAAACTCTATCAGTATTTACGAGATGAAAAGAAAGAATATGTTTTATCTAAGCAAATATTAAGGTGTGGAACCAGTATAGGAGCTAATATTGCCGAAGCAAACTGCGCCTTCAGTGAAAAAGATTTTCTGGCGAAGATGTATATTGCCTTCAAAGAGTGTGCAGAAACGGAATACTGGCTGGAATTATTGTATGACACAGATTATATAAATGAGCAAGCATTTCAATCTATGATAGGGGATTGCAGAGAAATGAAAAAATTGCTGTCCGCCATCACAAAAACAACAAAAGAAAAAGGTAAGGAGTAATAGGGAATATCGGTTTGAGGATAATAACTCCTCACTCCTAACTCCTAACTCCTCACTGCGTGAGGTAATTATGTACGACATTATTATCGTGGGCGCGGGCGTGATCGGCTGCGTTGTTGCACGGGAACTAAGTAAATATAACGCCAAAATACTGGTGATTGAGAAAAGCGAAGACGTCTGCGCGGGTACGAGCAAGGCGAACTCCGCGATTGTCCACTCGGGCTACGACGCAAAGAACGGAACGCTGAAAGCGCGCTTCAATGTTGAGGGCAACCGCATGATGGAAGAGGTCTGCAAGAAACTGGACGTCCCCTTCAAGCGCATCGGCTCGCTGACCGTCTGTACCGAGGCGGATCGTATCGGCGAGCTGGATCAGCTTCGCGAGAGGGGAGAGCGCAACGGCGTCGAGGGGCTGCGCGTCCTCGACCGCGCCGAGCTTCTCGAGATCGAACCCAACATCGGCGACGAGGTCGTCGGCGCGCTGCTTGCGCCTACGGCGGGTATCGTCTGTCCGTTCAAGCTGACCATCGCCTATGCCGAGAACGCCGCTGTCAACGGCGCCGAGTTCCGCTTTGATACGGCGGTGAGCAAAATCTATGCCGACAGCGGCGTATGGCACGTTGTGACAGAGGACGGAGAATACACCGCAAAGGCTGTTGTCAACGCCGCGGGCGTTTACTCCGACGTTTTCAACAATATGGTATCCGAAAAGAAACTGCACATCACCCCTCGACGCGGCGACTATATCCTGCTCGACCGCGCTGCCGAGGGTCATGTGAAGCATACGATCTTTCAGCTGCCGACTGAGCTCGGAAAAGGCGTTCTGGTGACGCCCACCGTTCATGGCAACACCATCGTCGGGCCTTCCGCTGTTGACATCGACGACCGCGAAAGCACCGCTACCACCGCCGAGGGGATCGACAGCGTCATCGCGAAATCCGCGCTGAGCGTTAAGAACCTGCCGACAAGACAGGTCATCACCTCGTTTGCGGGTCTGCGCGCCCACGGCGACCGCCACGATTTTGTGCTGGGCGAGCCTGAGGACGCGAAAAATTTCTTCAACTGCGCCGCAATCGAAAGCCCCGGGCTTTCCGCCGCGCCCGCGATCGGTGTGTATATCGCGGGCTTGATAAAGGATAAGCTCTGCTTGACCGAGAATGAGGACTTCATCGCGGAGCGCAAGGATATTCTCAATCCCTCTAAGCTGAGTATCGAAGAACGCAACGAGCTGATAAAAAATGAACCTGCCTACGGCACGATCGTATGCCGCTGTGAGTCGGTCACCGAGGGTGAGATTCTCGACGCAATCCGCCGTCCTGTCGGCGCGCGCTCCCTCGACGGCGTCAAGCGCCGTACCCGCGCGGGTATGGGCCGCTGTCAGGCGGGCTTCTGCTCCCCGAAGGTTATGGAAATTCTGCGCCGTGAGCTGGGCGTTGATCTGAGAGAGGTCACCAAGAGCGGCGGCGATTCCTATATCGTCAACGCGCGTACAAAGGACGGTGAATAAGATGAAACAAGTTGATATTGTCATTGTCGGCGGCGGCCCCGCGGGACTGGCGGCGGCTGTGGCGGCTTATGATAACGGCATAAAGGATATTCTGATTCTCGAGCGTGACGAACAGCTCGGCGGTATCCTCAACCAGTGTATCCACAACGGCTTCGGCCTGCATACCTTTAAAGAAGAGCTGACAGGCCCCGAGTACGCCGACCGCTTTATCCGACAGGCGGCACAGCGCAGCATCCCCTATAAGCTCAATACCATGGTCATGGACATTTCCCGCGACCGCGTTGTCACCGCGATGAACCGTGAGGACGGCATGTTTCAGCTACAGGCAAAGGCGGTCATCCTCGCGATGGGCTGTCGTGAAAGACCCCGCGGCGCTTTGAACATCCCCGGTTACCGCCCCGCGGGAATATTCTCGGCGGGTACGGCACAGCGTCTGGTCAACATCGAGGGATACATGCCCGGCAAAGAGGTTGTCATCCTCGGCTCGGGCGACATCGGTCTGATTATGGCGCGCCGCATGACCTTAGAGGGCGCAAAGGTCAAGCTTGTCGCAGAGCTGATGCCGTACTCCGGCGGCTTAAAGCGCAATATCGTCCAGTGTCTTGACGACTTCGGTATTCCGCTCAGGCTCTCGCACACCGTCGTGGAAATCGAGGGAAAGGAGCATATCACCGCCGTGACCATCGCCGAGGTCGGCGCTGACCGCAAGCCGATCAAGGGTACAGAGGAACGCTATACCTGCGATACCCTGCTGCTGTCCTGCGGCCTGATCCCCGAAAACGAGCTGAGCACCTCGGCAGGCGTAACCCTCAGCCCCGTGACCGGCGGCCCTGTCGTCAATGAAAGTCTGGAGACCAACATCCAAGGCGTGTTCGCCTGCGGCAACGTTTTGCATGTACACGACCTGGTTGACTATGTGTCCGAGGAAGCCGCAAAAGCCGGCGAAACCGCCGCGCGTTTTGTCAGAGGTGAAATCGCCGCGCCTGCAAAATCCGTTGTGTTGAAAGCCGAGGGCGGCGTGCGCTATACTGTGCCCTCCACCCTTGATCCCGACCGGATCGGCGACAAGCTGACCGTGAGGTTCAGGGTAGGGGATGTGTACAAGGACGCGTTCGTCAGCGTGTACTTTGACGATGAGCGTATCGCGCACAAGAAAAAGCGCGTGATCGCGCCCGGCGAGATGGAGCAGGTGGTTTTGACCGGAAAACAGCTTTCGGAACATCCCGACCTGCAAACGATCACGATCAAGATAGAGGGGGAATAACGATGGAGACAAGAGAACTGACCTGTATCAACTGTCCCTTGGGCTGTCTTTTGACGGTTGAGATGGACGGCGACGAGATCAAGAACATCAGCGGCTACACCTGTCCGCGCGGTAAAAACTATGCCGAGAAAGAGGTCGTAAACCCCACGCGCATCGTTACCTCGACGATCAGGGTAGAGGGCGGCAGGCGTGAGCGCGTGTCCTGCAAGACCGAGCACGACATCCCCAAGAGCAAGATCGACGACGTGATGCGCGAGATTAACGCCGCGGTTGTTCAGGCGCCCGTCGTCATCGGCGAGGTGCTGATCCGTAACGTCGCGGGTACCGGCGTGGACGTCGTCGCGACAAGCCACGCTGTGTAAGGTGAGTGAGAAATTATGAATATTGGTTTTATAATTTATGATGAAGTTACTGCATTGGATTTTATAGGTATATTTGATCCTATTTCAAGAATAAAAACAATGGGAATAGATAATTCGATTTTTATAGATATATGTGGGTATGGCGAAAAGGTTAAAGATTTTTCTGGGGAAATAAAGTTTTTGTCAAAAAAAGTCAGACCTTCCTTAGATAACTACGATGTTATTGTACTGCCAGGTGGTTTTGGGACTAGGAAACTTGAAAAGGATAAAGAGTTTATATCTTGGATTAAAACTGCGAATCCTTGTGCCACTTTTGTGTCTGTATGTTCTGGGGCACTAATACTTGGTGCAGCAGGTAAGATAAATGGTAAAACTATAACTACTCATAAAAACTTGTTTAAAGAAATAAAGAAGTATGGTTGTATAGTAAAAGATGAACGTATTGTTTTTGATGGAAATTTAATAACTGCCCGAGGGGTCACTTCAGCAATAGATTTAGGTTTGTTTCTTTGTGGTGCGTTTTACGGAATTGAAAACATGAAACTAATTGCAAAACAAATGGATTATGAGATATCTAAAAATGTATTAGAGATTTTAATTGATTATAAACTGCATAGAAAATCATAAAAAAATTGTGCAATAAAACGGCGCTTTAAAACGCTGAAATTGTTCAAAACAGAGTAAATGCCGATCGTCCGTTGACTTTCGGCATTTTGTTATATATATTGGAAACGGCAAAATCTCATTTGTGTAGGGGGAGGGGCTTGCTCCTCCCGATGATTATTGGGTGTGGGCGGAGCCCACCTTAATTGGAGGGAAAACATTGAGTAAGGTAAAGGCGTTTTTGAAACGCAAAAATATTGAGATCAGCTGGAAGCGCTACGGTATCGACGCGCTTGGCGCGATGGCGCAGGGCTTGTTCTGCTCTCTGCTGATCGGCACGATCGTCAAGACCATCGGCGTTTTGTCGGGCTTACAGTTCTTTACAGATATCGGCGCCTACGCGATGGCGGTGTCCGGCCCCGCGATGGCGGTCGCGATCGGCTACGCGCTGAAAGCTGACCCGATGGTGCTGTTCTCGCTGGCGGCGGTCGGCTGGGCGGCAAACGCCGAAGGCGGCGCGGGCGGCCCCTTAGCGGTACTGATTATCGCGATCATCGCCGCCGAGTGCGGCAAGGCTGTCAGCAAGGAAACCAAGGTCGATATCCTCGTCACCCCCGCGGTCACGATTCTTGTCGGCGTAGCCTTGGCGAAGCTGATCGCGCCTCCGATCGGTACGGCGGCGAGCTGGTTCGGTGTGCTGATCGACTCGGCGACCAAGCTGCAGCCGTTCCTCATGGGTATCGTGGTATCGGTGCTGGTCGGTATCGCGCTGACGCTGCCGATCTCTTCGGCGGCGATCTGCTCTGTGCTGGGTCTGACGGGGCTTGCGGGCGGCGCGGCTGTCGCGGGCTGCTGTGCCCAGATGGTCGGCTTTGCCGTGATGTCCTTCAAAGAAAACCGCTGGGGCGGTCTGGTCAGTCAAGGCTTGGGTACCTCGATGCTCCAGATGCCGAACATCGTCAAAAATCCGCGCGTCTGGATCGCGCCGATCCTCACCTCGGCAATCACCGGCCCTATCGCGACCTGTGTGTTCAAGCTGCAGATGAACGGCGCGCCGATCAACTCGGGCATGGGCACCTGCGGACTGTGCGGCCAGATCGGCGTTATCACCGGTTGGTTCAATCCGTCTGAGGAAGCGCTCGCAAAAGGCGCCGAGGCGCTTGCTCCCGGCGCGATGGACTGGATCGGACTTGTGCTGATCTGCATTGTGCTGCCTGCCGTGCTCACGCCGCTGATTAACATGATCTTTTGCAAGATCGGCTGGGTTAAGGACGGAGATTTGAAATTAGCATAAACTGCCACCGGGTAGGAATGTTTATCACCAAGCATTCACAGCGTATCGTTAGGTCTTTGAAGATACGCCGTGGATGCTTTTTTGGCAGAAAGGTCGAAATATGAAACGATTCTATGAAAAGCTGAATTACTTCAGCAACACCGAAAAAATTATCTGGACGGTGTCGGTCTGTCTGATCGCCGTATCGCATATCGTGTTCGGCGGCGATATGCTCAATCTGCTCGCGTCGCTGGTCGGCGTGACGTCTCTGCTCTTCGCCGCGAAGGGGAACCCGTTCGGCATGGTGCTGATGATCGTTTTCAGCTTGATCTACGGATACATCTCCTACCGCTTTACATACTACGGCGAGCTGCTCACCTATGTCGGCATGACGCTCCCGATGTCGGTGTGGTCGCTGATCCAGTGGCTGAGGCATCCATACCGCGGCAACCGCGCGCAGGTGACTGTCAACGCGAAGTTGCCCAAACGAGAGTGGCTCTTGTTTGCGGTATTGGCTGTTGCTGTAACGACTCTGTTCTGCTTCATCCTGCGCGCGCTCGGTACAGCGAATCTGATCCCCTCTACACTTTCCGTGACCACCAGCTTTGTCGCGGTCTATCTGACGGCACGGCGCAGTCCGTACTACGCGATCGCATACGCCTGTAACGATGTGGTGCTGATGATCCTCTGGGTCTTGGCGGCGTTGACCAACCGCAGTTACGTGAACACCGTGATCTGCTTTGCCGCGTTCCTCGCGGGGGATATCTACGGCTTCATCAACTGGAAGCGCATGGAAAAGGCGCAGAGCGAACCGGATGAAACAGAGGAATGATCGAGTAAAAACGAAGCGACATCCCGAGAGAAGCTCCCTCGGGATGTCGCTTTATATATACCCAAAAATAAGGAATATCCAATTAAATTGTCATTGCGAGGCTCCCTTGGGAGCCGTGGCAATCTCAACCTTGTTGTCATTGCGTATTTTACAATCCAAACTTCGCTTCAAATTCCGCCAGATCGTTTTTGCAGTGCACCGGTTCGCCGGCGGATTGGATCGCGGAGTCAATATCCTTTAATCCGTTGCCCGTGACGATGGATACGACGGTCGCGTCATGGGGCAATCTCCCTTCGCGGCTGAGCTTCATCAGACCCGCCGTTGCGGTCACGCCTGCCGGTTCGCCGAACACGCCCGCGTTTCTCGCAAGGTACTTCTGCGCTTCGCGAATCTCGTCGTCGGTGACGTTGACGCAGATGCCGCCGCTGTTTTTGATCGCGCTGATGGCTTTGTCGGGATTGCGCGGCACGCCCACGGCGATAGAGTCCGCGTAGGTGTTCTCCTCCTGCGGGCGCCACGGTGTGTCTGTCATCACAGCGGTGTTGATGGGGCAGCAGCCCTCTGCCTGCACGCTGATGATACGCGGGATCCTGTCGATCAGTCCGACCATGTACATATCGTACAAGCCCTTGTACACACCCGCCACGGTACAGCCGTCGCCGACCGATACCGCGACAAAGTCGGGGGCGTGGAAGCCGAGCTGTTCGATCATTTCATGGGCGACGGTCTTCTTGCCTTCGCCGAGATAGGGATTGATCGCGGCGTTGCGGTTGTACCAGCCGTACTTGTCGATGGCGGCTTTCGATAGCTCAAAGGTTTCTTCATAGCTGCCGTCTACGGCGGTGAGGTTCGCGCCGAACATCATCAGCTGGGCGATCTTGCCCTTGGGCGCGCGTGAGGGGACGAAAATGTAGGTTTTCAGCCCTGCCTTTGCCGCGTTGCCCGCGAGGGATGAGGCCGCGTTTCCGGTGGAGCTGCACGCGATGGTGTCGTAGCCTGCTTCACACGCTTTGGTGACCGCCATCGCTGAGGCGCGGTCTTTGAGGGACGCGGTCGGGTTGACGCCGTCATCCTTAATATACAGCTTTTGGATTCCCAGATCAGCCGCGATATTGGGGACTTCATACAGCGGCGACATGCCGACCCTCAGCCCTTTGGGTACGGTATCTTCTTCGATCGGCAGCAGCTCGCGGAAACGCCACATGGTCGGCTCGGCGCGATGCTTGAGCGTGTTTTTGTCAAAGATGGTTTTGATATAATCGTAGTCGTAGATGACGTCGAGGATTCCGCCGCAGTCACAGGTGGTGACGTCGGGCTTTGCGGCATGCTCTTTGCCGCACTTGACGCATCGACAGCATTTTACGTTTTTCATCCTACTTTTCCTTGACGTAGTTCATCGGTACGACGGCGTACACAGCGGCACAGCGCACCAGATCCTCTTTCCAGGTGATCTCGTTGGGAGCGTGCGCCTGGGCTTCGGCTCCCGGGCCGAAGCCGATGCAGGGGATGCCGTAGCGCCCCATGATGGAGACGGCGTTGGTTGAGAACGTCCATTTGTCGACCCTCGGCTCGCCGTACATGCCGCGGTGTGCGGCAACCATCGCCTTACACGCGGGGTGATCCTCGGGGATGACCCAGGTGGGGAAGAAGCACTCGGTCGGGTAGACCAGTCCCGTCCATGACGGACGCTCATAGGTGTACATGCTGACCTCGGCGCCGTATTTTTTGACGGACGGCAGATTGCGGACTTCTTCAAGCGCGCTTTCCCATGTTTCTCCGTCGGTCAGACGGCGGTCGAGCGAAATTGCCGCAAAGTCGGCAACCGCACAGCGCGAGGGAGAGTTGTAGAACTGCTGGGTGACGGTGATGGTGCCTTTGCCGAGGAAGGGATCATAGTGCAGGCGGTCGTTCAGATCTTTGACGTCCAGCACGATCTCAGCCATCTTGTAGATCGCGTTATCGCCGCGCTCGGGAGCGGAGCCGTGGCATGACACGCCCTTGACCTCAACGCGGATCTCCATGCGTCCGCGGTGACCGCGATAAATGCCCTTGTCGGTCGGCTCGGTGATGACGACGAACTCGGGGGTGATCTCCATCTCGTTGTGGATGTACTGCCAGCATAAGCCGTCGCAGTCCTCTTCCTGCACGGTGCCCGTAACTAAAACTTTATATCCGTCGGGAATCAGCCCGAGGTCTTTCATGATCTTCGCGCCGTAGACAGCCGATACCACGCCGCCTGTCTGGTCGGAGGAACCGCGTCCGCCGATCTCGGTATCGTTCTCATAGCCCTTGTAGGGGTCGAACTTCCAGTTGGACATTTCGCCCAGCCCCACGGTGTCGATGTGACCGTCATAGGCGATGATCTTGTCGCCCGTGCCCATTTCGCCGTGGACGTTGCCCATCTTGTCGATGAAGGCTTCATCGTAGCCGAGCTTTTGCATGTGGGCGACGATGCATTTGGCGACGCCCTCCTCTTCAGCGCTCTCGCTCGGTATCGCGATCAGCTCCCTGAGGAACGCCGTCATATCCTTTTCGTAACCCTCAGCCGCTTTTTTGATCTGTTCAAAATCCATGTTAATTCCTCCTTTTTCAGCGCAGAAAATGCTGTCTTTGATCTCATTATACTACACAGGAACCGTGTGTCAAATAAATTTTTGATTTTCCTCAAATTTTTTTAGATTTCTTTGAAAAATCCATTGATTATGCGGCTTTTATGTACTATACTAATCCTTAATAAAAACCTTTATCATCTATTGCGCTATATTTCGTATAGCTTTGTTGGGCTCCTTGACAGGCGCCAGCCTGTCTGCGTCTCCCGT
>CACWTM010000014.1 GCA_902763855.1 uncultured Ruminococcus sp. | reverse complement strand
CCACCATAACTGGCGCGCCAAAAGGGATTCGAACCCCTGACCTACTGCTTAGAAGGCAGTTGCTCTATCCAACTGAGCTATTGGCGCAAGTAAGCTGACATCAGTCAGCCTAAATATTATATAAGAAAGCAAGGAATTTGTCAAGTGTTTTGCGAAAATATGTCATGACAATAAGGTTACAGAGTTGAGTTGATTTCTTCAGCGTAACGAACAGTGTCCATCGCGTCCTTTGCATACTTGTCCGCGCCGATCGAGTCAGCATATTCTTTGGTCATAACCGCGCCGCCGACAACAACTTTAGCCCATGGAGCGGATATCCTGAGCTGTTTGATCGTCTCTTCCATCGCGGGTACTGTAGTTGTCATTAATGCGGATAACCCTACCAGAGGCGCGTGCAGACGAACGGTTTCTTCCACGATCATCTCAGGCGGTACGTCCTTTCCGAGGTCGCTGACAGCAAAACCGTAGTTTTCCAGCAGGAGCTTGACGATGTTTTTGCCGATATCATGGATATCGCCCTTCACGGTCGCGATCACAAAGGCACATTTTTCTTTGCCGCTGCCGCTCTGCATCCGCGCCTTGATCTCTTCAAAGGCGCACTTCGCCGCTTCGGCACTCATCAACAAGCCCGGGAGATAGACCTTTCCCTGCTCATAATCTTTGCCGACGGTGTCAAGCGCGGGAATGATATGCTCGTTAACAACAGTCAAAGGCTCTGTATGCTGCAGAAGCTCTGCGCATAGTTTTGACGACTGATCTTTCAAGCCTTTGATAACAGCGCCGCCGAGCGTCAACGAATCGTCTGACAGGCCGCTTACACTGGCGCCGGATGCAACGGTTACGTGGCTTTCCACAGAATCCGCAAAGGAGATATAACCGGAACAGTTCTCATCCAGTCCCTTCAACACGCGATAGGTGTAGTAGGTTTTCATCATTTCCGCAGAAAAAGGATTCATGATTGCTGCCGATAAGCCGTTTTCGAGAGCCAGTGCAAAGAACGTCGCGTTGACAAACTCTCTTTTAGGCAAACCGAAGGATATATTGGAAACACCTAAGGAGGTGTGTACCCCTAACTTCCTTCGAATCGTATATAGCGATTGAAGCGTTACAGCGGCTGCGTTCTTATCCGCGCTGACAGCCATCGCGAGAGTGTCAAAAATCAGATCCTTTTTGTCAATGCCATATGCTTTTGCTGTTTCGATGATCTTGTTCGCAATCGCAACACGTCCCTCAACCGTATCGGGGATACCGCTTTCATCCAAAGTCAGCGCGACTGCGACGCCTCCGTATTTCTTCATCAGCGGGAAGATCGCTTCCATACTCTCCTGTTTTCCGTTGACAGAGTTTATCAACGCCTTGCCGTTATAGATACGCAGGGCTTTTTCCATAGCGACAGGATCGGAGGTGTCGATTTGTAAAGGAAGGTCGCTGACCGACTGCAACTCATAGACAACCTTTGTCAGCACAGCGGGTTCGTCGATTTCGGGCAGACCGACATTGACGTCCAGCACTTTTGCGCCCGCGCTTTGCTGCTTCAGTCCTTCGCCTAAAATATAATCCATCTCATTGTTTCTCAACGCCTCTTTTAAACGCTTTTTGCCGGTAGGATTGATCCTTTCCCCTATCAGGACGGGATCGTCGGAAAAGATCACGGCGTTAGTATAAGAGGAGATGATCGTATCATGTTTTGATTCAATCGCAGGAACGCTGACAGATATTTTTTCACACAGAGATCGGATGTATTCGGGAGTCGTACCGCAGCAACCGCCGGCAATTCGCACACCCTCAGCAACCAGCGAAGCTGTGATGTCAGAAAAGACTTCCGGTAAAATATCATAGACGGTTCGGCCGCTCTCGCTGTGAGGCAAGCCGGCGTTCGGCTTGAGCATAACGGGAACAGACGCAAAACGTAAATACTCTTTGACGATCGGCGCAAGCTTATCGGGCCCGAAAGAGCAATTGACGCCGATCGCGTCGGCGCCCATGCCCTCCAGCATCGCAACCATTGCCGCAGGTGAAGCGCCTGTCATCAACTTTTCGTTTTCGCTGTAGGCGTTTGATACCAATACAGGCAGATTGCTGTTTTCCTTAGCGGCCAGCAGCGCCGCCTTGGTCTCATAGCTGTCGTTCATGGTCTCTATCATAATGAGGTCGACGCCGTACTTTACACCAAGCTTGACTGTGTGGGCAAAAACTGCGACTGCATCTTCAAACTCGAGATCGCCTATGGGCTTGAGTAGTCTGCCTGTAGGCCCGATATCCAAAGCGACAAACTTATCCTGTGCGGAATTGCTTTGCTCAGCAGCATTACGGGCGTTTTTGATCGCCGAACAGATAACATCATCCAACTCATCTTCGGTAAAGTGCATCAGGTTCGCACCGAAGGTGTTCGTATTAACAACGTTTGATCCGCTGTCATAGTACGCTTTGTGGATCGCGGTTACCTCTTCGGGATGGGTTGTGTTCCAACGCTCCGGAGCTTCACCGGGCTGTAAGCGGCGTTCCTGCAACAGGGTTCCCATACCGCCGTCCAAAATCACTATATTATCTTGTAAAAACTTTCTGAAATCCATGTTTTCCTCGCTGTCTGTAAGCACAATCTGTTTTGCCGCAAGCACTGCACTTATCTGTTTCACATATATTGTCGTCGGTAATGCCGCAGATCGCGGTGACAGACTTAGACGGAGACATCAAAAGACTTTCGTCCAACGTCAGCCCGATCTTTCTCGGACAGTCCAGCACGGAGAACAGTTCCTTTTGCATAGCGAGCGGAATATCACCGTAACCGGGGCTGACGCGCCGCGTGAGCTGTTTTTGTGCTGAGTTCAACTCCTTGTTTATCTGCGCACAAAAAGCGTCGCAAAGGCTTTCTACGCGCTCTGCGCCGATTGCGTGCAGGATCAGCGCTTTGCTCGGCATTATCAGGCTGTAGCGTTGTAACAGTCTGTCAAAAGGCGCACCGATGGTTGCCGCAAACAGTAATACCCGATGCGACTCTCCTATTGCTTTTTGAATTGTGTCGGAATCAGTCATGATACTACCGAAGGTAATCGCGTTGTTACTTCGGATAACTTCCGTAACAGTATAGCAGACGCGATAGCTCAGCGTCGTTTTTGCTTCGGCGATACACTCTTCGATCAATTTTTCATAAACTTCATCCGCTCCGCGTATTTTTGCATAGCGCATGATCTCTTTTTTATTCCATGCAGGAGGATCAAAAGAAAGAGTGCGGATCATTTGCCTAAAATACTGCTGAGATTGTTCTGAATCGCTCTGGCTACCTCAGGCTTATTCATGGTATAAAGATGAACATTTTGGATGCCGTTGGCATACAGGTCGATGATCTGATCGGTTGCATACGCGATACCTGCCTGTGCCATCGCTCTGTCGTCGTTGCCGAAGCGGTCGACAAGCGCTTTGAAGCGTTGAGGGATAAACGAACCGGAGAGCTTGATCGCGCGTTCAAGCTGAGCGGCTTTTGTGATCGGCATAATGCCCGGCAGAACCGGTACGGTGATACCCGCTTCACGGATTTTGTACAAAAAGTTGTACAGCAGGTTATTGTCAAAAAACATCTGTGTTGTCATGAAATCACAGCCGGCGTCGACCTTCTCTTTCAGGTATTTAATATCTTCCTTTTGATGAGGGCTTTCGGGATGCACCTCAGGATAGCAAGCGCATCCGATACAGAAATCAGCGTTGCTTTCCCTTAACTCACGAATCAGATCAACCGCGTGAGAATAGTCCCAGTGACGAGCGTCGTCCAGTTTCATTTCGGGCGTCAGATCGCCTCTGAGTGCCATAACGTTCTGAATATCCGCCTGCTTGAGGTCTTCGATCTTCTGCGCGACGGTTTCTTTGGTGGAAGATACACAGGTCAAATGCGCCATCGTCGGAAAACCGTAGCGGTTGCGCATATCTCTCGCGATATCCATAGTATACTGACTTGTACCGCCGCCCGCACCGTAGGTAACGCTCATGAAAGCGGGCTTTAGCTTAGCTATCTTTTCGATAGCGGGTTTTACCTGTTCGAAAGAGGTGGAAGCCTTAGGCGGAAACACTTCAAAGGAAAGGGAACATCTGTTGTTTTGCAAAATTTTGATGATTTTCATATCGTTCACCTGTTTTTTGTTTTTTCTTAGTATAACATATTTATCGCTTTAAAGCAATATTACAAAGGAATAATCTCCTCAATCATCACAGTCATCTCTCCTCCGCAGACCATTCCGCTCTCCGCGGCGATCTCGTTGCTCATGTCGATTCGTATGATTTCACTGTTTCCCGAACCGATGGTTCTTCTTGCTTTTGCGATCGCGGCCGCTTCGCTGCATCCCCCGCCGATTGTACCTACCGTCCTGCCGATACGATCAACCGCCATCATACTGCCGCTTTTGACAGGGGTAGAGCCGGTGGATTCCAGCACTGTTACCAGCGCGCAAGGCTCTTTTACATCAGCAAGATAAGCGATCAGCTGTTCATCGACATTTGTTTGAGCAAGTTCATTCTCCTTTGGCTTGTGTTGAACCTTTCGCTTCATCTGTATCAGCTGTGCGCAAATAGATAAGGCGATCTCTGCTGTCGTGACAGACCCGATGTCAAGCCCGATCGGCGCGTGAAGCTGTTCAATTTTATTTTTGTCAAAGCCATGCTCCAGGAGCGTTTCTTTCAATCCCGCAACGCGTCTGCGTGAACCGATCATACCGAGATAGAAGGGCATTGTCCCCGAGAGAATTGCTTTGACACATTCTTGATCCCAGCGGTGCCCGCGCGTTAAAACACAAACATAATCCCGTTCAGTAATACCGATCTTAGCAATAGCGGATAAAAAGCTGTCACATATCAACTGAGCCTGCGGGTATCTCTCACTGTTCGCGAACGTCGGTCTGTCATCCGCAACTACAACGGAAAATCCCAGCATGACAGCGAAACGGTAGACGTCAAGAGATACATGACCGCAGCCCAAAAGTATTAACCTGTCATTTTTTTCGAATTTACGGATGTATTCTTTATTCTCTGTCTTGAGAACCAATTCGGAACTTTCTCCCCTATTCAATTGTTCGGCTATTTTTTTAAAAGCACTTGATTTCATGGTACACCTCAATTTCACAGTTCTATTGTACTACGAAATCGGATAAAATCAACACCAAAAACAAAAGCTCCGAAATGTACGGAGCTTTTGAGAGATTAATATTGATTAAACTGCCGCAAAACCTTTTTCAAGGTCTGCGATGATATCGTCGATGTGTTCGGTACCGATCGAAAGACGGATGGTCGCCTGAGAGATTCCCTGATCGGCAAGTTCTTCATCAGTCAGCTGGCTGTGGGTTGTGGTTGCGGGATGGATGACCAGCGACTTGACGTCAGCAACATTGGCAAGCAGAGAGAAAATTTCCAAAGAGTCGATAAAAGCATATGCTTCATCTTTGCCGCCCTTGATGTCAAAAGTGAAGATAGAAGCGCCGCCGTTGGGAAAATATTTCTGATATAGCGCATGATCGGGGTGATCGGGCAGCGAAGGATGGTTGACTTTTGTTACCTTCGGATGATTCGCGAGATACTCGACCACTTTCTTTGTGTTCTCGGCGTGACGCTCTAAACGTAAAGAAAGTGTCTCTGTGCCCTGCAAAAGCAAGAACGCCGCAAACGGTGAGATCGAAGCGCCTGTATCTCTCAACAGAATCGCGCGAATATAGGTGACAAAAGCAGCGGGACCTACCGCATCTGCAAACGAAATGCCGTGATAGCTGGGATTGGGAGCGGAAATGTTCGGGTATTTGCCGCTCTTTTTCCAATCAAAATTGCCGCTGTCAACGATGACGCCGCCAAGGGTTGTTCCGTGACCGCCGATAAATTTGGTCGCAGAGTGTACAACGATATCGGCACCGTGCTCGATCGGACGGATCAGATACGGGGTTCCGAAGGTGTTGTCGATTACAAGCGGTAATTCGTGCTGATGGGCAATCTTCGCTATCGCGTCAATATCGGGAATATCGGAATTAGGATTGCCGAGTGTTTCAAGATAAATCGCTTTGGTATTATCCTGAATGGCGTTTTCAATCTCAGAGAGACGATGCGCATCTACAAAGGTTGTATCAATGCCATACTGGGGCAACGTATGCGCTAAAAGGTTATAAGAGCCGCCGTAAATCGTCTTTTGGGCAACAATGTGCTCGCCTTTTTGCGCAAGAGCCTGGATTGTATAGGTGATCGCCGCAGCTCCCGACGCCACCGCCAAACCGGCAACGCCGCCTTCAAGTGCCGCTATACGGTCTTCAAAAACTCCCTGCGTGGAATTGGTGAGTCTGCCGTAAATGTTTCCGGGATCAGCAAGACCAAAGCGGTCAGCCGCATGCTGAGAATTATGAAACACGTAGGAAGTTGTAGCGTAAATCGGAACGGCACGCGCGTCAGAAGCAGGATCAGGCTGTTCCTGACCTACATGAAGCTGCAAAGTTTCAAATTTATAGTTACTCATGATAAATACCTCTTTCTGTAATAATGATAGATATAGCTGGTGGTGTGGTGAAGCAGAAAGAGAGTTACATTCGACCGTATCTGAAATTTGCTCTTACAAGCTTTTCAAAATATATTTTCATCATAGTACCTCATTTGCTCTATAATGCACCTACCAAGTAGGTTGATGATATAATATCATAGATTTGCCTACTTGTCAAGTAGTTTTTTAATATAAAAAAATACCCACAGTTGCGAACTGTGGGTATACTCTGTCAAATCTTAGCGGTATAGGATGTCACGCCGATGATGGTTTCTCCGTCGATCTGCAGAGCAGTCGGTCTGTCAAACTCCACTCTCACATGGTGTCCTTTGAAAACCGTAACCACTTCGTTATGCTTGACATGCTCGCCTTTAAAGATAGACGGAAACAACATCAAAGCCTTGAGCTTACCGCACCCATGGTAAACCATTGTGGAAATTGTGCCGTCCTCGCGCTTTTGATCGGGAGTCGGAATCATGCCACCGCCGTAAAACCTACCGAACATGGTAGGAGCGAGCCAAACTTTTTTGAAGCGATGTACTTTGCCGTCAACGGTAACCTTAGCGTTGACGGGTTTAAAGTGGAACAGCAGCCCCTTGATTGCGATGGAGGTATAATTGATCGGTTTATCGCTTGTTTCGCGTATTTTGTCACCTACTTCACAGCAATAACCGTCGATGCCGTAACCTACGCCGTTGATGAATTTGTAGTCTTTTCCGTTAACGGTTACTGTGGGCAGGTTTTCGAGAAAACTGTTCAGGGGAATCAGCTTTCCCTTCTCCTCCCCTACGCTGGCCAAAAAATCATTACCTGTACCGGTAGGATAGAAATATACTTCGTTCCGGATATCCATACCGTCGGTATCGTTGATAAAATGATTCAGTGTGCCGTCACCGCCCGCAATAATCAATTTTTCGTCAACCTGTAATCCGGAGATAACAGTTTTTTTATCTTGATTATGTACGTCGATATAAGTGAGGTCATCTCCGTTTAAAAGAGCGTCCAGTTGTTTCGCTTCAGCCTCTCCCTTTCGGTTATCGCTCTGTGAATTGAATAAGATCGTATACTTCGACATGGTAACCCTCTTTTCAATAATTTCACTCATATTCTAAAAAAGATCACTTAATTTGTCAATAGATAATTGGTTTAATTAAGAATACATGTATCATATGATAAAATAAAACTTGATTTATCTATCGGTTTGTTGTATAATATCAATGTTCAAGCCGGTATGTCGGAATTGGCAGACGATGCAGACTCAAAATCTGTTGTCCTTGCGGGCGTGTGGGTTCGAGTCCCACTACCGGCACCATAACAATATAAAAGGACATCCTGCGGAGGATGTCCTTTTATCTAACAGAATGTTCTAACAGGAGGAAGTTTTATGGCAGACTTAAAAAAATCTTGGCAGCAGACCGCGAAATCCTTCATTCTCGCTATCAACGACCTGAGCGCTTCTGTCGTCGATACCGCAAAGGCCGGTTATGATGTTGCGATGGAATGGGCTAAGAAGGATAATATCCATGTACAGGCTGAAGGAACTGAGGTTTCTGAGCCGGAAACAGTTCAAGAACCTGTTGCTGAAGCATCCGCTGATGCTGTACCCGCCGCAGATTAATACTCCCGGTACAAAAGAGCCGCTTTCCTTTTTTGGGAAAGCGGCTTGTTTTATTCGGTAGGTTCTGTGAAATCGGTAGATTCTGTAGGTGGCTCGGCTTCTGTCCAAGCATCATTCCGATACACTTCATACTTAATGAGGTTGTCATCTCTGTCATATGTCATGCGCTCCGACTCGACGCCGTTTTGATACCGCAGTCGTTCGGAACCGTTCTTAGCGGTGCAGTAATCTTTTTCTGCCAGATTTCCTTCTTCGTCATAAGAATAGGCGTAGTAGTACTCCCCTATTCCGTTGGCAAGATAATAGGTCTCCTTCACAAGACGGTTATTGCTGTCATATTCATAGAGAACATAGTGATCGTACTGTTGGGACGCGTCATAGACATCCCAGCGTGTGACATCACCGTTATCGTTGTGATACTTTCTTTCATATCCGGTGACAGCACCGCTGTCATCCTTGATCGGCGTATATTCACCGTCAGCGGGTTTGGCTGAACATCCGGAAAGCACCACCAGACAGATCAAACAAAAGCTCAGAACGGCTGTTAATTTTCGAATCATTTTGTTTTGGAATGAAGCTTGACGGTACTTCCTCGCTTATCAACAGAAACCTCTCCGACAACATCGGTACCGTAAATACGGTCACCCGCGTCACCGAGACCCGGAATAATATAACAGTTCGGATTGAGCTTTTCATCCTGAGCGGCACAGAAAAGGTCAATATCGGGATGAGCTTCGGTCAACGCTTTGATGCCCTCGGGCGCAGCAATGATGCACAGGAACTTGATAGAGCGGGGGTTGGAACGCTTGATGATGTCGATCGCGTCGATTGCGCTGCCGCCGGTCGCCAGCATGGGATCAAGGACGAATACGTCTCTTTCATCAATGTCACCGGGAAGCTTATTATAATATTCGACCGGCTTGTGTGTTTCTTCATCTCTGTAAAGACCGATATGACCGACCTTTGCGGACGGAACCATCGTCAGCATGGCGTCAAGCATACCCATGCCTGCACGCAGAATCGGGATAAAAGCGAGCTTTCTGCCGGCGATTTTTTTCGCGACCATCGGAGCCATCGGAGTTTTGATCTCGACGTCCTCAAGAGGAAGATCGCGGGTGGCCTCGTAGCACATCAGCATGGAGATCTCGGAAATCAATTCACGAAATTCCTTTGTCGGAGTTTTCTCATCGCGCAGGATAGAGAGTTTGTGCTGGATCAGCGGATGATCGAATACTGTTACTTTGCTCATAATATTTCCTTCTTTCTCATTAATAACTCATTAAATTTGAAAATTACCGTTCTCGATTTCGGTAATCATATTTACGCGCTTTTCGTGTCTGCCGCCGTCAAAGGGAGTGCTCAGGAAGATTGAAGCGAGCTTCACGGCTGTTGCTTCATCAATAACTCTGCCGCCCATACACATAATATTAGCGTTGTTATGACGGCGGGTCATCTCAGCGCAAAATTCATCCGTGCATACAGCGGCGCGAATACCTTTTACTTTGTTGGCAGCCATGGATACGCCGATGCCGGTACCGCAACAAATGATGCCGAGTTCGGCTTTGCCGTCAGCAACGTTCTTCGCTACTTGATAAGCGTAAACGGGATAGTCGACGCTTTCTTCGGTATAACAGCCGTAGTCGGTGTACTCGATTTTATTCTCCTTCATATACTCGATAACGGCGTTTTTGATTTGCAGACCGCCGTGGTCACATCCAATTGCAATCATGATAAACCATCCTTTTCTGATAATTTTGCGTTTCGCTCTCTCTCTGCCTGAGACAGTCTGAGATAGCCGGGCATGAGAGCCGCAGAGGTGATCTGTTCTCCCCTGTTGTATTTCTCAAGAGCCGCGAAGGCAACCGCAGAAGCTCTTTGATACCTGAGGTGTTCCGGCGCGAGACGAATTGAGGAATCGTCTGTTGCTTTAAAAACCAGATGCGCACCGTCGCCGACAAGAATCACTTCTCGGTCAAGTGCATTTAATTCTGTGAGCAAATCAGCGATTGAGATCGCTCTGTCGTCGCAAATACGTTCGACCACATCGCATCGAACATGAAATAACGCGTTATAGACCTGATTGCGTCTGGCGTCCATACAGGCACAAATGTATGCGGATTGTCCGACAAACAAATACGCCATGCTTTCCGGTGTTGAGACAGCAATACAGGGCTTGTCCGCGGCAAATGCCATTCCCTTAATAGCGCTGACGCCGATACGAACTCCTGTAAAGGAGCCCGGGCCGTTGTTGACGGCATAGGCGTCAATGTCCGAGACTTCTTTTCCGCTGATCTTCAAAACGGATTCAACCATCGCCATCAACGTTTGGCTGTGAGTTAAGCCGGTATTTAAATAATAATCAGCAAGAATTTTTCCATCCTCCAGTAAACAAACCGAAGCGGGCGTTGCGGAAGAATCAACAGATAACATCAGCATATTCATCCAACCCTTCTATCTCAAATAGTCTTTTGTTTTCATCATCGTTTTTTTGGATGCGAATACGGATCGCGTCAGATTCAAGCTCACTTTCGATGTTCTCGCTCCACTCTATGACGATGACGCCGTTGCCGATGTAGTCATAGTAGCCGGTGGAAAACAGATCGTCCGCGTCGGTGATACGATACATATCAAAGTGGTAGACAGGATATTTGCCGTTGTACGCGTTCACAATCGCAAAAGTAGGGCTGCTGACGCCGTCGGTCACACCAAGCCCCTCGCATAATCCGCGGGTAAACGCGGTTTTTCCTGCGCCGAGATCGCCGAAGAGCGCTATCGTCTCATTACCCGAGAGGATCGTGGCAATCTTTTTTCCGAGCGATTCTGTCTCAGCGGAAGAAGCGGTTATCTTTTTTATCATACTTTTCTCCATAGGACATAGACGTCCTCTGTCTTTTACATTATCAATTTTATATTCTATCACATCGAAGTCGTGAAATAATGCTGTAGGATAAAATAAAAAAATTATTACAAATATTTATCTTGTAATTACTTTATTGTTTCACTATAATAAAGATGAAATAAGCTTGAAAGGATCTATATGGCGAAAATCATCAAAGGTTTGACAAAGTTTTTCACAAAATCCGACGTTATTCTGTGGCTGCTCGCGATCGCGGCAAGTGTTTACAGCCTGATG
The DNA here is from genome assembly GCA_902763855.1 of uncultured Ruminococcus sp. GTDB lineage: Bacteria > Bacillota > Clostridia > Oscillospirales > Acutalibacteraceae > Ruminococcoides. Next base: position 10,926 of record CACWTM010000014.1, on the reverse strand, counting down.
CTGATTAACTCGATGCAGCGTGCCTCTGACTACAGCTATATGACGCCGCAGATTCTGGCGCTGACGCTTGGTTATATCGCGGCGGTCATCATCACGCTGATCGACTACGAATCGATCTCGCGCATGTGGATTCCGCTGATGATTTTGTCATTGCTTCTGCTGGCAATTGTTTTCGTATTCGGAAGAAACGTCAGCGGAACGGATGACACCGCGTGGATTACACTTCCGGGCGGGATATCGTTCCAGCCGTCGGAGCTGGTAAAAATCTTTTTTATCATCACCTTCTCAAAGCATTTACAGCTTTTAAAAGACAATGATATGCTGCACAGCCTGGTCGGTGTTATCACTCTTTTGATTCATATGGCGATTCCTGTCGCGATGATCCATATGCAGGGCGATGACGGTACGGTACTGATCTTCCTCTTTATGTTCCTGATTATGTCCTTTGTCGGCGGTGTACAGCTCAGATACTTTCTGATTATGCTGCTTCTCCTGGCTGCCGGTATACCGATCTTTTGGAACTACTTTCTCAACGACGAGCACAAAAACCGTTTTACCGCGATATTTGATATCGACGGTAACGCGATGAAAACCTATGGCTGGCAGCAATACCAAGGAAAAGTCAGCGTTGCTTCCGGCGGTTTGAGCGGATCGGGACTGGGCAACGGAGCCCGCGTCGCCTCGGGTATTGTTCCCGAACAGGAGAATGACTTTATCTTTACCGTTGCCGGTGAAGAGCTGGGATTTATCGGATGTCTGCTGCTGCTGTTTATTCTGCTCGCGATCTGCGTGAAGATCGTCCTCGACGCCATGTCGGCGCGGGATTATCTCGGCAAGATGATCTGCATCGGCGTATTCTCCATGATCGGTGTTCAAACGGTTATTAACGTCGGCATGGTTCTCGGTCTGTTGCCTGTTGTCGGCATTACATTACCGTTCTTTTCCTCAGGAGGTACTTCTCTGTTATCTGTGTTGATAGGAATCGGATCGGTTCAAAGCGTTTTTTATCACAAAGACGCCGTTGACACGCCACAGGGAAAACTGAAGAATAATCGCTACAAGTATATGAATCCTTCAGTTCATTACTGATATACTGTTACATATGAAAACGCACTACTTCGAAAGGTAGTGCGTTTTTTCGTACGGTTATTTTTTGGTGACATTCACGTTGACGGTGTAGGTTCCGTAAATCCAACATTCGGCGTAATCTGATCCGTAGGAAATCTTAAGCGGAACCGTCAAAGACATTGTTTTACCGGCTTTTGCATCATCCAGCAGCCCGGTGTAATCCGTTGTCGCGGTTATATCTGACGCCGATATGCTGTTAATCAGATCTTCGGGACCGCAGACGGTAATATCAACGGTATTGGAAGAAACCATCTCCGTAGTATACTTGGTAGTATCTATGATGTTGGAAACCTTTGCGCTTATCGTGGTGGATTGGTACGAAGTTAAATCAGTAGTGATAGTTGCTGAGGTTTCACCGGAAACAACTTTACAGCCTGAAGGAAGGGTAATATCAAATTTTTCGGTAACGCTCTCGTTCTTATACTTCGTAAAGTCCAGCGTACCGATGGTAAGCTTGCTGTCTTTGATCTTGTCGAGAGTTTCCTGAGGGCCTGCCACACGGATCGTGGAAGGGCTGATCTCGATCTTGGGATTATCAGAAGGAGCGTTCGAGGTGTCAACGCTCAAAGAAACCGTCTTGATCGGCAGAACCGTTACACTGACTTCAATACTGTCAACATCACAGGAACAGTATTCTAAATAGAGGTCGTTTCCATCTTCGTCAAGAAAAGTCAGCTTTTCTTCTTTTGAGGTAACGTCCTCTGTCAAGGTGTCGATAACAGCAACGGTTTTAATTTCGTTAACCTCAGTCTCAGGGCCCGTGACAATAACCTTTGATTGGGACAGAGCTGCGTTGGCGTAATTGTTCTTTTCATCGTCATGTTCAACGGTGATCTGGTTGTCGATGGTGAACTCAGCCTGCTTTTCACGATCGACATAAACCGTGATATTGGAAGGCGTTACCGAGTCAATCGTGTAGTTGGATTTGATGCCGGTCTGTTTTGCGACAATCGGTAAATTGTGGTAACCGGGAGACAACAACGACGCATTCTGTGTTGCGACAGCTTGGATATCGGTAGAGGTCACAGTGCTGGTAGCCATCAGGTTGCCTTTGACAACAACGGTGGCAGACAATCCGTCCGCGCCGAAAAGCTTCAGTTCCTCTTTTTGAGCATCCTCAGGCAGTTCAACAATGATCGGGACATCGACAGAAGCAGTTCGGTTTTCGGAGTTAGACGACAAGTTGATGATGAACCATGCGGATACCGCAATCAGGAAAGCCATCACCAAAAGCGTGATATTATGGGAAAAGAATCTTGATAACAGGTACTTTTCTTTTTTATTATTCATCGCCCTTCTCCTTTCTGCTTTTGAATAATCCAGAAAACAGATTAGAGCGATCGCTTTCCCCGGTGACAACCAGCTTAACCAGCTCGTCGTACAATGTGTTGCGGGTGTAGTCGCGGGTAAGAAGACCGTTCAAAGCGATCGAAATACTGCCGGTTTCCTCCGATACAACAACAACGACAGCGTCGCACTCTTCGCTCAGACCGATTGCGGCACGATGACGGGTGCCCAGCGACTGGCTGACATTAAGGCTGTTTGTTAAAGGAAGTATACATCCGGCGGCAAGGATATGACCGTTTCGGATGATGCAGGCACCGTCATGCAGCGGCGCTTTATTAAAAAAGATATTGCCGATTAAGGCGGGAGAGGTATCGCTGTTGATATAGGTACCGGTACCCGCAATTTCGCTGAGCATGCTCTCACGCTCAAAGACAATGAGCGCGCCGGTCTTGGATTTTGAGAATACAGCGCAGCTGTCGGCTACATCGCTGATCGCCTTCATGGTGGGAGATTCAGTGGTTTGAGACGTGTTGACAATGTTTTTCAGCGTGATATTACTTCTGCCCAGTCGCTCCAGACCCTGCCGCAGTTCCGGCTGGAAGATGATGATAATAATGATCGCGGAAAACTGGAAGATCGAAGATAAAATATAGTTGACCATTGTCAGCTGAGCGATACCGGAGATCGCGTAAACGACAAGCAACACAACAACACCCTTAATCAGCTGGCCGGCACGACTCTGCCTGAGCAGCTTAAAAAGGTAATACAGGATCAACGTGATGATAACAATATCAATGATGTCTTTAAATTGAAAAGATCTTAATGTAGCCCAGAAGGTGGACACAATGTTTTCCATAAAAGCTTCCTTTCGAAAAAGCGCTATGCTTTTCCTCTATTCCCATCCGCAAAACATGCAGAATATCCTTATTTGTTCCTCAAACTACTACTCATATTATATATGATTGAATTTATTGTAACACACGCTAAATATGATTTCAAGCCGATTAGCGGAATTTCCTTAAAGAATTGACGAGTATGTTTATATCCATTTGCGTTGTGAAGACAGAAGGAGCAATCCTGACAGTACCTGAGGATAGCGTACCGACCGATTTGTGAGCGATTGGGGCGCAGTGTAAACCGCCTCTGACGGCTACTGCGGATTCTTTATACAAAAATCCGGCAACACTCTCACTGTCGGAGCCTTCGACAGCAAAGGACAAAACTGGTGCATCCTGATGAGCGAGATTGCTGTTTCGATAAAGCTTCAGATGTTGATAATCCTTCAGCCTGTCTTCAAGAACGTTGATTAAACGCGATTCTTTTTCATATATTTGTCCGATTCCTTGCCTTTGCACAAATCGTAGACCGGCTTCCAAACCGAGAATGCCGGGAATGTTCAGCGTACCTGCTTCCATCCTGTCGGGATAAAAAGAAGGCATAGCAAGATCTGACGACACACTACCGGTACCGCCATCAATCAACGGGTCGATAAGATTATCATTTCCGATCAAAAGCAGTCCTATTCCCATCGGCCCGTAAAGGTATTTGTGACCGGCACAGCATACAAAATCATATCCGTCGTGCGTTAAATGGATCGGCAGTACACCGGCGGTCTGAGCGGCGTCAAGACAAAATAGAATATGATAGCTGTGCGCCAACGCACAGATCCTTTCGACAGGAAGCCTATATCCGAATACGTTGGACGCGTGAGTACAAATCATCAGCCGCGTACGACTGTTGATCGCTTCTCTGAAATGCTGCAGAGTCATTTCGTCGTCATCGGGAACAACCTTTGCAATACTGTAGGTGATCTTCCCTTTCTCTGACAATTGATGAAGCGGACGTACAACGGCATTATGCTCCAATGAAGAGATAATGACATGGTCACCGCGTTTTAACACGCCCTTCATGACTATGTTCAGCGCATGGGTGCACCCGCAGGTAAAAATAACGGATTCAGCGTTTGACATTCCGAAAAAGGTTTTGACGGTTTCGCGCGCTGCATAGACTTTTTGGGCAGTTTTCAACGATTCGCGATAACCTCCCCTCCCCGGATTGAAGCCATACTCGCGCAGCGCGTTATCCACCGCGCGAATGACTTGCTGGGGTTTGGGATAGGTGGTTGCGGAATTATCGAGATAAATCATATCTCTTCACGCTCAGCTCTTCCTAAGATACGGACGCCTTTCTTCCTGAGCAGTTGTTCGGCTCTGTCGGTTTCATTCGGCACAAAAAGGCAGTATCCGCAAGATTTGATACCGGTATTCTTCGGCGTACGCTGGATATATGATCGAATGGTATATTGATCTAAAATACTTTTTGCCTTCATGGCATAGGTTACGGAAGGCACAAGTATCAGTTCTTTTTTCATAAAAAACACCTCTGTTCCCTATCAGTTTATGAAAGGAAAACAAAGGTGTGAGATACGCGCATCTTTTTTTGTTTATATCTTTAACGGGGATGTTTTCAAACAAAAATATAATCAGCCTCTCAATACGTCGGACATATCATACAGCCCGGAAGGCTTGTCCTTGAGGTAGACGGCGGCATTGACAGCTCCTGCAGCGAAAACGCCCTTAGACTGTGCCTGATGCTTTAAAGATACAACTTCATCGTGACCGGCAAAAATCACTTCGTGTTCGCCGACGATCGTACCGCCGCGGATCGAGTGAATACCGATCTCATTATGCTCGCGCTTTTTGCGGTAAGAGTGACGATCATAGACATACTGTGTATCCTTGACCTCCTCAGAGATCGCGTCCGCGATCATCAGCGCTGTGCCGGAAGGAGCGTCAATTTTCTGATTGTGGTGTTTCTCAATGACCTCAATATCAAAGCTGTTTGACAGGACTTTTGCCGCCATTTTGGACAGCGCGATCAGCACATTGATGCCGAGCGACATATTTCCAGAGTAAAACACCGGGATATCCTTTGCGGTATCCTTGATTTTTTTGACCTGTTCTTCAGAAAAACCCGTTGTACAGATTATGACAGGGATCTTTTTCTCAACAGCAAAGCTAAGCATATCATCCAGCACAAGCGGATTGGAAAAATCAATGATGATATCCGGTGTTTCTTCAACATCGACAAAACAACGATAAACAGGATAATTCTTATTGCCCTCGGCAATATCAACACCACATGAAATCATCACATCATCGCGACTGTTGGCGCAGCTTTCAACGGCTTGTCCCATCTTACCCAGACATCCGTTCAGTAATATTTTAATCATCTTTACCTCCTTATATGAGAACAGGGCGAAAATCTCGCCCTGAACATTTTATGCGTATTTACCGATCAGATTATACTTTGCCAGACAATCCTTAAGATCATGATAGCCGGAGTAGCTCATCGGCACGAGCGGCAGTCTGCACTCGCCTGCATTAAAGCCGATCAGGTTCATCGCGGTTTTGACAGGAATCGGGTTGACGTCGGAGAACATGATATCCATTAATTCTACATAATGGAAATTCATCTTAGACGCTTCCACAAAGTTATTGTTCAGGCAAAGCTCGCAGATTTCGTGCATTTCTTTGGGACAGAAGTTGGAGAAAACAGAGATAACGCCCAGCGCGCCCAAGGACATAAAGGGAACGGTCTGATCGTCGTTTCCGGAATAGATATCCAGTTTGTCACCGCAGAGAGAGCGGGTCTGAGACACGCTGGAAATATCGCCGTTCGCTTCCTTGGTAGCAACGATGTTCTCGTGCTTGCAAAGTTCAGCATAGGTTTTGGGTTTGATATTGCAGCCGGTACGAGACGGTACGTTGTACAGAATCATCGGCAGATCAATATTATCCGCAATTGTGTTAAAATGGCGGATCAAACCGTTCTGCGAAGTTTTATTATAGTACGGGGTGACAGATAACAGCGCGTCAGCACCCGAAGCCTCTGCGGATTTTGACAGCTCGATCGCGGTGCTGGTATCGTTGGAGCCGGTACCCGCAATCACGGGAATACGGCCATTGATACGCTCACAGACAAACGAGAGAACCTCGCAGTGCTCCTTGACGGTCAAAGTAGCCGCTTCGCCGGTAGTTCCGCAGGCGATGATCGCGTCGGTGCCGTTTTCGACCTGAAATTCCAACAGACGTCCCAACTCATTATAATTAACGGAACCGTCGCTGTTCATCGGTGTAATCAGAGCAACGCCTGCTCCTTTGAAAATATGTTTACTCATAGTAAATCCTCCATTTGCGGAATTAGATTTCATTCATATATGCCAAGGATCAGTCCATGTAACCTTCCGCACAAAGCAGTTCAGCCATCAGTACGGCGCCGCCTGCCGCGCCACGCAGGGTATTGTGCGACATGCAAACAAACTTCATGTCATACTGCGTATCGGGTCTGAGACGACCGATAGAAACTGCCATGCCGCCTTCGAGCATGCGCTCGGACTTGATCTGAGGTCTGTCAGGCTCGGTGAAATAGTGCAGGAACTGCTTGGGAGCGGACGGGAGCTGAAGCTCCTGAGCTCTTCCCTTGTAGTTGTTCCAGATCTCGATGATCTCTTCAACGGAAGGCTTATCCTCAACGCCGAAGCTCATGAATACCGCGGCGGTATGACCGTTGGATACGGGAACACGGATGCACTGAGAAGTAATCGCGATATCGTCTGCGTTGACAATCTTGTCGCCTTCGATATGACCCCAAAGCTTTAAAGGCTCCTGCTCACTTTTTTCTTCCTCACCGCCGATGTACGGGATGACATTATCTACCATCTCAGGCCAACGCTCAAAGGTTTTACCAGCGCCGGAGATTGCCTGATAGGTACAGGCAAGAACCTTATTAACCTTGTATTTCTCTTTGATGGGATGGATCGCAGGTACATAGCTCTGTAAAGAGCAGTTGGACTTGACTGCGATAAAGCCGCGCTTGGTACCGAGGCGCTTTCTCTGCGCATGGATGATCTCGGCGTGCTCGGGGTTGATTTCCGGAACGATCATCGGGACGTCGGGAGTACCGCGGTTGGCGGAGTTGTTGGAAATAACGGGGCACTCTGCCTTGGCATAGGCTTCTTCAAGCGCCTTGATCTCATCCTTTTTCATATCGACAGCACAGAAGACAAAATCCACCTTGGATGCGACAGCCTCAACATCGGCGGCGTCCATGATAACCATGTCTTTGATGCTCTCGGGGATCGGATCTGTCATCGCCCATCTGCCCTCTACCGCCTCGGCATAAGTCTTGCCGGCAGAGCGCTTAGAAGCGGCGATCGCGGTGACGTGGAACCACGGATGATCGGAAAGCAGCAGAGAGAATCTCTGACCTACCATACCCGTGATACCGATGATACCTACGTTATAAGATTTCATATCATATTCCTCCAAATTTTCAAAAAACAGTTGAGTTTTTTACAATAATAATATATTATGTTATAGGCAAATGATGACAGGATACAAGATATCCTTTTACACAGTTAATAATATACCATATCTGCTATCTCTTTGTCAATTTCAATTATGTAATAATATGGCGGGGATAACAGCGATGTTTTTATGCAAATTCCGATACAGAGGTTCAGTTTATGAAAACCAGCGACTTTTATTACGATCTTCCGCAGGAGCAGATTGCGCAGACGCCGATCGAACCGAGAGATCACTCTCGTTTGATGGTGCTGCACCGCGACAGCGACAAGATCGACCACAAGCATTTTTATGATATCATTGACTATCTTAACGAAGGCGACTGTCTGATCGTCAACGACTCTCGCGTTATTCCCGCGAGAATCTACGGCTATAAAGAAGATACCGGTGCAAAGATCGAGTTTCTGTTGTTAAAGCAGCTCAGCGGAAACCGCTGGGAAACGCTGGTCAAACCAGGCAGAAAAGCGAAGATCGGCACAAGGTTTATCTTCGGTGATGGTTTGTTGAAAGCTGAGGTCAAAGATATCATCGACGACGGTAACCGAATCGTTGAAATGAGCTGTGAAGAAAATATCTTTACAACTCTTGATAAAATCGGCCAGATGCCTCTTCCTCCCTATATTACAGAAAAGCTGGAGGATCAGGAACGTTATCAAACCGTGTACGCACATGAATTGGGTTCAGCGGCGGCTCCGACGGCGGGTCTGCACTTTACCAATGAACTGCTTGACAGAATCCGTGCAAAAGGCGTGAACATCGGTTATGTCACCCTGCACGTCGGACTGGGCACTTTCCGCCCCGTCAAGGTCGATGATGTGACCAAACATAAAATGCACAGCGAGCATTATGAGATACCGGTCGAGACAGCCGAATTGATAAAAGCTACAAAAGCCGCGGGAAAAAGGGTAATTGCGGTGGGTACCACCTCCTGCCGCACCTTAGAAAGCGTTGCGGCGGAATACGGCGAGATAAAAGCTTGTGACGGGTATACCGATATCTTTATCTATCCCGGCTTTGAGTTTAAGGTGCTTGACGGTTTAATTACGAACTTTCATCTTCCCGAAAGTACACTCATCATGCTGGTCTCCGCTTTTTACGGATATGAGAAAACAATGAAAGCCTATGATATTGCTGTAAAAGAAAAATACAGATTCTTTTCCTTCGGCGACGCAATGGCTCTTTTATAAGGGGTTACTATGTACAAACTAATCAAAACAGAAGGAAACGCAAGGCGCGGCGAATTTACAACCGTGCACGGTACAGTTCAGATGCCGGCATTCATGAATGTCGCGACCTGCGGCGCAATCAAAGGCGCTCTGTCCGCATACGATCTGAAGAATATCAAGACACAGGTCATGCTCAGCAACACCTATCATCTGCATCTGCGTCCCGGCGACGAAGTTGTCCGCAAATTAGGCGGATTACATAAAATGACCGGTTGGGACAGCGTTATCCTGACCGACTCCGGCGGATTCCAGGTTTTTTCTCTCGCTAAGCTGAACAACATCAAAGAAGAAGGCGTCATATTCAACTCTCATATCGACGGCAGACGTATCTTCATGGGACCTGAAGAAAGTATGCGGATCCAGTCAAACCTCGGCTCCACGATAGCCATGGCATTTGACGAATGTGTCGAGAATCCCGCGGAATACGAATACGCAAAGAAATCCGTTCGGCGCACGACGAATTGGCTCAGGCGCTGCAAGGCTGAAATGGACAGACTTAACAGTCTTGAGGATACCATCAATCCGGATCAGATGCTCTTCGGTATCAACCAAGGTGCAACCTATCGCGATCTTCGGATTGACCATATGAAAGAGATCGCTGAGTTTGATCTTGACGGTTACGCGATAGGCGGTCTGGCGGTCGGTGAGCCGGCTGAAATCATGTATGAGATCATCGAGACGGTAGAGCCTTTTGCGCCGAAAGACAAGCCGCGTTACCTGATGGGCGTCGGCACTCCGGTCAATATTCTGGAAGCGGTTCACAGGGGTGTAGATTTGTTCGACTGCGTTATGCCATCGAGAAACGCGCGGCACGGACATCTGTTCACATGGAGCGGTATTATCAATATCAACAACGCGAAATACGAATTGGATGACGCTCCTATTGACAATACATGTGAATGTCCCGTGTGTCAGCGGCATACGCGAGCCTATATCCGTCATCTGCTCAAAGCAAAGGAAATGCTCGGCATGCGACTGGCTGTAATGCATAATCTGTATTTTTACAATACCTTGATGCAGCGTATCCGCGATCATCTTGATGACGGAACATTTGAAGATTTCTATCAAAATTACAGAAATATACTGGATAAACGCATTTAATTTGACATTTGACTTGCAAAAATCATTTTAACCTGCTATAATATCTTGGTATTATGTTTGAAAGGAAGTTTGCTATGTTTGGTAATGGTGAAGGCGCCGGCGGCAGCTGGTGGATAATTCTTATTTATATCGGCTTGTTTGCTGTACTCTATTTCTTGCTGATTCGTCCGAACTCCAAGAAAAAGAAACAGGAACAGGAGATGCGCAACAATATCGCGATCGGTGATGATATCACAACCATCGGCGGTATTCAGGGCAGAATCATCGCGATCAAAGAAGATGAGGATGCGTTTGTGATCGAGACCGGTCCCGACCGCACTAAGATGAAATTTAAGAAATGGGCGATCTCCAGCGTTGATACCGTCAAGGATACACCTGCTGATAAGACTAAGGAAGATAAGCTCAAAGCACTTCAGGAAAAACGTGAAGCAGGCTGCGATCATCAGTCCTCCCAGAAGGGCCAGATCCGAGGTGGTCCGGAAGGCCCGGACGGCGCCGGCCCGGCGGATCTCCTCGCTCCGGCTGTAGTACCGGCGGATGGAACTGTCCCACTTGCTGTCCCGCCGGTGGGAAACCGCCGCCAGTTCCTTTAGGGATCTGTTCACCCGGAGGCGGGCAGCCTTTCCCTTTGTCTGTATCAGGAAGATCCGGGTCGGTCCCTCCTTCCCGTTCTTCCCCGCTGCCAGTTTCCGGAACATCCCGTCTTCCATGACCACCAGATTCTCCTGCCGTCCGTTCTGGAAGGCGCCGGTCAGCACGGCCCGCTCTGCGGACGGGGCTTCGTGGGAGCGGAAAATCTGATCCCGGTTATAGAAATC
>CACWTM010000013.1 GCA_902763855.1 uncultured Ruminococcus sp. | reverse complement strand
CCATTACACCTTTCATGTGTAATCTAACGGAAAAGCAAGCACTTTCGGATTCTTCACTTTCGTTCAGAATGACATTTTTTTATTTTGCGACAGCCCCTTCTCTTATCTTTACAACGGTCATCCGCTATGATACAATAACCACAGAATCTCTGAAAGGAGCGATATCATGCCGACCCTCGCCCGCAGCCCCATTTATATCATCCTGATCTACTCATCCTTTCTTCTTCCGCTGTTCGCCCTGCAGCTCGTCGCCAACTGGCTGATCCTCGATAAAGCCGGCGACAAAGGCTGGAAAGCACTGATCCCTTTCTACGGAACGTCCCATTGATTTTGATATTGCCAAAACAAAAAGCCCTTCCGAGCGGAAGGGCTTTCTCTATGCGATTGACTTAGTTCTTAGAGTTGAAGATCGACATGATGTCATAGAAGCTGTCGTCGTCATCGGTAGAATCCACCTCGACTGCGGGAGCCGCGGGAGCGGGAGCCGCCAGCGGATCGGGAGCGGTAGCGGGATTCGATACGGGAGCAGAGCTCGGGAACGCGCCGGAGTTGTCGTTATTGCCGCCGCAGCCGGTAGCGATAACGGTGACGCTGATCTCGTCCTTCATATCCTCGTCGATAACAGCACCCCAGATGATGTTCGCGTCGGGAGCAGCCTTCTGCTGAACCATGGTAGAAGCCGCGTCGATATCCTCAAGTGTGATATCGGGAGAAGCGGTGATGTTAATGATAACGCCGGTAGCGCCGTCGATGGAGGTCTCCAGCAGAGCGGAAGAGATCGCCATATCAGCCGCTACGACCGCCTTATCCTTGCCGGTAGCCTTGCCGATACCCATGTGAGCGAAGCCCGCGTCACGCATGATAGCGGAAACATCGGCGAAGTCGAGGTTGACAAGGCCGGGAACTACGATCAGGTCGGAGATGCTCTGAACGCCCTGACGCAGAACGTCATCGGCGATGAGGAACGCGTTCTGTAAGGTAATGGTCTGATCGGAAACATGCTTCAAGCGCTCGTTCGGAACGATGATGAGGGAGTCGACACAAGCGGAAAGCTCCGCGATACCCTGCTCAGCCTGTGCCATACGCTTCTTGCCTTCAAAAGCAAAGGGCTTGGTAACGACCGCTACGGTCAGGATACCCATATCCTTTGCGATTTTCGCAACGATGGGAGCCGCGCCTGTACCGGTACCGCCGCCCATACCTGCGGTGATAAACACCATATCTGTATCCTTCAAGAGAGCCGCGATCTCCTCACGGTTTTCCTCAGCGGCAGCCTGTCCGACAGAGGGCATCGAGCCTGCGCCCTTGCCGCGGGTCGCCTTCTCACCGATCTGGATCTTCTCCTGTGCCTGAGAATAGCGCAGAACATGCTCGTCCGTATTGACAGCGATGAACTCCACATTCTTAACATCCATCTTAATCATGCGGTTGACAGCGTTGCCGCCGCCACCGCCGACGCCGATAACCTTAATGACCGGTAAACCGCTCGCGGGGTTCTTTTCTAATTCAAAAGCCATTTTATATCCTCCTTGTCATATGAAAGGAATCCGTATCAATTCCACACATACCTAACAGTTTTAAAATTCTTTTCTGTCATATTATAATTTAACACATAGCAGTGATAAATTCAATCGTTTTCTGAACTTTTTTCAAAAAATTGATAAAAATTCACAGCAAATCAGCGAATAAACCCTTGCTGATCGTTAACTTAGCCTGACATCAGCTATCAATACACGCCGTAATCGACGTAACCGCCGTCAGCGGCGTACCAGCTGTAGTCATCCTGGTACACGCCATAGTCGCCGTAGTTGCCGTAATCATAATCATTATAGCTGTCATCATAGCCGCTGTAATCACCTGTATTGCCGCCGTTGTCGACAGTCTCGGTAGGCGCCGTCGTCGGCTTGACCGCCTCTGTGGGCTTGATCTGCTGTTCGTTGAAGTAAGAGCGTTTGGTAGAGTTACAACGCGACACATCAAGAACACCCTGCGCAGATCCGTTTTTGTCAAGATTCTGTGTAATGATCGTCATCGCGGTACGCACCTTATAGTCAAGGTCCTCGGGAATACCGAGCTTAACCTTGATGCGGCCGTCATAGGTAAACGAAATATCAGCGGTATTAGTCGCGTCAATCTCCGTGATACCCTGATAGCCGTTGTCGGCAAAGGTCTGGGTGATGCTTTCGATCATCGACAGCACGGTTTCATCCTCGTAGCTGACATAGTCGCCGACCGTGCCGGATTCGAGCTTCGGGCCGATGAAGATCGGCAGGTTATACTGACTTGCGTCATCAATCTGGTTGAGGATACGTCCCTTGGTGCTGATAACAAGATAATTGCCGTCGCTCACCTTGACAAGATAACCCTCCACCGCTTCTACAATCGAGATACGGATAGAATCAGGGATTTTAAAACCGACGTCAGCCTCCTCTACATAGGGGAACTGCTTTTTGATACGATTTTCGGCGGGGCCTTTGGGCGCGAGAAAGATATTCTCGCCCTTGATGATTCCGCTCGCCTCGATAATTTCTTCCTCGGTATATTTGGTATTGCCGGAGACCTCATACGCCTGCGTCTTGAACAAGACCGTCAGCGAGAGAACAACACCGACAATCAGCACGATAGAGATGATCGCGCCGTAGCTGAGGATTCGGATGAGCTTGCGCTGAGTCGGAGACAGAGGCTTTTTTTCTTTCTTCGGCTTTTTCGGCTTCTTTACATCACTTTTATGCCTGTCATTCCGGCGGCCGTACGCGCGGCGCTCTTGCACTTCGTCTACATAAAACTCGTTGGTATCGTCAGAAAACTCCGCGAGCATCTCTTCTTCATCGATCGGCTGCGGTCGGGGACGCTTTGTTCGCGGCCTCCGCGATTTTTTCGCGAACAATCCGCGTTTCTTTTTACGCTTTTTATCCGGTCTTTTCGCCATGCTTCATCCTCCTCTCTTTCGAAATTTGCGCAGATTCTTCGCGCAACATCCTTTATTGTATCGCAAAATGCGGAATTGTCAAATTTTTTTGATATCCGCGCCTAATTCGGACAGAACCAGTTCAAAATCCTCGTAGCCGCGTTCAAGATATTCGATACCGCCGATCTCGCTTTTTCCTCTGGCGCATAACGCCGCGACCACCAGCGCCGCCGCGCCGCGCAGATCATGCGCCCTGACGTTGGCGGATAAAAGCCGCCTGACGCCGTCTACCACAGCAACCTTGCCCTCCACACGGATATCCGCGCCAAAGCGGCACAGCTCGCTGACGTGGCTGTATCGACTTAAAAACATGTTTTCAACAAATACCGTCATGCCGTCGGCAACCGCCGCCATGCTCATCACAGGCGCCTGGGCGTCGGTCGGAAAGCCGGGATACGGCATCGTGCGTATCAGCTTGGGGCTTTTCAGGCGGTACGGCGCGCTGATACGAACGCCCCCGCCGTCTATATCAATTTCACAGCCGCTGTCCCGAAACACTGGGAACACCGACTCCAAATGCGACGGAACTACGCCCGTCATGCGGATGCTCGAACCTGTCACAGCGGCGGCTGACATCAGCGTCGCCGCGACAATGCGGTCAGGTATCATCGCGTGCACTGCAGGATGGAGCTTTTGTGTTCCGTCAATCACAACGGTACTCTCCCCCGCTCCGTGAATCTTCGCGCCGCAGGCATTGAGAAAATCCGCGAGATCCACGATCTCAGGCTCACGAGCCGCGTTGCTGATAACCGTCGTACCATTTGCGGTCGCTGCGGCGATCATGATATTTTCTGTCGCGCCGACCGAAGGAAGCGGCAGAACGATATTGGCTCCGTGGAGCTCCTCCTTAACACAGCAGTCGAGCTCACCGTGCTCTTCGGAAATCTCGATCCCCATATCTCTCAGCGCGCTCAGGTGCAGATCAATCGGCCTCGGACCCAGCTCACATCCGCCGGGAAAGGACATTCTCGCCCGATCAAAGCGCGCGATCATCGCGCCGAGGAAAATAATCGACGAGCGCATGCGGTGCATCAGCTCCGCCGGAATATCAAAGCGCGAAACGCTCCCCGTATCGACGATGACCGTATCGCCTTCGCGGCGCGCCGTACAGCCTATGTAACGCAGGATCTTGAGGGACGCTTCCACATCGCTTAACCGCGGACAGTTGTACAGAACACACTCGCCGCCGCACAGCAGCGTTGCCGCCAAAATCGGCAAGGCGCTGTTTTTGGAGCCTTGCAGCCGCACCTCACCCGATAAAGTCCTACCGCCGTCCACGACAAACACTGACACACCCAACACCCTTTCCAAAAGCTCTATGCCTTTTATTCTATGTTGGAAAGAGCCGGAGCGTGACAGTTATTTGCGGGGAAGGAAGCTTACTCCTACCGTGTCGCGCAGCGACATTCGCAAAACGATAGGTCGCGGTAACAGGTGGTTTATCGGATAGGTTTCGGGAAGGCAATCTCCCTACAGTATCAGCCTTCCGCCAATACCTCTTTGATCGTCCGGTAGATACGCTCATTTGCGTCGGTGATTGCCATCTTCTGGGCGTTCCTGCGATAGACCTCCAACACCGATTTGTCGGTCAGCATGCTGTCGACGGTCTCCATCAGCTTTTCGCCGGTCAAATCCTTCTGCTCGATCAGCATCGCCGCCTTCTTGTTGACCATCGACATCGCGTTGTGATACTGGTGATTCTCCGCGACAAACGGCGAGGGAATCAGCACCGCCGGTCGACCCTTTGCCTGAATCTCAGAGAGGGTGATCGCGCCGGCACGCGATACAACAAGGTCGCAGGCCGCGAGACAGTCGTTCATGTTGTCGATGTACTGACGGATATCGAGGTTACTGCAATGCTCGGGATCAACGCCCATTTTCTTCAGCAGCGCCGGCATCCAGGTGCCCTGCTGACCGTAGGCGTGGATATGGTAGTACTTTTTATCCTTTGCCGAACGCGCGATCAGCTCCGCCATCGCCTTATTAATGCACTCCGCGCCCAGCGAACCGCCAAACGAGAGGATGATGGGCTTGGAATCATCCAACCCCAAACGTTCTTTTGCGGCAGAATGTTTGGTGGCGAGAATCGCGGGTCTGATCGGGTTACCCGTCAGAACAAACTTAGCCTTGTCCGAAAAGCGGCTTTTCGCGTCCTCGTTCGCGAGCATAACGCGGTCAACACTTTTGGCAAGCATTTTATTGGTAACGCCGGGATAGGCGTTTTGCTCATGGATCACGGCTTTATAGCCGAGGTTACACGCGGCAAGGATAACGGGACCGCTGACATAACCGCCCGTACCGATACAGATATCGGGGTTGAACTCCTTGATGATCTTTTTCGCTTTTGCGCGGGAATCAAAGGAGTAATACACCGTTTTGACGTTGTGTACCATATTTTTCGGCGCAAAACTGCGCTTGAAGCCGGTGATGACGACAGAGCGAATCGGAAACCCCGCCTGTGTCACCAAACGCTGTTCCATTCCGTCGCGGTTACCGACAAAGAGAAACTCCGCGTCCGGTTCCATTTCTTTGATGTAACCCGCGATCGCGATCGCAGGATTGATATGTCCGGCTGTACCGCCGCCGGCTAGTAATACTTTCATATAAAAAACTCCGTTTTTTATTCGGTGAATGGAGAATGGTGAACGGTGAATGGTGACGGTATCTCGCTTCGCTCAATCACTTCTATCAAGGAGCCGGAATGCAAAGCGTTTCCCATAGCCGTTCTCCGTTATCTGTTCTCTGTTCTCCGTTTATGACTTTTCTATATTCGATGTTCTGGATACCGAGAGAATAACACCCATCTCGAACATCAGCGTCAGCAGCGACGATCCGCCGTAGCTGAAAAACGGCAGGGAGATACCCGTGTTCGGAAGCCAGTCCGTGATAACCAATATGTTCAGTATAACCTGCAGTCCTATATGGCTGATTAAGCCGATACCCAACAGTTTTCCGAAACGGTCGCGCGCGCGCAGTGCGATGACAACGCCGCGCCATACCAACAGCGCGAAAATCAAGAGGATGATAACCGCGCCGACCAACCCCAGCTCCTCACAAACGATAGCAAAGATAAAGTCATTCTGCGGTTCGGGCAGATACAGGTATTTTTGTCGGCTTTGTCCCAGACCCAGACCGAACAGACCGCCTGAACCGATCGCGTACAGGCTGTTTCTCGTCTGCCAGGTACTGTTCCACATGTCGCGGTCGAGATCCTCGCTCAGCGCCTGACCCCAGCCGTCCATACGCTCCATCGCGTAGGTCAGCATACCAGTCACCCACAGCAGGAGGATAAGTACCGCCAGAACCGCCGCGCCGATCGCGAGCCATTTGACCTTGATGCCCGAAACATACATCATGACGACCGTCAGAATACCGATGATAACGATACAGGAGTAGTGCGGTTCAAAGAGCAGCAGAATCGCGGTGGAAAGAAAGACCGCCGCGCCGGGCAGAACGCCGTATTTGAGCGTATCCATCCGGTCATAGTACCGGCTGCCCCAGTGCGCCATAAAGAGGATGATCGCAAATTTACTGATCTCCGACGCCTGGATACCGAACATACCGAAACCGATCCACCGGTGAACGCCGCCCTCCTGGGACGGAAGCACCAGAACCAGCAGCAGCGCAAAATAACTGACGCCTAGGATAATCGCGGCAAACCGATGGTAATAGTGATAATCCACAAAAGAAACCGCGAACATAATCACCAGACCGATCAGCGCAAAGATCAGCTGACGTTTCAGATAATAGTAGCTGTCGCCTATCTCATAGTACGCGACAGGGTAGCTCGCCGAAAACATCATCGTGATACCGATCGCGAGCAGCACCAGCATCAGCAGGACAAAGGGTACGTCAATACCCTTGCCGATATTCAGCAGTGAGAAATTGATTTTTCTTCTGCCTCTTTTGGAAGAGGCTTTTTTCTCGCGCTCATAGTCTTGCACTCTGCGCCGCGAGGTGTTTTCAATTGTCGACATAGGCCTCTATCCTTTCACAAAATTCAATAATAATCGTTACCGCAGTCCGAAGATAACCAGCAGCAGCGCGATCAGACCGCAAACCGCGGTGAACGCCGAGAAAACGCAGACGATCTTCATCTCCGACCAGCCGCACATCTCAAAGTGATGGTGAACCGGCGACATCTTGAAGATGCGCTTGCCGTGGGTAATCTTAAAGTAGCTGACCTGAAGCATAACGGAGAACATCTCCAGCAGATAGGTCAGCGCGATCAGGAGCAGCAGCAGCTGCATATCCATCGCGAACGCCATCGAGCAGACAAGACCTCCCAAAAACAGAGAACCGGTGTCGCCCATAAAGCACTTTGCCGGGTGGAAGTTCCAGACAAGAAAACCCAGACATCCGCCCGCGCCTGCGGCGGCATACAGCACATTCGCCTCATGACCGCCCAGAACATTCGCGATCAGCATCATGAACAGGCACGCAAAGAAGGTGATGGAGCCATCCAATCCGTCGATACCGTCGGTCAGGTTGACCGCGTTTACGATACCGACCAAGACAACCGCCATGATGATATAGTAGAAGAAGCCGAGGTCAACATAGCCGACAAAGGGGATCACTATCTCGGTGTTGTCTTTGCAGAGGTACATCAAAAACAGGTAGATCGCGGCGGCTAAGAACTGCAAAACCAGCTTCTGGATCGCGGTCAGACCGAGGTTGCGCTTCTTGACAACCTTGACATAATCGTCGATAAAGCCGATACCGCCGTTCATCAGCGCGAACAGCAAGCCGACAAAGACAAATCTGCTGACAGAATCCAGTCCGCCGTGGTTCATCGCATAAACCAGTACGCCGGCGGTCGTCGCGATAACCATACCGATGATGAACATGATACCGCCCATCGTAGGGGTACCCTGTTTGTTTTTATGCCACTTGGGACCGTCCTCCAGGATCGTCTGACCGAAGTTCAGCCGATGGAGGAAAGGGATCAAAAACTTACCGATGACAGCGGTGATGGCGAATGAAACGACCGCAACGCCGAATGCCCATAAACCTGTCTCCATTTTTACACCTCATTTTATGTTTCTTCAAATCTTGTTATTGACAGCGCCCAAGGGGCAGAGCGCTTAGTCCGCGATACTGTTGCCGCTGAAGGTAACGGTGATAACCGAACCGGGCGTAACCTCCGTACCTTCGGGAACGCTCTGCGCGATCGAGGTACTGTCGGAAGCCGACACCGTACCGGTCACGCTGACGTTCAAGCCGCTGTACGAAGCGATCTCGTTGACCTCACCTACGCCAAAGCCAACCAGATTCGGAACCGTAGTCTTTTCCGCCTTGCTGGCTTCATCCGTATACAGAACGATCGTGCCGCCGGACGGGATTGCCGCGCCGGTGACGGGGTTCTGCGAAAGAACCGTTGCGCCCTCGCCCTTGACCGTGACGTTGAAGCCGTCCGATTCTGCCGCCTTCGTCGCGTCCTCAACGCTCATACCGGTGTACGAGCCTGCCGCCGCGTCGATGTTGGACATCTCTTCGTCGGTATACTGAGCAACAACCTCAAGATACGGGAGAACCTCGCTCATGATGCTTGCGAAAACAGGAGCCGCTACCGCGGAACCGTAGTAGTTGCCTCCCAGCGGAGCGTCAAAGAACACCAGCGCCGCGTACTGCGGATTGTTAGCCGGAGCAAAACCGCAGAAAGAAGCGATATAGTCATCGGCGCCGTCGTTGTTGACGTCGATCAGCTTCTCAGATGTACCGGTCTTACCGCCGACGCGGTAACCGGCGACATAGCCGTTTTTACCGGAGCCTGTCGTCGCGTTCTCTTCAAGTATCTGGCACATTTCTTTCGATACCGACTCGGAGATAACCTGACGCTTGGTATCGGTTGACACATTTTTGACAACGTTGCCTTCCGAGTCCAGAATCTGCTTGACAACGTGGGGCTGGACGATGTTGCCGCCGTTCGCGACAGCGCTCGCCGCGGTAATCATCTGGATCGGGGTGATCGAGAAGTTCTGACCGAAGGAGGCAACCGCCAAGTCGGTGTCGAGCATATTACCCTCAACGCCGTCATGGATGAAGAACTGGTCGTCGGATTCACCGGGCAGGTCGATGCCCGTCTTGTCAGAGAAGCCGAACGCCTGATAGTATTCCCAGAACTTCGCCTTGCCGACCAGCTGGCCGATCTGGATGAAACCGGGGTTACAGGAGTTATACAGACATTCCTGATAGGTCTGCGTACCGTGACCCGCGGTGTTATGACAGTGGATGGTATCTTCATACAGCTGATACGCGCCGGAACAGCCAAAGCGGCTCTCCTTGTTGACAACGCCCTCTTGAAGCGCCATCGAAAGCGTGACCATCTTGAAAACCGAGCCGGGATAGTAGGTGTCCGAGATCGCCTTGTTGCGCCAGTTACGCGCCAGCGCCGCGCTTTCCGCCTCCGCTTGGGCTTTGGCGATCAACTCTTTCTTCTCGGTATCGCTGATATTGTAGGGGTTTTCCTTATCTTCTTCGATATATCCGTTCTTCACCAGATACTCGGTGTCGATCGCGTCGATCTCCTTTTTCTGATCCGCATTGATGGTGAAGGGATCGTTCAGGTCAAAGCCGTTAACCGACGCCATCGCCAAAATCTCGCCGGTGTTGACGTCCATCACGATACATACGCCGCGCTCATGAACCTGGTTGTCGATGACGCCCTGCTTCATGTATTTCTCGACGATACTCTGAACAGTCTCGTCGATGGTCAGCACGAGCGAACTGCCGTCGATCGCGCCGATGTTCTGGTTATAGTCAAAGGGCATCTGGGTCGAAATACCGTTCTGCGCCGAAACAATACGGCCGGGCGTACCGGCGAGGTAGTCGTTATACTGGAACTCCACGCCCCACAGCCCCTGATCTTCGGAACCGGTGAAGCCGATCACCGACGACGCGAGGTCACTGTAGGGATAGTAACGCTTATAGTCGTCGAGCAGCGAGATCACGCCTGCCTTCTGATACTTCTCACCCAGCTCGTTCTGCAATTCGATGATCTGATCCTTCTCGGTGCTTTCAATCCTGCGTTTGACCGAAACATAGTAGGTGTTCTGCTTGGTATCCTCCAGCAGCTCCGCCTCGTCAAGTCCCAAAATCTCCGAGAGGCGCTTCGCGACATACGCGCGCTGCTCGTCGCCGTCTTCACCGCTGTCGAAGTTCGCCGGGGCCATTACGACGCGCCAGACCGACGCCGACTGCGCCAGGATCTTGCCGTTTGTATCATAGATCGTACCGCGCTTTGCGGAGATCGGGGTATCGGACATCTGCTGTTCAACCGCTCTGCGCTGGAGCTCTTCGCCCTGTACCAGCTGCAAAAAAGCCAGACGCGTGATAACTGCGCCGAAGCCGACCGCCAAGATGATAATCAGCAGCCAAACGGTTCTTTTTCTGAGCTTTTGATTCGCTCCCAATGCGAAAACTCCTTTCTCATTTTGTGAACAGATAATAGAGAACAGATAACAACGAAAGAATAGTCTGACGGCTTTGAGAATTTTAAAACACGGATCACAAAATACTCCGTCTTCACATGTCAATCAGTGCGGGCAAGCCCGCCGCAGACCGTCATTTATTATCTTTTATCTATTATCTATAAAGCACGAATAAGAGTTAAGATAAATCTCAACTCTTACCTCATCTGCATTCTATTCAAAGGTGTAAAAATTTATACCAATCATGACCATAGGGAAGAAATCGCCTCCGCGATAGACTCAAAAATGTTCTTATCGGGGCTGAGACTGACCTCCGCCTTATCGCCGTCGGAGAGGTTAACATACTCCTTTTGGGAGTTAGCCGCCTTGTTCATGTTCAATTTGCTCTTGGCATAATCCTCTACGACCGTAGTGGAGATGGACGAGTCCACCTTCATTTCGAGCTGTGTGTAAACGCTCTGCTGTTCCGCGAGCGTCGCCTTCGCGTCGGCGATCTCCTGGTTCAGCTCGGTCAGCTGAACCTGACCGTGGATGATAGAAACGACGACAAACGCGATCGCGATACCGAACACCGCGCCCAGCGCGATGCGCAAAAAGTTTGATTTACGTCTTTTCGCGCGCTTGATGTTCTTTTCGGCGCGTCTGCCCGATGTGCGCTCCTCGTCGTTATTCAGTTGTATATCGTCCGGATCGACGGACTCATCCTTGCTTTTCCCTCTCATACGCGCGGACGTACCGCGTGAGCGATATTCCTCTTCAAAAAGAGTGAAATCGTAAGCAAGGTTACTGCGGGAGTAGTAAGCCATGCTGCACCTCTGTTCTGTTTCGGTGAAAGCGTGCATCCAAGCACTCTGGTTTCTGTTTTCTGTTTATCAAAAGGTAGTCGGTTTCTGTAATCATTCTGTAATCAAGGTTACAGGAGCTTGCGGACTTTCGATCCGCGCAACACACGATAATGTGTCAGATTGTAGATTTTATCACAATTTCTTGTGTAGAACAATTATTACAATCTTGTTATTATTTTACTATATACTGTACCCGATGTCCATAGTAAAACTATACAAATATGCCCTGATATCCGTGTGAAAAACCTCTGTTTTTCAGGGAATCATACACGTTTTTTCTGCGAGGGAAATTTACAGTCTCTCGCACACCCTCAGCTTTGCGGATCGCGCTCTCGGATTCAGCTCCAACTCCTCGCTTGAAGGCAAAATCGGCTTGCGCGTAATGATTTTTACCTGCGGTTTTTTGCCGCACACACACACCGGAAAGTCCTTTGGGCAGGTACAGCCCTGTGCCTTGTCGCGCATAAACTGCTTAACGATGCGATCCTCCAGCGAGTGAAAGGTGATAACGCTCAGCCTGCCGCCTGTGTTGAGCAGTTCAAACGCGTCCTCAAGCCCGCTTTCCAGCACGTCCAGTTCGTGATTCACCGCGATCCTGATCGCCTGAAAGGTCTTTCTCGCGGGATGACCGTCGCGGCGCACCTTCTGCGGCACATGATCCTTGACGATCTCGGCAAGCTCCAGAGTCGTTTCGATCGGCTTGCTTTCGCGATATCGCACAATACCTTTGGCGATGGAGTAAGCATATTTTTCCTCGCCGTACAGCGACAGTATCCTGTTCAGCTCCCCGATCTCCAGGGTGTTCACCAAATCCGCCGCAGTCGAGCCGCTTTGACTCATGCGCATATCCAGCGGCGCGTCCTCGTGATAGGAAAAGCCGCGGCTGCCTTCATCGAGCTGATGGGACGATACGCCGATATCCAGCAAAACACCGTCAGCCTTGTCAACGCCCAGATCATTCAGCAGCGTCTTCATTTCGCCGAAGTTACCTTTGACGATGTGAGAACGGCTGTCACCCTTAAAGCGTTCCGTCACCGTTGCGATCGCGTCGGGATCCTGGTCAATACTGTACAGCGCGCCGTCACCGAGCCGCGAAAGAATCTCCGCCGAGTGACCGCCGCCGCCCGCGGTGCCGTCAATATAAACGCCGTCGGGCTTGATTGCCAGCCCGTCGACCGCTTCTTTCAAAAGCACAGTGACATGCCTGAACTCCATGCGCAGACACTCCATTCTGTAGGATTGTAACAGTGTCATCGGTTAGGGCGACTGTCCACCGACTGTCCACCGATTGTCGACGCGAAGTCAAACATACTTGTTCGAGCTGCGGCAATCTCAACCGATGAATATTATAATCTCAGCAGCTCCAACGCTTCTTTGACCGAAGCCTGCTTCTGCTGCTCCATGAACGCGGCAAAGCACTCTTTATCCCAGATCTCGACACGGGTATCCATGCCGACTACTGTCACTTCTCCGCTTAATCCCGCGTCCTCGCGCAGCTTTTGAGGAATGATGACCCTGCCCTGCGCGTTGGGTGACACAAGCTTAGCGGGCGAAATCAGCAGATACTGTAACGAGAGCGCCTTATCGGCGGGCAGCTGCCTGATCTGATCTCTGAGCCGATCGAACTGATCGACGCTCATCGCCTGGATACAGCGGTTGAAGCCCATCGTCACATAAAAGCTTTCGCCGAGCTGTTCTCTGAAATCGGTCGGCAAAATGACTCTGCCCTTGCTGTCCAGATTGTGGTCACTGGTACCTAAGAACATTTTGCCGCCTCCTTTGATAAATCCTGCGATTGATGTCACAAAATGACACTAAATGCCACCAGTACACCCATTATACCCCATGCAATATATAAAATCAAGGGAAAAGTAACATTTTTATCATAAATATTTTTTCGTTGTAACCTTTTGTTTTAGGCATTATTTCATGAGTTTTCCACATTAAGTAGCAATCAACGCAAAAAGAGCCGCCGCATTTGCGACAGCTCTTTGGTGCTGTAAACAGGATTATTCTTCGTCGTCAGACACTTCTTCTACGCCATCCAGCTTCACGCTGTACTTGCCCTTATCCGGATGATTTCGCGCGTATTTCCTGATCGTGTCGATACTCTTCTGATCCTCCGAAACGGTCGTACCGCTGTCGCCGGTCTTACCCAGCTTCAAACGGCGGTTTATCATTTCCTGACTGTAGTTGTAGATCATGTGATAGTAGTTGACAGAGTCCTCCCAGTCAGCCTTCTGCTGATCGGTCAGTTCCGCCTTGGTCAATCCATACTTGTTCATCATCGTCCGGCAGACGTAGTCGGTCAGCTTCTCAGAACCGTAGATGTTCAGGTGATCCCAGTTATAGAAGTCGGCGTTGACGTCAATGCCCACATCGGCGCTGTACCGCTCGAGGTTGATGAAATCATAGCCGTACTCGGCGATGATATCCGCGGCAACGTTGGTGCGCTTAAAGCGGTTGTATGCCTGCGCACGGACGATATGCGGAAAACGCATGAAGACGACGTTCTTGATATCGTTATCCTTCAGATACTGCAGCGTCTCACGCAGATAACGCTCCGAGCACGCGCCCAGCGGCAGCTTGCCGTTGTCATCCGGCAGGGTATCGTTATAGGTCTTGACGGTCGGGTGAAACTCGTTGGCGACTGTCTTGTAACCGCGGAACAGCGAGTAACCCTGATTCTTCAGGTTCAACTCCGCCTGCAGATACTTGATCTTCCACGGATAGTCCGTCCATGAGCTGTGATACTTGATGATCGGCAGATAGTATTCGATCTGCTTATCCTCGGGGATTGAGTCCTTGAGGAAGTCGCGCCAGATCTCGTCCTGAGGAACGTTATCCGCGAACATTCGCGTACTCGCCTCATTCGGGATCTCGTTATCCTTGTACAGGAAGGCGTTGATCTCAATGATGACCATCTTCGGATTCTGGTACTTGAGTACCTCCTTAAGCTGAGGAAGAACGATGCTCGCAGGCGAAGCCTGACTTGCGTAAGGATAGCTGGTAATGCCGTACTGTTCATAGGCATACGCGGCCGCATAGCCGGCATAAACGTCGCTGGCGCCGATCAGCACCGCGTCAAGCGACTGTTTATCCTCCAGGTAGAAGGCTTCCATACGCATGGTATTGTTGTCGATACGCTTCAGGATAAACGACTGAAGCAATGCAGTAGATAAAACCACAGCAAGGCCGAAAGCAATCAGCTTGATCGCCCGCGTGATATATAATTTCTTTTTCATAGTTTACGCCTCATATTGAATCGTCACAACTTCTCTAGAACTGCATGTAGACAAAGTCAGATGCAGCGTAACCGGAGCCGTAGATACCAAAGACGATGATCGCCATCACCGCGGCAAAGAACAGGATAAAGCGCAAGATAAACGGCTTTTCGTCCAGCAGTTCGCGGATATTGGTATCCGTATGTCTTTCCTGAACCAGACTGACAACCCAAACGACGATGATACATACCGCCAGCAGGACATAGTCCTTCCAGTTCAGACCGAGCTTCATGAACTCGTCCTTTGCGCGGACGATGCTCTGATCGGTAAAGAAACGGCCGATGGTCATCATGCCCTGCTTGAAGGAGGGCGCTACGTCAAAGACATAGCCGACCAGTACCACGATAAAGGTACGCACCATCTGGAACAGACGGAAGAAGAAATTCTTACGGCTGATATGCAGCTTGTCGGTCACGCCGTCAAACAGCGGCTGCATCAGGGTGGACAGCATGATAATCACGCCGTTCCACAGACCGAAGGCGACATATTTGTAACTCGCGCCGTGCCAGACGCCGACAACCAGAAAGACGATCAGCGAGGCAAAGGCGGTGGGCAGAAC
Source organism: uncultured Ruminococcus sp. (assembly GCA_902763855.1). Lineage (GTDB taxonomy): Bacteria > Bacillota > Clostridia > Oscillospirales > Acutalibacteraceae > Ruminococcoides. The sequence continues at coordinate 7,465 of CACWTM010000013.1, read as the reverse complement.
CTTGGCGATATGCGCGCCGGCAGCGGTTTTGCCGAACTTTGTGCCTCTCATCTTCTTACTCGCATTGAGGAAGGGCGTCGAGATCGCCAGCGGGTTGAAGATATAGTCCTTCATCCACGCACCCAGCGAGATATGCCATCTGCGCCAGTACTCGTTGATGGACTTCGAGAAGTACGGACGCTTGAAGTTGTCGATCATGTCGATGCCGAAGAGCTGTGCCACACCGCGGGAGATATCAATACCGCCCGAGAAGTCGGCATACAGCTGGAAGGCGTACAGCAGGATCGTAAAGGTCAGCGTCGTGCCGGAGTATTTGTTATAACCCTCGTAGGTCGCGGTAACGGTATTGATCGCGATAACCGCTCTGTCCGCGATGACCAGCTTCTTGAAGAAGCCCCAGATAATCAGCTGCGCGCCGTGCTTGAAGCGCGTGAAGTCGAAGTCATGACCCTCGAAAAGCTGAGTAGAAAGCTGTTGATAGTTGCTGATCGGGCCCTGGATGATCTGCGGGAAGAAGGATACAAACAGCAGGAACTTAAAGGGGTTCGTCTGCGGCTTGACCTTCTCGCGGTAGACGTCCACGATGTAGCCCATACTCTGGAAGGTGTAGAACGAGATACCGAGCGGCAAAAAGAGCTTCAAGGTCGGAGCGGAGAAATCCACGCCGAAGGAGCCGAGGATATCGTTCAGCGAACCGGCAAAGAAGTTATAGTACTTCAAAAACGCAAGGATACCGAAGTTGAGAATCAGGCAGAACGCCATGATCCAGCGTTTCTTGATCTTCTGCTTATTCTTGAAGGCTTTCTTTTGTTCTCTGTCCCATTCGCCCTTTTTTGTTTTTAAAAGGGTCTTGCCCTTTCTGTTGACGTCATCCAGCCACAAGCCTATCAGCAGCGTACTCAGCGCCGTAAACAGGATGAACACAGCGTACTTGTAGCTGGCGAGGCAGTAGAAGATGCCGCTCGCGATCAGCAGTACAACCCAGCGAAACTTCTTCCACGGCAGGATAAAGTAGACCAGCGCTGTCGCCAATACAAAGAAAAGAAAATTGATTGATGTATAAGTCATAATGAACCTTTATGTATCAGTATTTTGCAACGATATTACCGCCCGGCGTCCAATACGCCGAAAGTGCTTTATCTGTGCGGCGTATTGAGCTCGTCGGAGTAGAGCATCTTGCGCAGGATGCGCAGACCCTCTTTTTCGCTGTATTCGGCGATGACCGGCATCTCACGGCTGAGGAAGGTAGAGATACCCTCCATGCAGGAGTAAGCGCCCGTGCGGCAGAACACGAGGATATCGCCGACCTGCAGGTCGGTAAACATCGCGTTGCGCGCCAGGATATCGGCGGTGGTGCAGATCGAACCGCACAGCGTCCACGGCTTTTCCTCGCCCTGAGCTTCTCTGTCGGTCAGGTGCAGAATCTCAGGGATCTGCATACCCTGCAGTTGACCGTTGTATTTGATCTGATTCATGCCGCCGTCCACGATCGCGTAGTTGATATCAAAGTTGGTCTTGGTATCGACGACCTTGGTAAAGTAATAACCGCAGGGAGCCGCGAAGAAACGACCCATCTCTACAGTCAGCTCAGCAACCTTCGCAAGCTCCCGGAGCTTTCCGGAGATAGAAGCCAGACGCTCCTCTTCTTCCTGATCCGCGTTGTCGGAGAAGTAATCGACCGCCAGACCCGTACCGTACTCGATACGCTCCACGGTGAAGCCGAGCTCATCCTTGATACGCGCGACAAGATCCATCAGATAGTCGCATTCTCTCTCGATCGGCTTCGCTTTACGCTTCGCCGTACCGGTAAAGTAGTGCAGGCCGACGATCTTCACGCCCTTGTATTCGTCACGGCGCTTGATGAGATCGAGGGTACATTCCTCGTTCATGCCGAACTGGCTGCCGCCCTTGATGTCGGTAACGCGCAGCAGCAGCGGGAAGACTTTTCCTCTGCGAACGCCCGCGTCGTTAATCAGCTCGAGGTGCAGGGGGCTCTCGGCGGTAAAGGTGCCGACGTTGTCGTCAGCCGCGCGTTCCACGTCCGCGTAACCCTTGTTAACGCCGGAGAAAATGACGGTGCTCATGTCCGCGCCGGTGCGCTCACAAACCGTCAGCTCGCCGGGAGAGCAAACCTCAATCTTGTCAAATGTCTCGGGCAGTCTGCCCAGCAAAAACGGATTCGCCTTGATGGAAAAGCACAGTCCGATAGACTCGCCGAAGTATTTCTTTACCAGAGCGGCGCGCTTCGCAAATTCATCAAGATCAAAGATATATGAGGGGGTTCCCACCTGGGGCAGAAGCTCCCGTAATTTGTTAAGATTCATACAATCATTCCTTTCGTTGTTGTCCGCCGCACCCGCCTGCGCGGGTGCGGCGGCTATCTCCGACTCGGTCAGAAAATCGGAGAAAAACGAATTTGCTTCAAAACTCTTTTATTCGTCCTGAAGCTTCTCGATGAGAGCCATCATCGCCTTAGCGGAGTTGAAGTTCTCGGGAACGAGGTTGTTGGGCTTGATCTCGATGTCAAACGCGTCGTTCAGCTCACCTACGAGCGCAACGATGTCGAAAGAATCGAGAATACCGTTGGTAATGAGAGCGGTCTCGTTCTCAAAGTCAACGTCGGGTCTGAGTTCCTGCAAGATACCCATTAATTCATCCATGATAGTTTTCTCCTTTTCTATTATATATTTCTAATGATAGATGACTTGTTTGATCCCATAGGGGAGTTTATTTAAAATAACCTTTCAAGGTCTGCATATCGGTCTTGCCGTTGGGCAGAGCGGGCATCTCTTCAAGGTTGATGAGCTTTCTCGGCACCATGAAGGCGGGCATGTTGGCTCTGAAATAGAGCACGATATCCCTGCTGGTCGCCTCGCCGGTGTAGAAGAGGTAGAGGGTCGCTTTTTCCTTGTGATACAGCGCGCAGCAGTCCTTGACGCCGCCGGCCTTGCGGGCAGTCTCCTCGATCTCGCCCAGCTCGATACGGTGACCGAGATGTTTGATCTGTCTGTCCATGCGGCCGTGGAACATCAGGTTGCCGTCCTCAGCCCATCTGCCGAGGTCGCCGGTCTTGTAGATCAGCTCACGGTAATTGTCGTTGAGCGGGTTCTGGATAAAGGAAGCGTCCGTCACTTCCTTATTGCCGTAGTAACCCAGCGCGAGGATCGGGCCGCTGACACAGATCTGACCGATCTCACCCGGCTTGGTGGGGGTGTTGTCGTCGTTCAGCAGCATGATCTTATAGTTGTCATACGGCTTGCCGATGGGCAGGACGGTATCGTCGTCCACCTGATCCCCGACCACATAATAGGTGCAGGAAGCGGTCGCCTCGGTCGGGCCGTACTGGTTGACGTACAGAACGTCCGGCAGATGCTCCTGCCAGATCTTGAGATATTTGCAGGGCATAACCGAGCCTGAGAAGCAGAGCTTTTTCAGGTACTCGGGCTTGCTTTCGGCAAAAGCGCCCAGCTTCGCGGGCAGTTCAACACCCGCAACGCTCCAGCACAGCGCGGTAATCTTCTCGCGGTTCAGCGTACCGAAGAGAGCTGTCGGAACGGCAAACTCGTTCTTCGGGATGATAAAGGTCGAAGCGCCCTTGCTGATCGGGAAATAGATGTCGCGGACAGCCGCGATATAGTCGAGCGGACTCTGGTTGCCCATGATATCGGAGTCGTTGATATCGAGCACCTTGCACACGCTGTCGATATAGGTCATCAGAGAGAGGTGCGAGGTGATAACGCCCTTCGGCTTGCCGGTCGAGCCGGAGGTAAAGATGACATACAGCGGTGAAGTGCAGGTCAGGGTCGCGGCGCGCTGTGCGAGGATCGCTTCGTCCGCGGGGGTTTCCATGATATCTTCCATCACGATGATCTGACCGTCATACTCCAGCGCCTTCGCCTGCTCGAGGTGCGCCTTGTCGACCAGCATATACGGCGCCTTGATGACAGACAAAATCTGGTTAAGCCGTGTCTGAGGCATATCGCCGTCCATCGGAGCGTAGAAGCAGCCTGCTCTGACCGCGCCGAGGAAGCACGCCGGGGTGTTGACATGTCTGCCAGACATGACCGCTACCGGATCACCGGGAGAGGTCAAACCGGCAAGATATGTACCGATTGATTTTGTGAGCGCGTCAAACTGACCGAAGGTCAGGCTGTGCTCAGGGTCTTTAAACATCACCTTATCCGCGTAGCGCGCGGCAACGGCGTCCAGACGTTCGAGAACCGAAGTCTGCATTAGCAACACATCCTTTCCTGTCTCATGGCAATAGCCGCGATAACTGTTATCATTATCCCATACTAATCCATAATAATACATTAAATATTATAATACAAAAAACAAAAATTTCAATCTTTTTTTCGCTGATATAAAGAAAAAAAGGAAAATATTTCTTGTTTTTGGCATAACCATTCAAAAAAAGCGAGTTTTTGCACCGTCACACTAAACCGTTAAAGCGTTTAATGGATACTTAGTATAAGATTGACCCTCAACCTCCGAAAGCCTGTGTCATCATCCCTCTCGTCCTCATAGAAAATCCCGATCATCCCCTTGCCAATTCTCCCGTTTTATGATACTCTATACTCATATTTACGAGCGAGGTTTTCCATGAAATACAAACTGATAGCCACCGATATCGACGATACTCTGCTGCGCAGGGACAAGACCCTCTCCCCCGTCACCAAAGCCGCTCTCTTACAGGCGCAGGAAAACGGAGTGATCGTTGCCGTCGCCTCCGGGCGGCTGCCCTACGGCGTACGCCCATACGCCCGGGCGCTGGAGGTTTTCGACCACGGCGGCTACTACATGGGCTTCAACGGCGGCGCGGTCATGAACAGCCGCGACGAGCTGATCGGCTCCGCCTATCTTGACAGCCGTTACATCAAGCCCGTCTACGATATCCTCCGCCCCTCCAACGCCACCACCATGGTGCACAAGGGCAGCACCATCTACGCCGATCACAAAGTCAACGACTACACCCATATCGAGAGCGACGTAATCGGACTTCCGCTGAACGTCGTTGATGATCTGCCGTCCTTCATCGACTGGCAGATCCACAAGTTTCTGATCTCCGGTGATCCCGATGAGCTCAAGGAGCTGGAGCGGCAACTGCTCGACAAGCTCGGCGACGAGGTCGACATCTACCTTTCCGCTCCGTGGTTCCTCGAGGTCATGCCCAAAGGCGCCAACAAAGGCACCGGACTGCAAAAGATCTGTGACGACGCGGGGATTGATATCGTTGAAGCGATCGCGTTCGGCGACAGCTTCAACGATATCTTCATGCTGAAAGCCGCCGGCATGGGCGTCGCCATGGGCAACGCCGAAGAAGCGGTCAAAGCCGCGGCGAATACGGTCACCGCCGACTGCGATCACGACGGTATCGCGGTCGCCTTAAAAGAACTCGGTATCATCTGAATCAAGCATATCCGATTTGCAACAGCTATATCCTGTCGTCCACATCGTCCTGTCGTCCAAGCCCGCATAAATACCGGCTTTTTACGGTGTCGATACATTTTTGACCATCGTTTCGTTATCGTCCGAACGGTTCAGCGTTTTATCATGCTGTTCGCTGTAGAACACAAGCAGGACGCGGCGTCCGTCTCTTTTGAGCGATTCAAAGAACACGCCGTTGTCCTCCAGCTCGTCGATATACAGGTTCATCAGGCGCTTGAGGCGGTTCGGGCTGATGTTCTCGTTCGTATCGCGTACAAAGCCCTCGGTAAACTCCGTGTTCGAGCCGGTGAACCTTTGCAGCCTTTTGGCATAGGGGATCAGCCGCAGGACGGTATCGGGCAGCGATCTGTCCCTGCCCGCAAGGCTGTCGGACTTCACTCTCCAGGTACAGGTCTCGCGCTCGAGGGTCAGGCTCAACTCCCTGTCATCCACATCTCTGCCGGTACAGGATAGCGTCGCGTCACGCGAGGTGCGCTTCTCCTTTTGCAGCACCATCAGCGTGTCGGCTGAACCGGCGATACCGTTGGTGCCCGATATCACGTTCATATAGTCGCCGTCGGGCATTTTGCGGGTATGGTGTACCAGCAGGATACAAATACCCAAGTCGTCCGCCAGCTCCTTGATCGCGCTCATATCGCTGTAGTCGTTGGCATAGCTCATCTCCTTGCCCGCGGTACGGATACGCTGGAGGGTGTCGATGACGACCAGCCGTGTGTCGGGGTGCTCGCGCACAAACTGTTCGAGCTGTCGGCGAAACCTCTCCCCCATCGGGGCGCAGGTGTTGGTGATGTGCAGACGCTGAGAACTCTCGGCGGTGATGGTGTTGATACGCGCGGCGATTCGCCGTGCGGTGTCCTCCAGCGCGAGATACAGCACATCGCTCCGGCTGACCTTCATCCCCAGAAAGGGCTCGCCCTTGGCGACCTGTAAGCACAGATGCAGCACCAGCCAGCTTTTGCCGATCTTGGGCGCTCCCGCCAGGATACACAGCCCCGCGCCGAGCAGCGTATCGACAATGAACTCCTGTCGGGGAAACACGAGGTTCGCCAGATCCTCGCTGTTGACGGTCGCGAGCTTTTCATAGCCGCTGTCCTCTTCATCCCAAGCGCAGTCGCGCGCATCCTTATGTGAGGCGGCGTCGAACGCTGAGTTGATCTCCTGATACATCGAATATTCCATATGCAACTTCCTTTCTTTTTTGAGAAACCTCTCTACCAATGCTCACCTAAAAAGAAAAGTTGCATAAAAGTATGCAACTTCAGTCAAAAAAATACGAAAAAGACGATGGTCAAGAATGGTTCGACACTGTCAAAAGCCGCTGTTTATGCGGGTTTGGACGACAGGACGACACGGACGATAGTAGGATAGGGTGACGGAAACTATTATCAAATCCTCGCGAAGTACCCCGCGCGTTCCTTTCCCCTGCGGCGATAGGCTCAAGCCAACAAGAAAAGCGCCCCACACGGAAGCGCTTTCGTTGATTGATTGAAGCTGTCGCGGTCGCCGAACACACGCCCTGACAGCGACGATTCTGTCAAAGCTCTGTCAGACAGTCATCGAGCGCCTCGGTGATCGCCTCTTTATCGAGGTTCTGACCGATAAAGACAAGCTTAATCATGCGGTCGCCGTACTTGTCGTCCCAGTCCTTCATGAGCTCGGGATCCTCCTTGAACATCTTGCGGCGGACATGAGCCGGAGCGGCGGCAAGCCACTGGCCGTAGTCGGAGCAATCCATCTGCTTGCCGGACTGCTCGAACATGATCGCCCAGTCCTTGTCCTCCTTGATCCAGAACAGACCCTTGGCGCGGATGACATTCTTCGGGAAGGACGCAAAGAATTTCTCGATCTTATCCTTTGCGAACGGCTGACGGCGATAGTACACAAAGGTACCGATACCGTATTCCTCTACCTCGCCGCCCTCATGATGGTGGTGATGATGATGGTGACCGCCGTGGTGGTGACCATCGTGATGGTCATCGTGATCGTGGTCATGATGATGCTCGTGTTCCTCATGGTC
>CACWTM010000012.1 GCA_902763855.1 uncultured Ruminococcus sp. | reverse complement strand
TAGCCTAAAAGGATAAATCCTTCCCTACGGGCTCTTGCGCTGCAAGCAGCGGGGTATTTGACCCTTTTAATCGGTTGAGATTGCCACGGGGCGCATTTCTGATTGTCATTGCGAGGAGGAACATGGTTCCGACGTGGCAATCTCTACCTTTTCCTTTGCGCCCCTCGCAATGACTATTTTAAATAAAAAGCCGTGGAGTACCACGGCTCAGAAAACAAGCTGAATGAATAGCACTCCGTCGGGAATACCCGCAACGACAGTACCACGCATGTTCTGCGTGATCCCGGCAGATACGCCCCGGGAAGAGCCTATCAACCTCGGCGGTCTCCCCTTTCACCGGTACATTCCCGTGATGTATACCGCGTATACCTCCGGCTACTGATGAAGCCCGCGCCTCTATTAACTCATATATTATATAACTTTTGGCTATAATCCGTCAACTGTTTTTTACAAAAACTGCAATATTGTAACAAAATTCCTGCAAAATCGAAATACTATGCCGTATAATCTTTTTTCGGGCGGTTGCATAAAAGTATGCAACTTTTGATGAAATATCGCTATAGGTGAAAGGATCCTGACGGTGAACAGCCGTTTTGAGCTTTTTTGCTCCCGACTCTCCCAAAACCGAACAACTGATTGAACAACTGCCGAGCGGCTCCATCGCCCATCACGACGGGGTTTTTGAGCTTCTACGACAGAAAAGTGAACAGCCAAGTGAACATCAGGCGAACAACAAGCGAACAACAAGCGAACACTAATAGAGAATATAAGAAGAATAAAAAGAATAAAAAGAAAAGAAAGATTGAATAGAGCTTCTGAGATTTTTTCTGTCGGTCAGCTTGTTTTTCGCGGTGATGACGGCTTTTTGCCGCCCTCAAATATCTCGCCTTTGACGCCTTCTCATACTAAGTATCATTCAAATCCTCACTTCTTCGCTGCCCGCTCCGACAAAAAAGGGCCGTCATGCGACAGCCCCGATGTATGCTTATTCGATTATGACTTTTTGGTGATACGCAGGTTCTGACGGGTTTTGCGCAGCTCGGTGAGCTGGGCGGTGATCGCGTCGTCGGTGCGCTTCATGACGTTCTCGACATAGTCGTTAGCCGCCTTGCGCATCTCGCTCGCCTTCGCCTTGACGTCGTTGAGAAGCTCCGCCGCCTCTGCCTTAGCCTCGCGCATGATCTCGCTCTGGTCTACCATCTGCTTCTTTCTCTCCTCAGCGGCGCGGATGATATCCTCAGACTCTTTCTTCGCTTCGGCGATGATCTGGCTGCGGTCAGCCACGATGTTCTTCGCCTGTCTTACCTCTGCGGGCAGGGTGTCCTGGATCTCGTCGAGGATGTCATAGATCTTGTCAGCCTCGAGAATTACCTTGCCGCCGGAGAGGGGCAGGGTCTTTGCGTCCGCTACTAAATCCTGTAATTCCTGAATCAGTTCGTCAACTCTCATTTTACTTATTTCCTTTCGTGTTTAATCTGTTGAAAATCTCGTCATGAATACAGGCGGGAACAAAGTTCGAGATATCTCCGCCGTGGTACGCAACGTTTTTGACGATGGAAGAGCTAAGGTAGGTATAGCTCGCGTCGCTGGCTAAAAACACCGTATCAAGCTCGACGTTGAGCTTGCGGTTGGTCAGCGCCATCTGGAACTCATACTCAAAGTCCGACACCGCGCGCAGTCCCCTTACAACCGCGCTCGCGCCGAAATCCTTCGCGCACTGGGCAAGCAGACCGTCGCAGCCGATGACCTTCACGTTTGGGATATCGCCGACCGTCCTCTGCAGAAAGTCGATCCGCTCGTCGATCGAAAAGACCGGGTGCTTCTCTGCGTTGACGAACACGCCGACGATGACGTTGTCAAACATCCTGCTCGCGCGTGTGATGATATCAATGTGGCCCAGCGTGACGGGGTCAAAGCTGCCGGGGCAAATAACGGTGTTGTGCATATTACGCTCCTATCGCTGTACGGTCATTCTGCAAACTCTTCATGACGGTAAGTGCTTACCCTTATTTTACCATAGGTACGCTCCCTGTCAAGAGTAAATTTGTAATATTTTTGTAATATTTTATCATTTAATGCACTTTCACAAATAATCACGCCGGTTTTTTTCATTCTTTGTGCAATAATTGGGAGAATTTCCTGTAAAATCCCCTTATTATAGGGCGGGTCTAGGAAAGCGACGTCAAATTCTCGGGTCGTATTTTTGAGGTAAGCGATCGAATCCGCACACACGACGGTGGCAAATTGTTGCAGATTTGTAACCTTTAGGTTGCGTTCGATCACCTCCTTCGCCTTCTTGTTCGCGTCAAGAAACAGGGCGCTTTTTGCCCCGCGGGAGAGGGCTTCGATCCCCATCTGACCCGAGCCGGCAAAGACGTCGACAAAATCGCGCCCCTCGATCTCAAACTGGATCGACGAAAAAACCGCTTCCTTGACCTTGTCGGTGGTAGGGCGGACAACGTCGTCGCCCTTCAGGGTTTCTAAAGCTCTGCCTCGCGCAGAGCCGGTGATGACTCGCATATAAACCTCCGGTTTGGTGAATGGTGAATGGTGAATAGATGGCTTCGCCCTCAGCCAAAATCAATCAATCTGAAAATCCGGACATGATGTTAGGATTTTCTCTCAACTGCTCCCTGTTCTCAAGTCTCCTCATGAAAATAGTTGTAAACGCTCACGGCGGCGGGGTGGGTCATGCCGGGAGCCTGCTCCAGCTCCTCGACCGTGGCGGTGGAAATCTTCTTGATGGTACGGAAAAAGCGCATCAGCTCCTTGGCGCGCTTCTTGCCGATGCCGTCGATCTCTTCGAGCGTCGAGCCGAGGACACGCTTGCGCTGCTGGCGGTTGAAGCCGATCGAATAGCGGTGCACCTCGTCCTGGATATTCGTCACAAAGGTGAACACCGCGCGGTTGGGTCGGATGGCGATCTCGCCCGTATCGCTGACGATCGCGCGGGTGCGGTGATGGTCGTCCTTGACCATGCCGAACACGGGGATGGGCAGTCCAAAAGCCGCTACCACAGGCAGTACCGCGCCGACCTGTCCTTTGCCGCCGTCAAGAAGAATGAGGTCGGGCAACCTGCCGAAGCCTGTTTCTACGCCGTCCTCCCGCGCTTTTTTATACTCATTTAATCTTCGGGTCAGCACCTCTGCCATCGAGCCGTAGTCGTCCTGGCCGCTGAAAGACTTGATCTTGAACTTGCGGTAGGCGCTCTTTAAGGGACGGGCGTTCTCAAACACCACCATGCCGGCGACGTTGTCCGCGCCCGCGAGGTTGGAGATATCGTAGCTCTCGATGTACTCGGGGAGCTTGTCAAGCCCCAACAGGTTCTTCAATTCGTCCAGCACGCTGAGCTGCCTGCCCGTCACGCCTCGCAGCTGTCCGAGGGCTTCAAAGGCGTTTTTCTGACACATGTCGACCAGATTCTTCTGCGTGCCGCGCTGCGGGATGTTGAGATAGACGCGCCTGCCCTTCTTCTCGCTCAGCCACAGCTCGGTGTTCTCCCTATCCTCGATCTCGCCGTCGAGCGCGATGTGCGCGGGAATCTCAGAGCGCAGGGTGTAGTAGCGCAAGAGGAACTGGGAACGGAAATCGACCTCGTCGTCCACGTCGTCGATGATGAAGTTCTCGGTATCGTAAAGGCGCGAGTCGTTGAAGCGGAACACGGTCGCGGAACCCTTGTTCTTCTCACGCGCGACGGCGATCACGTCCAGTTCGTCGAGGTTGATGTCCACGACCTTTTGTTTGTCGCGCAGCTTCTTCATCGACGCGATCTGGTCGCGGTAGCGCGCGGCGCGCTCAAAGTCCAGCGCCTCGGCGGCGGCGGTCATGCGATCCTGCAAAACGCGCAGCGTTTCAGAGTTATCCCCTGACAAATACGCCAGCGCGGACTCGACGCGCTCGTTGTAGTCCTTCAGCTTCACGCGTCCGGTACATGGCGCGCAGCACTGCTTGATATGGAAGTTCAAGCACGGTCTGAACCGTCCGAAGTCCTCGGGAAAACGGCGGTTGCAGGTCGGCAACCCGAAGATCTTGTTGGCTTCTTCCACCGACGACTTGACATAGTAGCTCGACTTATACGGCCCGATGTACCTCGCGCCGTCATCCGCCTTTTGCAGAACATAGCTGAGCCTGCGCCACTCTTCGTTTGTGACGCGGATGTAGCTGTAGCCCTTGTCGTCCTTTAAGAGGATGTTGTACTTGGGGGTGTGCTGTTTGATGAGACTGCACTCGAGGATCAGGCACTCGAACTCGCTGTCGGTGATGATATACTCGAAGTCGTCGACGTTATCGACCATGCGCCGCACCTTTTCGGTATGGTTGTTCTGGGAACCGAAGTACTGGCTGACGCGGTTTTTCAGTTTTTTCGCCTTGCCGATATAGATAATCTCGCCCTGCCTGTTCTTCATGATATACACGCCGGGCTGCAGCGGCAGCGCCATCGCCTTTTGGCGAAGCTCTTTCATCTTTGGATTCATCGTTTATCTCTCATGCACGCGCTTGGCGGTCATGTGCTCTACTTTCAGTTCCAGCACCGCGCACCGTGCGGCATTTTTCTTGATATCGCTCTCGGTCATTTCCTCGGTCGGGAAGTATTTGTTGCCCAACAAGCGGAGTTTCTCTGTTTTTTCAGCTTCATCGGTAATCTCGCGGAGTCTGCCGAAGGCGATCACGCTCTTCCAGTAATACGACCAGCCGTCGTCCGATCTTTCCTGCTGTTCCGTGACGCAGAACGACGCCTTCTCATACCGTCTCGCGGCTTCGATCTTGTGCCCCGTGAGGGCAGAGTGGAAACAGATACAGCCGTCGGCAAAGACAAAGTTCAGCGGCACAGCGTAGGGGTAGTCGTCATCCCCCAGCACCGCTAAAACCCCGCGCGGATTCTCGCGCAATATCCGTTCACATTCTTCCTGCGGTAACTGCTGTTTAAAGCGCCGCATATCTCGAAACATACTCTCACCTTACTTCAAATCCGAAACGTCCATCAGCACCACCGAGAACCGACCGACTTCGTCATAAATATCTTCAAAGCGGGAGGCGTCCTCCCAGTCATCTTTACCGTAGTCCCACGAATCCGCGACCTTCACCTCGTTGTCGGGCAGGTGGAAGCCGTGCAGACAAACGCAGTGCTCAGTGTCGTACCACGGATAGGTCACGCCCTCGTACTCGCGGGTCTGCTCAATATACGGGCGGGAGCGGTCATAGGTTGTCCAGATCAGCACCGGACAGCCCGCGTGAATAAACTTGTACAGGTCATGAAGCTCCAGCCCCGTCGTGTCAAACGGGTAGAGCGCGGCGTCGTTTCCGTCGATAAAATTCCAAATCGTGGTCAGCATGCCGGGCGGATAGATCCCCGCGCCGTCATAGAACCGGTGCGGATCGCCGACATAGCCGGTCACAAAATCGTTGCCGTAGACCAGATAATCGTCCACGATATCGTCGATATCGAGACCGTAGCCGAAGTGGTTGAGAGCGGCGGTCAGCGCCAGCGCCTCACACCCCGCCTGCATCCCGTTCAGCTGTCCGAGGGGCTCGACGTTGTCGATCACGTCGAACTCGGTAGTAAGCTCCGACGACAGGATGCGGTCGTATTTTTGCTGTGCCAGCTCGTCGAGAGACGGCGGCTCGGTGGGAGGCTCGGTGACCGCTTCTTCCGTCGGCTCAACCCGCTTTGACTCGTCATAGGTCGCGCTGTCCGCAGAAGCTTGTGCCGAAGAATCGACCGATTTCGCACAGCCGGCAAGCGTCAGCGCCGCCAACAACAGTATGAAAACCCTTTTCATAATTACCCCTTAAATGCAGGCAACCGCTTGCTTTACTTTAATTCTACGATGGTCACGCCGCTTTCGCCCTCGCCGAAGGTGCCCAGACGGAAGCTGCCCACCGCCTTATGATGGCGCAGATACTGCTGGATGCGCGAGCGCAAAACACCCGTGCCCTTGCCGTGGATGATCGTCAGCAGACGCACGTTGGTCAGCTGACAGGAGTCGATCGCGCTGTCCACGCTCATGATCGCTTCTTCGGCAGTCTGCCCGCGCACGTCGATCTCGTTCTTGACCACGGAGTTGATGTCCTTGGTCACGGTGCGTTCGCGCCGCTTGGGCACGGTAACCTTGTCCTCCTGCAGCAGCCGCAGATTATTGAGCTTGACGCGGGTCTTGATGATACCCGCCTGCACCAGAACGCTGTCCTTCTCGGGCTTTTCGAGCACGACCGCCTTTTTGTCGATATCGAAGATCAGCACGTTGTCGCCGATCTTCAGCTCACGCGGGAGCTTGTAGTCGCCCTGTTCGCTCTCTTTGATCGGATCGGCGGTCTCCTCCAGCTCCTTCATGCCCGACTTGAACTTCTGCTTTTGCTCGGCTTCATACCTCTTGTTCTTCTTCGCCTGCTCCAGCTCGTCGATGATGGCGTACGCCTGCGCTCTTGTCTTGGCGGCGAGCTCCTGCGCCTTTTGCTTAGCCATATCGACCTCTCGCTTGGCGTCGAGCTTGGCGCGCTCCAGCTCTTTTTCCGCCTGTGCCTGCTTTTGCTGTGCGGCGACGGTCGCCTGACGCGCCTTTTCCAGCTCGTCTGTCAGCTCCTTGCGGCTGACTTCAAGGCTCTCGACAACGTTTTCGAACTGGCGGCTCTCGGAAGAGGTCAGCTCGCGCGCGCGGTCAATCACGCCGCCCTCCATGCCCAGACGCTTCGAGATCGCGAAGGCGTTGCTCTTGCCGGGCACGCCGATCAGCAGTTTATAGGTGGGACGCAGGGTGGTCACGTCAAACTCACAGCAGCCGTTTTCTACGCCCGGCGTTTTCAGCGCAAATTCCTTGAGCTCCGAGTAATGGGTGGTGGCGGCGATCTTCGCGCCGCGTTCACGGAGCTTTTCGAGGATGGCGACCGCCAGCGCCGCGCCCTCGACAGGGTCGGTGCCCGCGCCCAGCTCGTCGATGACGGCGAGGGTGGAACGGTTGCACAGCTTCAAAATGCCGATAATATTTGTGATGTGCGCCGAAAAGGTCGACAGGCTCTGCTCGATGCTCTGCTCATCGCCGATATCCACCAGCACCCTGCGGAACACCGACAGCCGCGAGCTGTCGCTTGCCGGCACCATCATGCCGCACATCGCCATCAGCGTGAGCAGTCCCAGCGTTTTCAGGCACACGGTCTTGCCGCCGGTGTTGGGGCCGGTGATAACGAGGGTATCAAAATCGCCGCCCAGACGGATATCGGTCGGGACGACCTTGTTTTTGTCAATCAGCGGATGACGCGCGGCTTTCAGCTCGATGACGCCGCTGTCGTTCATCACGGGTCGCACGGCTTTCATTTTATATGCCAAATGCGCCTTCGCGAAAATCAAATTCAGCTCAACCAAGGTATGGTAGCTATCGACGATGTCCGAGGCACAGCCCGCGCAAAGGCCGCTGAGCTCAAACAAAATGCGCTCGATCTCCTTTTCCTCTTCACCCTTGAACACACGGATATCGTTGTTGGCATTGACGACGCCCATCGGCTCGATAAAGACCGTGGAGCCCGAGGACGAGGTGTCATGCACCAGTCCCGCTACCTGTGAGCGGAACTCCTGCTTGACGGGGACAACGTAACGACCGTCGCGCTGAGTGATGATGGCTTCCTGCAAATATTTCTGATAAGTAGAAGAATGGATGATCTTGTCGAGCACCTCGCGCGCCTTAGACGCGGCGATCCGCATTTTGCGGCGGATTTCGCTAAGCTCCCTCGACGCTCCGTCGGATATCTCGTCCGCGCCGATGATACACGAGGTGATGCGGTCGGAGAGGTTCGGGTTGGTGTACAGCACGCGGAAGTAGCCGTCAAGCGTCGTGATCACGCCCGAACAGTGGGCATGCCAGTCGCGCACGCCTTTGATAACGCGCAGAGCGCGGGCGATCGAGAGCAGCTCCGAGGTGTTCAGACAGCCGCCGGCTTCGGCACGGCGCAGAGGGTTGGCGACGTTACTGATACCGCCGAAGGACGGCGCGCCGAACCGCCCGATCAGCATATGGGCGTCCTCGGTCTGTGTGAGGAGCTGTTCGACCTTGTCAAGCGAATACTGCGGCTCCAGCTTGAGCGCCAGCTCCCCCGCTTCTTTGATCGAGGTCTCCTCTTTGAGCATATTCAGTATTTTTTCCAGTTCCAGGGTATGATAATGTCTGTTCATCGTATGTATCCTCTATAATAACGCCTTGTAAAACTGTAAGGTCGGATAATCCTTTTGGGTCATGTAGGCGACGTAGCGTTCCGACGCGTACGACAGCGGCGCGAGCAGTTCCTCCTTGAGCTCAAAGGAAAAGAGCTTCGCGGCGTCCGCGTACACCGTGTGGCGCAGGGCGGTAACCGCCGCGATCGGCAGACGCACGCCCTGTATCCCGTGCTTTTCGGCACAGGATGCGCAGTAGAGCTTGCCCGTATGGGGCACAAAAACCATCTCGGGCGCTTCGTAAACGCCGCACTCGGCGCACATCACCAGATCGGGCAGGTAGCCCGACAGCGCGATCAGCCGCATTTCAAAGCAAATCTTGATCTGTAGGGCAGGCCGCTTTTTGTGAGAGAGCATGTACAGGGAATTGAGCGCCAGCCTGAGCTGGTCGCCTGCCTCCTGACCCGTCGGACAGAGGTGGAGACACAGCTCGCAGAAGTACTGCCCGAGCGACATATCCGCGACGTCCCTGTGCAGACCGATAAACTGCTCCAGCGCCTCTGCTTCGTCAATGCTGTAGCTCTCGCGCCCCTCAAAAACCGTCAGCGCGGCATACGACAAAAGCCCCGTGCCTGCGGCCTTAGGGCTTTTGATGTTCTTGGCGCCGCGGACAAACGCGCGCAGGATGCCGTGACTGTCGGTCAAAACCCATACCAGCTTGTCGCGCTCACCGATATTCTGCTGTCGGAGTATCAGTCCCTTTGTCTTGAACTTCATCTTGTTCCTCTTTCAGCTCGCCGCCGTTTTTGGCGTACTGGATCGACTTGTACTGCAGATAATCCAGCACGCTGCCGCTTTGGAAAAACGAGTTCCACGCGTCTTTTTCGTCCATCATGTTATCAGACCCTTTTCATAAAGTATATAGATATTATACCTGAGCGCGGGGCTGATATAGCATGAAAAATGTAGATGGAAACTTTTTGAATTACGACCGTTTCCATATAAATTAGATTTTAGCATAAAACCATATAGGGCGCAAGGGATTCCGACAAAAATCAGCCCTCTTTTTGAGAAGGCTGAAATATCTGTCGGATATATGGTTTTAATGATACTTGGTATAAGATAATTGTCAACACGAGGGACGCACCGGTTAAGGTTGAGATTGCCGCGTCTCAACCGTGTTCCTCCTCACAACGACAATCTGACATGCGCCCCATGCCGATCTCAACGGAATGGAGGTTTAATCAAAATTGCGCTTGTCGTAGCCGAAGTTTTGAAGCAGCGCCGAGCGGTTGCGCCAGTCTTCTTTGACCTTGACCCATGTTTGCAGGTTCACCTTACAGCCAAAGAAGCGTTCGATATCCTGACGCGAGTAGGTGGAGATTTTCTTGAGCATCGCGCCCTTTTTGCCGATGATGATCCCTTTGTGAGAGTCGCGCTCACAGTAGATGGTCACCTCGATATCCATGATATCCGCGTTGTCGCGTTCCCTGAGGCTCTCGATCACCACCGCCGTGCCGTGGGGAATCTCTTTGTTGCACAGCCTGAGGATTTTTTCGCGGATGATTTCGGAGACTATGACCTTTTCGGGCTGATCGGTAACGACGTCGTCGTCAAAGAAATGACCGCCCTCGACGCAGTGCTTTTTCAGCTCTTCCAAAAGCGCAGGAAAACCCTCGCCCGTCTCGGCGGAGATCGGCACCACCGCGTCAAAGTCATACAGCCCCGTGTAGGCGAGGATCGTCTCCATCAGCTCTTCCTTTTTGTTTTTGAGCGTGTCGATTTTGTTGATCGCGAGGATCGCGGGCATATCGCTTTTCTTGAACTTTTCGATCAGGCTCAGCTCACCCTTTCGCACGCCGCCCGCCGCCTCGACAACCAGCACCGCGACGTCGCCGCCCTGCACGCTCTCGTTGATTGCCTTGACCATATACTCGCCCAGCTGATTGCGGGGCTTGAGCAGTCCGGGGGTGTCGATAAACACCAGCTGATCGCCGCCCTCGGTGAAGATACCCGTGATACGGGTGCGGGTGGTCTGGGGCTTAGAGCTGACGATCGCGATCTTTCTGCCGAGGATACGGTTGAGGATCGAGCTTTTGCCGACGTTCGGAACGCCGACGATCGTAACAAATACGGATCTTTCGGTATTTTGCATCCTATATCTTCCTTTTCCTGAACAAAGGCGCACGTCTGCCGCACGCCTTTTTGATGATTATGCCTATTTGTTGAGGCCCAGACCGATCTGGGACATGACGGTCTCTTCCTTCATGCGCATGACCGCCTTTTCCTCGTCGTTCATGTGGTCGTAGCCGAGCAGGTGGAGCATGCTGTGCACCGTGAGGTAGCACACCTCGCGCTCAAAGCTGTGCTCATACTCTTCTGCCTGCGCAACAGCCTTTTCCATCGACAGCACAACGTCGCCGAGCAGCTTTGCGCCGGTAGCGGGGTTGATATCATACTCGCCGTTCTCGCCCAGCGGGAAGGACAGCACGTCGGTCTCGGCGTCTTTGTCGCGGAACTTCGCGTTGAGCCTGCGGATCTGATCGTTATCGACAAAGGTGACGGATACCTCCGCGTCGCCCCGGAACTTTTCCTCGCGCAGTACCGCGATACAGGCGCGGCGGATCAGCATGCGAAGTCCCGACGGAATCTTCACCCTCTTCTGTCGGTCGGTGATCGTTACTCTTACCTTGTCGTTTATCATAGCCATCATCATGATAACCACTCTCCTTTGTGCGTTGAGTCTACCATCGAAAGATGGATTTGAGTAGTTTTTCGGACTGGCACCCGCAGCCTGAGGGCGATATCCGTGCATGCTGCCAACAGCATTTCGGCTTATCTATCCATAACAGGCGGTAATCGGATGAGTGTGGTTGTGCGGTCGATTATATCCGTACCAAACAACAAGGTTCAGTAAAAATATTACGATTTATTGACGGTATTGTTCCGCTGGCTTGCCTTTTCGTAGGCGCGGATTATATCCTGTACCAAGCGGTGGCGGACAACGTCCTTGTCCGAGAAGGTCATCCGCTCGATCCCCTTGATCCCCTTGAGGATCTTGACCGCCTCTTTCAGCCCGGACTTGGCGCCGGAGGGCAGGTCGATCTGGGTGATGTCGCCGGTGATAACCATCTTAGAGTTGTTGCCCAGACGGGTCAAAAACATTTTCATCTGCTCGGAGGTGGTGTTCTGGGCTTCATCCAGGATGATGAAGCTGTCGTCAAGGGTTCTGCCGCGCATATACGCCAGCGGAGCGACCTCGATGTTGCCGCGCTCCAGATACTTTTGGTAGGTCTCCGCGCCGAGCATGTCAAACAGCGCGTCGTACAGGGGTCTGAGATACGGGTCAACCTTACTCTGCAGATCGCCGGGCAGAAAACCGAGCTTCTCGCCGGCTTCCACGGCGGGACGCGTCAGGATAATGCGGTTGACTTCTTTCGATCGAAACGCCGTGACCGCCATCGCGACCGCCAGATAGGTTTTGCCCGTACCGGCAGGGCCGACGGCGATGGTGATGGTGTTGTTCTCGATCGCCGA
This sequence comes from uncultured Ruminococcus sp., assembly GCA_902763855.1. GTDB lineage: Bacteria > Bacillota > Clostridia > Oscillospirales > Acutalibacteraceae > Ruminococcoides. The sequence continues at coordinate 12,239 of CACWTM010000012.1, read as the reverse complement.
GCAGTAGCGCTTTTGACCCATCGTTTTCGGTTTGATGGGCTTACCTTTCGACGTTACACAGACACAGTCTGACGCGAGGGTTTCGATCTTTTCCTCGCTGCCGTCGTTAACCAGCGAGATACAGTAGGTGATGTTTTGCTCAGAGAGCTGTTCGCCGCGATTCAAAAGGTTCAGCAGGCTGTCGATGACCTTGGTCGCCTTGAGCACGCCCTCGGCATCGCCCGAGATCTTCAGCTCGCTGTCACGCGCGTGAACGCGCACGCCGAACTCGTCCTCGATGATTTTGATATTGGAGTCGAAGCTGCCGAACAGCGCGGCGGCGTGCTCCATACGGTCTATGTTGATGATCTGTTCCATATTACCTCTTAAAAAGGGGATTCTCCTGTCACTGTATATAGAAGCCCACTTTAAATAGTTTATTTATTATAACACAAGATTTTATGAAAAGCAACCATAATTCCCGAAAAAATTCTATGAAACTTGCTTAATTTCGTGAAAATTTACCGAAGTCTTTTGCCAACCGATCATATTATTGACTTTTTTTAAATAAATATAGTATAATAACGGGTAGACATTAAAAACAGAAGCACCCAAAAGGAATCTTTTTCAAGGAGATTTAACTCATGAAACGGATGATTTGTCTTGCGATGTGTGCGCTGATGGCTGTATCGGTCTGCGCGTGCGGCGATCAAAAAACCGACGCGCCGACAGGGTCTCAGCCCGAGACAGCGGCAGTATCGCAAACAGAGACTGGCGTCGCGCCCACCGAGAGCGGCGGCAGCCTGAGCTTAAAGAGCTTTGTTTCCGGCTTTGACAAAACGCCGACCGTATATGAAAAGCACATCTACGAAGATAAGGATCTCTCGGTCAAGGTGACCGGCGTCGACTACAACGCGATCTCCGGTCCGGGCTTACAGCTCGAGGTCGAGAACCACTACAAAAAGGATATCGTGATCCAGGCGCCCTACGCCGTGGTCAACGGCTTTATGGTCAGCCCTGAGATCAGCATCAATGTTCCCGCCGAAAAAACCGCCAAAGGCACGCTGACGCTGCCCTACTTCAACCTAGCGATCTCCGGCGTCACCTCGCTCGAGACCATCGAGTTCAAGCTCAGGATCGTTGACGCCAAAAGCTACAACCCCATCTCAAAAACCGATCTGCTCACCGTCAAAACCTCTGCCGAGCCGAAGGAAAAAGAGTTTGACGAAAGCGGCCAGACCGCCTACGACGAGGACGATATCAAGATCATCCTCAAGGGTGTGAGCACCGACCGCGCCTACTCCGACGGAGCGGAGCTGATGGTCTACATGTACAACGGCACCGACCGCAACATCGCCGTCCAGACCGGCAAGGTTATCGTCAACGGATATGATATGACCTCGGTCATGAACCGCACGATCCTCCCCGAAAAGCGCGCAGTCGACGTCGTCACCTTCTACAAACCCGATATGGAGGAGCACGACATCGCCGTGATCGACAGCGTCAAGGTCTCCTTTGAGATCAAGGACGCCGACAGCTGGGAAACGATCGCTTCCACCGAGCTAATCAGCGTCGAGCAGCTGCCTCCTCAGAAAGCGACGACCGCGCCGACCGCAGCAAAAAAGTAAACATCGTATCACACAACGGAGTTATCGCCTATGCGACAGCTCCGTTCTTTTGTGTGACGGGAGATTACAACCAACTGTATGATTATTCGCGCACAAAAATATATTAGCCAATTGAATGATTGCGGTAACGTCTGTCAACCAAAAAATTGATAGCCCTCGCCCAGCCGCGCACTGCGTGCGCACGAACGATGGGAAGACGAAATCCCGCGCTCCAAGCGCACGCTTTCTTGTATCAAATATGCGCGATTCATGAGCGAGGAGTCAATATAGCGTCTATTGCAGAGGAAGGTCGCGGCACGCGTGCCTGCCCGAAACATTTCCGTCAATGACCGCTCAACCGCGAATCAAATCAAGCCCTCCTTCGAAACGAGCCCTGATCGACCGCCTGACAGGCGTCTTTTTGTTCGATCAAACGCTTTCGATAAGGGGGCAGAAATAATCCGAAGCGCAAAAGAGGGCTACCGCGCAAGCGATAGCCCTTGTTGAATCTATTCGGTTTCAGCGATGGTTAGGCAGCCTTGTGAGCCTCGTCCCACGCTTCAAATGTAGTCATCTGAGCGTCGATACGCTGGATCAAAGTAACGTCTATCATGTCAACGATACCGTCCAGATCAGCGTCGGCAGCGATTTCATCATAATTCTCAACCTCATACTCAGCCAGCACGCGCTGGATGATGGTCGCGTCGAGAACATCGACAACGCCGTCCCTGTTCGCGTCGCCGCGCTTATGCTCAGCCTTGATGATGTAATCAGCGGGATCGACCTCTACAGTGCCGGTCGCGTCGGAGAAGTACTTGCCGCAAGAGGTGCACTCATAATGAGCCTTCACGCCATCCTTGGAAGCAGTAGCGGGAACTTCTTCTACATAGACGATGTCATGGTTGAGCTTCGTGATGGTTTTGGTCTCGCGGGAAATCTCTGCATTACACTCGGTGCAGTATACGACCTCGTCATAGGAGCCTTCCGCCTTGCAGGTAGCGGGAACTTCGTTCTCATGTACCGGCTGACCGGGGGTGTGAGCGAGCTTGTCAATGGTCTTGTGCTCGCGGGAGATCTCTTCCTGACACTCGGTGCAGTATACGACCTCGTCATAGGAGCCTTCTGCCTTGCAGGTAGCGGGAACTTCGTTCTCACGGACAGGTTCGCCGGCGGTATGGATGTGCGGCTCGGTCGGCGCCTCGGTGGGAGCCTCGGTCGGGGTCTCTCCGCCTGCGGGCAGAGTAGAATCAGCAGCAGTCCAAACAGTAGCAACCTCGTTCTCGGTGAACGCCTTCTCAACGTCATCCTTGGACAGACCTAAGTCCTTACCGATATCGTCGATCATCTTCTGCTCGGTCTTGGTGCCGGAAGTAACAACATACTTACGCGCGTTATCCAGAACGGTAGTGCCGGTCTCGGAGTTGACGACGGAGATGAAGTCTACAAAAATGTCATAAGGGGTCTTGCCCTGCTCGGGACAGGTACCGACAACGTTACCGATAGAAGAAACCTGCAGTACGGGACCGAAGGAAGCGGGATCCATGCCGTCAAAGACAGCCGCGAGAGCGGTCTTGGTGGAGTCGGCAGGGTTCTCGTAAACGGTGCCGTTGCAGTAAGCGATGTGGCCTAAACAGGTGGTGTCGAAGTACAGATCGTAGGTCTGTGCAACCCAAGCGTTGGTCTTGTCAGCCTTCGCGAAGATGATCTTGTACTGTACGCCGTCCTCGAGCTTCCACTGAGTGGGAGCAAATTCCCAGATACCGTCCTTGTCGGCGTCGGAACCTTGGAGTCTCTTGCCGCCCCAGCCCTTGTAAGGCGCGCCGACGTCATCGCTCAGCGGGAACGCATAGAAAGCGATCTTAGCGTCAGTCATATCCCAATCGGTGGAATTTGCGTCAAAATACAGCTTGCCCGAGTCGGTGGTGACACCGGAATAATCGGTGGCTCCGGCGGTAACGATGCCGACAGTAAGCACGGATACCATCATCAGTACCGCTAACAGAACTGAAATACTTTTCTTTAACATTATTATACCTCCTATAATGTTATAATGGTGCGATTACATTATGCCACAAAGTTTTGAAAAATACAACTGTTTTTTATGAGAATTTAGAATAATTTTGATATAAATTTTTATTCATGTCCCCCATTCTTATGTGATATAGCCGAAATTCTCTTATTTTTCTTTTATATTGGTATTATTTTTCTTGGATTTATGCTATACTGTTATGCGGTAAATTATTGAATTTCATCGTCGGTATATCCGACAATCCATTTGGAGGTAATTATGAACTGTGCGATTGTAGGCATTAACTGGGGCGACGAGGGCAAAGGCAGAATGGTCGACCTCATCAGCAGCGACTATGACGTCGTCGTGCGCTATCAGGGCGGCGGCAACGCGGGTCACACCGTCATCAACGAATTTGGCAAATTTGCTCTGCACCTGCTCCCATCGGGCATTTTCCGCGAGGGCGTTGTGTCCGTCATCGGCAACGGCGTTGCGGTCGACCCCGAGAGCATCATCAAAGAGATTGAATATGTCCGCTCCAAGGGCGTGAAGCTCACCCCCGACAAGCTCAAGATCAGCGCGCGCGCGTCTCTCCTGCTGCCGTGGCACAAGGAGCTCGACTGTCTTGAGGAACAGCGCCTTGCCGACAAAAAGTTCGGCTCCACCAGACAGGGTATCGCGCCGTTCTACTCTGACAAATATCAGAAAAAGACTGTGCTCGCGGGCGAGCTGTTTGACGAAAAAGCCTTTTTCGAGCACCTCGACGGGATCATGGAGTGGAAGAACCTCACGATCGAGAAGGTCTACGGCGCAGAGCCGACCACCCGTGAGGCATTGAAGGAATGGTACGACGCCTACTGCGTGCCGCTCATGCCCTTTATCTGCGACCTCGACGATTTTTATGACGACGCCGAGGCACAGGGCAAGAACATCATGTTTGAAGCCCAGCTCGGCTCGCTGAGAGATATCGACTTCGGCATCCACCCCTACACAACCTCCTCCTCGACCATCGCCGCCTACGCGCCCATCGGCGCGGGCGCTCCCGCGATGAAGCTCGACGAGATCATCGGCGTGGTCAAGGCATACTCCACCTGCGTCGGCGAAGGCCCCTTCACCAGCGAGTGGTTCGGCGAAGAAGCCGCCAAGCTCCGCGAAGCGGGCGGCGAGTTCGGCGCAAAGACAGGCAGACCCCGCCGCGTCGGTTCGTTCGACGTTGTCGCGACCCGCTACGGCGTCAAAAAACAGGGCGCTACCGCGATCGCGCTGACCAAGATGGACGTCTTAAGCTACATGGACAAGATCCCGGTCTGCGTCAAGTACAAGCTCGACGACCGCACCACCGACAAATTCCCCTTCCCGAGCCTGCTGGATAAAGCTCAGCCCGTCACCGAGTACCTGCCCGGCTGGGGCGAGGATATCACCGGCGTGCGCAGGTTTGAAGACCTGCCCAAAGCGGCACAGGACTATGTCCTCTATATCGAGGAGCAGATCGGCTGCTATATCAAGTACATCTCCGTCGGTCCCGAGCGCGACAGCATCATTATCAGATAAAAGGAGTATTCCTCAATGACAAACAATTATGAATCCCCATTTTCGGCGCGTTACGCGTCACAGTATATGACCTCTCTGTTCTCGGCGCAGACGCGCATCGAGACATGGAGAAAGCTCTGGGTAGAGCTGGCGCGCGCCGAGAGCGAGCTCGGTCTGCCCATCACCGCTGAGCAGGTCGCCGATCTCGAAGCCCACGTCACCGACGTTGACTTTGCCTACGCCGCCGAGAAAGAGAAAGAATTTCGCCACGACGTCATGGCGCATATCCACGCCTACGGCAAAGAGGCACCCTCTGCGGCGGGCATCATCCACCTTGGCGCGACCTCGTGCTATGTCACCGACAACGCAGACCTCGTGCTCTACCGCGACGCGCTGCTGTACATCCGCACTGAGCTGCTGAAGGTCATCGCGAACCTCTCCGACTTCTGTGAAAAATACAAGGACATGCCCACCCTCGGCTACACCCACTACCAGCCCGCACAGCTCGTCACCGTCGGCAAGCGCGCGTCACTCTGGTTACAGGACTTCGTATCCGACCTCGACGAGATCGACTTCGCGATCAAAAACGTCAAGTTCCTCGGCTGCCGCGGTACAACAGGGTCAGAAGCGAGCTTTGTCGAGCTGTTCGACGGCGACGGCGAGAAGATCGACGCGCTGAACAAAAAGATCGCGTCCGCTTTTGACTTTGACGAAATCTTCGACGTCCAGGGTCAGACCTATCCGCGCAAGGTGGACAGCCGTATTCTCAACGCCCTGTCCTCTATCGCCCAGTCCGCGCACAAATTCGCCACCGATATGCGTCTGTTACAGCACGACCGCCAGCTCTTTGAGCCCTTCGCAAAAACGCAGGTCGGCTCCTCCGCGATGCCCTACAAGCGCAACCCGATGATGTGCGAGCGTATCTGCTCTTTGTCGCGTTATCTGATGGCGGACGCCTTAAACGCGCCGATGACCGTCTCTGTCCAGTGGATGGAGCGCACCCTTGACGACTCTGCCAACCGCCGCATCTCCATCCCCGAGGGCTTCCTCTGCGCCGACGCGGTGCTGCGTATCCTGCAAAAGGTCACCGCGGATATCTACGTCAACACCGACGTCATCAACAAGACCGTCATGACCTATCTGCCGTTCATCGCGACCGAGAATCTCATGATGGAGGGCGTCAAGCGCGGCGGCAACCGTCAGGCGCTGCACGAGATCATCCGCCGCTGTTCGATGGAGGCGATCGCCGGCATGGACAAGGGCGAGGCGTGCAACCTGCTGCTTATGCTCGCTGACGATCCCGAGTTCCCCCTGACCGAGGACGAGATGACCGACGTGCTCAACCCGAGCGCGTATATCGGCAGATGTCCCGATCAGGTACAGGCGCTGGTCGACAAGACCCGCCCCCTCTATGCAACCATCAGCCGCGAGAACGCGGAGATCAATATTTAATCAATCAACAACAATGTCATTCCGAGGAGGGGCAGTGCCCCGACGTGGGAATCCCCTTGTCGGAGAGGTCGTTCTCCCTCATTGTGGGATTGCCACGGTTTTGAACACGCATGTTCAGAAGCCTCGCAATGACATTTTTTATTAGGAGTGGTAATATGGAAAAAATCTTAGTTCTGGATTTCGGCGGTCAGTACAACCAGCTCATCGCGCGCCGCGTGCGCGAACAAAGCATCTACGCTGAGATCAAACCCTACAACAAAATCACCGTGGACGAGATCAAAGCCGCCGGTTACAGAGGTATCATCTTCACGGGTGGCCCCAACAGCGTCTACGATCCCGCTTCTCCCCACTACGACCCCGCTATTCTCGACGCGGGTATACCGATCCTCGGTATCTGCTACGGCTGTCAGCTGATGGCATACATGGCGGGAGGCGGCGTAGAGAGCGCCGAAAACAGCAGCGAGTACGGCAAGATCGAGGTCACCGTCAGGGACAACGTCCTTTTCACCGATATCCCCGAGAAAAGCGTTTGCTGGATGAGCCACCGCGACTACATCCCCTGTGCTCCCGAGGGCTTTGCCACCATCGCCGCCACCGAAAAATGCCCCACCGCCGCGATGTGCGACGAAAGCCGAGGGCTCTACGGCGTGCAGTTCCACCCCGAGGTCACCCACACCGCATACGGCAAGCAAATGCTGCGCAACTTCCTCTACAAGGTCTGCGGCTGCAAAGGCGACTGGCAGATGGACAGCTTCATCGAAGATACCGTCAAAGAACTGCGTGAGACCATCGGCGACAAAGGCGTTGTGCTCGGACTTTCGGGCGGCGTCGACAGCTCCGTTGCCGCGGCGCTGATCTCCAAAGCCGTCGGCAAACAGCTGACCTGCGTTTTCGTCGACCAGGGTCTCATGCGCAAGGACGAGGGCGACTTTGTCGAGAACACCTTCACAGAGCTTTTTGACATGAACTTTGTCCGCATCAACTGTCAGGACGAGTTCCTGTCTAAGCTCAAGGGCGTGACCGATCCCGAAGAAAAGCGCACCATCATCGGTACCGAGTTTTACAACGTTTTCTGGAACAAAATCCGCGAGAGCTACGGCTCCGGCTTCTTCGCCCAGGGCACCATCTACCCCGACCGTATCGAGAGCGGCAAGGGCGACGCCTCCAAAATCAAAACCCACCATAATCAGGTGGGCGTTCCGAAGGATATTCACTTTGAGGACGTGATTGAACCGCTCAAAGACCTGTTCAAGGACGAGGTTCGCGCTGTCGGCGAGAAGCTCGGTCTCCCCCGCGATCTCGTCTGGCGGCAGCCGTTCCCCGGCCCCGGACTGGGCGTGCGCGTGATCGGCGAGGTCACCGCCGAGCGCGTCCGTATTTTGCAGGAAGCTGACGCCATCCTGCGTGACGAGATGGACAAATGCGGCTACTCTAGCGAGATGAGCCAGTTCTTCGCCGTGCTTCCCGGCGTCAAGACCGTCGGCGTTATGGGCGACAGCCGCACCTACAGCGAGCTGGTCGCGATCCGCGCCGTCACCACCGACGACTTCATGACCGCCGACTGGGCAAAGATTCCCTACGATATCCTCGGCAGGGTGTCAAACCGTATCATCAACGAGGTCGACCGCGTCAACCGCGTCGTCTACGATATCACCTCAAAGCCCCCCGGCACGGTGGAGTGGGAGTGAGTTAACCGAAAACCGCGAACTGACCAAAGCGGAGATTTTGCAGAAGGATTTTTGACATCTACCATACAACCAACATCAAAGCCCTTAGCTGTTATCCTTTTCGCTGAGGGCTTTTCCATATGCTGCCGCACGAGAAATGCCAAACCTTTCCGTTGCTAATCATCCGCTGTTATGCTAAAATATTCATATATTATAATGAAAGTTGAAGCTGCTATGAAGAACTCCTTTGAACTGATCTATGACGTGGTGCGCAAAATCCCGCGCGGCAAGGTCGCGACCTACGGACAGATCGCCATGCTCGCGGGCAACCCGCGATGGAGCCGCGTGGTGGGCTACGCCCTGCACGTGAATCCCGACCCCGAGCACATCCCCTGCTACCGTGTGGTCAACCGCTACGGCGAGCCGTCCCGAGCCTTCGCCTTCGGCGGCATGAACGAACAAATTGCCCTCCTACAAAACGAGGGGATAGCATTCATCGACGGCAGAGTGGATTTATCCAAACACCTTTGGGACGGGAAATAAACAAGGAGACTGCGAACAAACAGTCCCCCTTTTTCTATTGATTTACAGCTATATTATTAATGTTATTTTGTGCTTCTTTCTTTGCTTTTGTATGATTGCTATAGGTGCTCCATGTGGGTTCATAGTCTGATGATGCCTGATCCCCCCACATATCCCAACCTTCACGGTCTCCACGAGCAAACAACTCTATTCGTGCCGGTAAACTACATGCTTCAATAATAGGGATTATTTCATCCGGTTTTCGGCTATGTTCTCTCTTTTGTGATCTAATCAAGTTAACCTGTGATCGTGCCGGTGCTAATGTTCGATTTGGCGCACTCTTTTTCTTTATACCAAAAAGCAATAATTCAGTAACATTACGAAAATAGAAGCCTACTCCTCTCCCATCGGGATATCCGTCTTTGCGAATTTTTTCCCACACGATGTTTCCTTTATATTCAAATCCCCACGCATCCATTACAGCTAATCCATCAGGTAAAAGAGCATTAGGCACCCACAAATACAAATGTGACTTTTCATCTGCAATTTCACTTACAGGCAAAGATTTAATATCTTTAAGAGACAATGTTTCATATCTATTCAACCTTTTATGTTCCGGTGCTACTTTACCTGTTCGATTTTGGAATTGCCAAGGCGGATCAGCATAAATCGTATTATACTTTTTTCCGTTAGTAAACGTTAAAAAATCCTTGATCGTATCTTCTATATTACTCATATCCTTCAACGCACCTCTTTCGTATGCCCACAGCTAATATAGGGCATCCTCCGTTGCGCCTGCTATCCAGGCGATATTGCAGTTTTCCTAACCAAGTTGTGGATGCTCCATATTTCGCCATAATTCCAATTTCTTTAAATATGTCATTCAACTCTTCTGATCTTGTTACTATTACTCCCACATCTATTAATCCACAATCAAAATAGGTTCGCATTGCTAATAAATCTCTGTCAAAAGTTTGATCTTTACTATTCCATTCTAAATCAAAAGCCACTCTATTTTTTAAAAAGTCAATATTGTGTCCATCAATGTACCCTTTGATCGTGTCGATTTCAAAGGGTTCCTTTGCAAAACGCCCTCTGCGTTGCGCCACTTGTCTCGGATACTTTTTTACTATTAAGTCTCCCGAAATCCGTATTTCTCTCCATCCCAACGGATATAAAACATCATCAAACTTTTTCGGTATAGGTGATTCATTACCTCCGGCTTTTGTAATGTCATTGACAGTAAGTTTCAGGTCCTTTAACGCCTTTTGAATTTCACACCATTCATCATAAAAACTCTCATGCAGTATTTCTAAAGCATGTCCATAATCAAGAAACTCAAACTTTTCTTTTATATCATCATTAATATACTTATCTATAAACGCCAATACGACCTCTCCTTTTTACCGCCATCAATGCCATATATAAGGAATTATATCACTAGAAAAATAAAATGTCTACGCTTTTACTAAAAAAAGAAATCCCATATTGCAAATACTTTGAGCATTATTTATCATGCCGGTTTTGATTCAAATATTGACGATAAACCGCACTTTTGCTATAATCTAACTAATCATTCGGTTGAGATTGCACGGTTCCTTGGCGAACCACGCAATGACAACTATTTTGGGAGGTTATTATGACAGGAAATGTAAGACCCGAAACCATGGAAAGAATCACCACCCCTGAGCTTGCTCAGGCTTTTATCGACGAGCAGGTTAAGGAACTCCGCGCCCAAGTCGGCGACAAGAAGGTGCTCCTCGCCCTCTCCGGCGGCGTAGACAGCTCCGTCGTCGCGGCGCTGCTGATCAAAGCCATCGGACAGCAGCTCGTCTGCGTTCACGTCAACCACGGACTGCTTCGCAAGGGCGAGCCCGAGCAGGTCATCGAGGTGTTCCGTAATCAAATGAACGCAAACCTCGTCTATGTCGACGCGGTCGACCGCTTCCTTGACAAGCTCGCGAACGTCCGCGAACCGGAAAAGAAGCGCAAGATCATCGGCGCCGAGTTCATCCGTGTCTTTGAAGAAGAAGCCAGAAAGCTCGATGGCATCGAGTTCCTCGCTCAGGGCACCATCTACCCCGATATCCTCGAGTCTGACGGCGTCAAGGCGCACCACAACGTCGGCGGTCTGCCCGAGGATCTGCAGTTCGAGCTGGTAGAGCCTGTCAAGCTCCTGTTCAAGGACGAAGTCAGAGTCGTCGGCAAGGCGCTGGGTCTGCCCGACAACATGGTATTCCGTCAGCCGTTCCCCGGCCCCGGACTGGGCGTACGCTGCCTCGGCGCGATCACCCGCGACCGTCTGGAGGCTGTCCGCGAAAGTGACGCGATCCTGCGCGAAGAGTTCGCGAAAAACGGCCTTGAGGGCAAGGTGTGGCAGTACTTCACCGCGATCCCCGATTTCAAGAGTGTCGGCGTGACCGACGGCAAGCGCACCGAGGGCTGGCCTGTCATCCTGCGCGCCGTCAACACCAAGGACGCGATGACCGCCACCGTCGAGGACGTACCTTTCGAGCTGCTCGAGCACATCACCAAGCGCATCACCGCTGAGGTAAAGAACGTCAACCGCGTGCTCTACGACCTCACCCCCAAGCCCTGCGCCACCATCGAGTGGGAATAATCTGCAATTCAATATGTATTATCTGTAATAGCAGGCAGTGTTAAAGCTGTCTGCTATTATTCTTATTATCCGCAATCGAACGGATCAAACCTGATAATCAAATGCTCTGGGTGAAGCGAATGAACAATTTCCGAAACCGTGCAACCGAAATCGTTAATGCAGAATTGATTTACAATTAACCAGCACAGCCGCCAAGTGGGATAATTTCCTGCTTGGCGGCTCTGTTTTTTTGAGTAATAATAATAACCACTTATCTTCAAAAAACGACCACTTATTGAAAAACGGTGGATTTGATTTTCAAAGCGTGGTATACTGTTGTCAACAAAGGAGGAAAAAACAATGCAGGTAGAAATCAAAATCGACGACAGCTGTATTGAGCCTAGAGTGATTATTATTACTGATAAGGTAAATGATGAAATCAACGACATACTCAATACGCTTTCATCTAAAACTCCTGAGATTATTACGGGCTTTTATAATGATTTGGCGGAAATCTTATCACCCGATAACATTATCCATATTTACTCTGCGGGCGGCAAGACCTTTGCTTCAGTCAGCAAAAAAGAATACATCCTCAGACAAAGATTATACGAGCTCGAGGAACAGCTGACCAAGCACAGTTTTGTGCGCATCTCCAATTCGGAGATTATCAATCTGAAAAAGGTACGCAACTTTGATTTGAGCTTATCGGGTACGATTTGCGTTACGCTGTCCGACGGAACGGCAACATATGTTTCAAGACGCTATGTGTCAAGAATCAAAAAGGTTTTAGGTTTATAGGAGGTAAATTATGAAAAAGAAAGTTATTCTGCGCAGCCTGATCGGTGCGCCCATTGGTTTAAGTATCAGCTTTA
>CACWTM010000011.1 GCA_902763855.1 uncultured Ruminococcus sp. | reverse complement strand
AGCTTTCGTATCGCGGCGTTCATCAACGACGGCAATCATCCCGCTCAGGGCGAGGCGACCGAGGTCACCTTCGGCACCTCTCCGACCGATATCGAGGGATTCAGGATGACAGCCGCCACAAAAGATACCACGACCATGCGCTGGAAAGAAAATGACCGCGCGGACGGCTACATCATGCAGCGGTGTTTTGGCGGCAAGTGGGAGGACTACAAGACCTTTGACGCCGACGTCACCGAGTTTACCGACACCGACCTCAAGGCGGGAAGAGCCTACTTTTACCGTCTGTGCGCTTATCGTGAGGACAGCACGGGCAGGCTCCTCGGAGCGACCGACGATATCTACACCGTCGCGGGACTCTTGGGCCCCGAGGACAAAAGCTCAGCCTCAAAGCTGGGCAGAGTATCGCTCGATTACAAGGAGAGCGACTACGCCGACGGTTACGAAATCTACTACAGCAAGGATGAAAAGAGCTGGGAAAAGCTCGACGAAACCGATAAAACCCACTACAGCACCTCGCGGCTGGAGGACGGAGAGACCTACTTCTTCCGCATCTATCCGTACCGTGAAATCAACGACAAAAGGATCACCGGCACGCCGACAGAGCTGGAGTTTACCGCCCGCACCGAAATCTATGACAAAGAGGTCGGCGACACCTATGTCGAGGTCAGTCTGGACGACCAGCACGTCTGGTATATCGTGGACGGCGACGTCTACCTTGAAAGCGACTGTGTCACCGGCAACTACCGCTCCGCCGATACCCCGAAGGGTTTCTTTGAGGTCAACGCCAAGGTATCGCCCTGCACCCTCAAAGGTGACGACTATGTTTCCTACGTCACCTACTGGATGCCGTTCATCGGCGGCGGATGGGGACTGCACGACGCCGATTGGCGATCCTCCTTCGGCGGCAACATCTACAAGGGCAACGGCTCGCACGGCTGCGTCAACCTGCCGCCCGACGTCGCCAAGAAGATGTACGCGAAGATGGAGGTCGGCACACCCGTTATCGTGTATTAATGAGGAGTCTTTAAGGAGTTAGAAGTGAGGAGTTAGGAGTTAGGAGTTTTGGGAAAGCCTGACGGCTTTTGGATTGAATAAAGATATCAATAGTTAACGCTTGCAACTCTATAAAAGGGTCGCAAGCGTTATTTTGATAGCGATGTATATTAATCGGGTGCGGGCAGCGCCCGCCATTAACTCCTCACTCCTCACTCCTAACTCCTCACTCTACAAAAACTCCTCACTCCTAACTCACTAAACTGCTTGACTTTATCTCCCGAAAATTGTACACTATAAGGTAGCTGTCATTCACAGCAAAAAATATTGTTCGCCATAGCCAGTGGCGACAAGGAGGTAACCATGAAGAATACGGAAAAAACAATGGAAAAACTGGTCGCTCTGTGCAAGGGCAGAGGCTTCGTCTATCCCGGATCTGAGATCTACGGCGGCCTTGCGAACACCTGGGACTACGGTCCCTTGGGCGCTCAGCTGAAGAATAATATCAAAACAGCATGGCTGAAAAAGTTCGTGCAGGAAAACAAATACAACGTAGGACTCGACTCCGCGATCCTCATGAACCCGCAGACATGGATCGCCTCGGGTCACTTAGGCGGCTTCTCCGACCCTTTGATGGACTGTAAGGAGTGCAAAACCCGTCACCGCGCCGATAACCTGATCGAGGACTTTGACGGCACCAACGTCGCAGGCTGGTCGAACGAACAGATGATGGACTACATCCGCGAAAAAGGCATCACCTGTCCCAACTGCGGCAAGTCGAACTTCACCGATATCCGTCAGTTCAACCTGATGTTCAAGACCTTCCAGGGCGTTACCGAGGACACCAAAGCCGAGCTGTACCTGCGCCCCGAGACCGCGCAGGGTATCTTTGTCAACTTCGCGAATATCCAGCGCACCACCCGCAAAAAGGTTCCGTTCGGCGTTGCGCAGATCGGCAAATCCTTTCGCAACGAGATCACCCCGGGCAACTTCATCTTCCGCGTGCGCGAGTTTGAGCAGATGGAGCTGGAGTTCTTCTGCAAGCCCGACACCGACCTCGAGTGGTTCGACTACTGGCGTTCATTCTGCCGCGACTTCCTCTACAGCCTGGGCATCAAGGAAGAGAACCTCCGCCTGCGCGATCACGAGAAAGAGGAGCTGAGCTTCTACTCGAAAGCCACCACCGACTTTGAGTACCTCTTCCCGTTCGGCTGGGGCGAGCTGTGGGGCATCGCCGACCGCACCGACTATGACCTTTCTCGCCATCAGGACGTTTCGGGCAAGGATCTCTCTTACTTCGATCCCACCGACAACACCCGCTATGTTCCCTATGTCATCGAGCCTTCGCTGGGCGTTGAGCGTCTGTTCCTGACCGTCATGACCGAGGCGTATGACGAGGAGCTGGTCGACGAAGCAAAGAACGACACCAGAATCGTGTTAAGACTGCACCCGTTCCTCGCGCCGTTCAAGGCGGCTGTTCTGCCCCTCAGTAAGAAGCTGGGCGAGCAGGCTTCCGCTCTAGCGGACGAGCTTTCCAAGAGCTTCCCCGTCGACTATGACGACGCGGGATCCATCGGCAAGCGTTATCGCCGTCAGGACGAGATCGGCACGCCGTTCTGCGTTACCTACGACTTTGAATCCCTCGAGGATAACTGCGTAACCGTCCGCGACCGCGACACCATGCAGCAGGAGCGCGTGGCGATCGCCGACCTCGAAGCCTACATTGCCGAAAAGATCAAGTTCTGATCCCCTCATACAGACACAAAAAATTCCCTTACGGAAATCGTAACCGTAAGGGGATCGTTTTTTATATATGCAGCAGGGCTGTCGCGATACCGAAGTACACGATCAGCGAGATCGCGTCGACGATCGTCGTGATGAACGGCGACGCCATCACAGCGGGGTCAAAGCCGATCTTCTTCGCGATCATCGGCAGGGTACAGCCGACGAGCTTGGCGATAAAGATGGTAACCACCATCGTCAGGCACACCACAAACGCCACCAAGAAGGTGATGTGATCGTTGTGGAGCACCAGTCGGTCAAAGAGCATGAGCTTCAGAAAGTTCACGACCGCAAGGCTGACGCCGCACAAAAGCGCGACGCGGCTCTCTTTGAAAATGACCTTGAAGATGTCCTTGAACTCGATCTCACCCAGCGAGAGCGCACGGATGACGGTGACCGAAGCCTGGGAGCCGGAGTTACCGCCGGTGTCCATCAGCATGGGGATAAACGCCGTGAGGAACACCGCGCTGGACGCCGCGAGAGCATCCTCATAGCCCGTGATAATCATGCCCGTGAAGGTTGCCGATACCATCAGGATCAACAGCCACGGGATACGCGCGAAATAGGTTTCGAACACGCCGATACGGTCGTAGGGCTTGTCGGTGGTCGGCGTGATCGCCGCCATCTTCTGGATATCCTCGGTCGCCTCTTCCTCGAGGACGTCGATCGCGTCGTCGACGGTGACAATGCCGACGAGACGGTTTTCTTTGTCCACAACGGGCAGGGCGAGGAAATTGTACTTGTTGAACATCTGCGCGACCAGCTCCTGGTCGTCGAGCGTGTTGACCGAGATGACGTTGGTCTCCATGATATTCTCGATGACCTCGTCGTCTTCGGACAAGAGCAGGGTCTTGATGGTAACGATACCGATCAGGGTCGAGGACGAATCCGACACATAGCAGGTGTAGATGGTCTCTTTGTCAATACCCGTGCGGCGGATGCGCTTGATCGCCTCTTCGGCGGTCATCTTGGGGCGGAGGATCACGCACTCGGTCGTCATGATCGAGCCCGCGCTGTCCTCGGGGTACTTCAGAATTTCGTTGATCTCTTTTCGTGTCTGGGGATCAGCCTGTCTGAGGATTCGCTTGACGACGTTCGCCGGCATTTCCTCGATCAGGTCGACCGCGTCATCGACGTACAGCTCGTCGATGATCTCCTTGAGCTCTGTATCCGAGAAGCCGTGGATCAAAAGCTCCTGAGTGCCTTCGTCCATCTCGACAAAGGTCTCGGCGGCAGTCTCCTTGGGCAGCAGCCGGAACAGCAGAGCTGTTTTCTCGCTTTGCAGATCCTCAAAAACGCCCGCGATGTCGACGGGGTTCATGGTGTTGAGAATATCGCGCAAAGTCGAATAGCGCTTGTTATCGAGAAGCGTCTGGATCGTCTCGAACAAGCTCACCGTATTCCTTTCCATAAAATAACCTCCTAAACGATCCCTTCGCCGAAGCAAAAGGATCGCGCAGCCTATGGGGTGGGAGCGGAAAGGCACTGTGGATGGGATGATGCTGTTATTTATCTGACGGCAAGATGAACGCCGTCGGCGTTGTTGCCGTACTTTTTATCGCACCGTCGCCCTCCGGCAGCGCCGCTCGTACTTCCAGCGTCCATAATCTCGCCTCTTTCTTGATAAAATTCTGTCACGGCAGGTATGCCGACAGTACTTTTATTTTACTCTCCCGTTACAAAGAAGTCAATCAAAAGTTGAACGAATTTTATATAATATTCACCTTGATTTTATGGAAATGATACTCTATAATTAGATTCACTGAAAAAGAGACCATCAATGGAGCACAGAATGAACGACAAGCTAGAAAAAACGCTCAAAGAGCTTTTACCGTATATCATCATCACCGCCATCATCTTCCTGCTTTTGCCGCTGTTCATGGGCAAAGGCGAGAACGCCGCGACCTATATCATCCAGATCGGCGCCTTTCCGCTGACAGCGCTCGGCTGCGGCTTTGTCTACAAACGTCAAAAGAAGCACAACAACCTGATCCTCTGTGCCGTTGCGCCGCTGTTCTACGCGATCTCGGCGCTGCTGTACGGCATGTGGCGTACCTCGTGGATCACGGTGCTGGTCTACATGGTCGCCTACCTTCTGTGCGGCTGGCTCGGTCAGATGCTCGGCGATATCATCAAACCCGCAAAGGGCAGAGACGCGGTGAAGAGCTTCATCAAGAAACCCTCTCAGCGAGCAAAGCGCGTCAACGTCGAAGAGGACAGAAAGCCCGACGAAAACTTTGTCGCCGAAGATCCCGAGGAAAACGTCACGCTCGACACCTCCACCACCTCCGACGATATCGAAGCCATCCTCAACGAAATCCACAACCGCAAATCCTGACGACACGAAGCCTCCGCACGGGGGCTTTTGTTAATTGTGTATGGATTTTCCCCCGCAAAACCGTTCATCTTTTTGTCAGCGGTCATTGACACCCTTCGCCCCTTTCATATATAATGGGTATAGAAAACCGACGGCAATCGTCATACACCACTACTACGTTTATCACCGGAGCAAACTATGCTTGAAAAATTGCGTGAACTCGACGCGCGCGTGGTTGAGCGGATGTCTCAGATTCACCGTCCCGTGCTGGACAAGATCATGGTGGCGTTCACCTACGCAGGCACCGCGGGACTGATCTGGTGGGTGCTGTACATCATCCCGCTGCTCATCACTAAGCACTTTCGCGTCGGCATCATCCTGACCACTACGCTGGGCGTGAACTACCTGCTCGGCGAGATCATCATCAAGAAAAAGGTCGGACGCGACCGTCCCTCGACACAGATCTCGGACGAGGATATGAAAATCAATAAGCCGAAGGATCACTCCTTTCCCTCGGGCCACAGCGCGTCTTCCTTCTGCGCCTTCACGGTGCTGTTCTGGACGTGTCCACCGTGGATGTGGATCCCCGCGTTCTTCTTGGCGTGCACCATCGCGTTCTCGCGCGTGTATCTGCGCGTCCACTACCTCACCGACGTGCTGGGCGGCGTGGCGCTGGGGATACTGGACGGCAGTCTGGTGACCTTCGTCTTTCAGTTTATCCTGTTTCGTTCCTGACAACAAAACCTCTGTCATCCCGTGCTTCGGTGCGGGATGATTTTTCTTATTCGGAAAGTTATACTAAGTAGCAATAAAAGATTTTTTATTTTTCCGTTTGGCGATTGACAAGAGGGTTATTACAAATTGTATAAAAATAATCCCTTTTTTCATCAAAAGAAGATAGGATAATTCTGTTAAAAAAATTATGGAAAACTTCAAAAACTTTAAAAAACAAGAAAAAATACGGAGAATCCGCGGGTTGTAGGCCGTGAGTTATTCCACTTATCCACAGAGTTATCAACATTTTTATTGAAAAATACGAATAATACAAAACGTATAATTTCTTTAAATAATTATTTTTTGAAAAATAACGGCGTCCCTCCCCGCATACCTTGCGGGGCGGCTGACATATACTGGTCACAGCAAAGGAGGGTCGCTATGGTGAAAAAATCCCTCGCCCTGTCAGAAGCGGCGGGCTGCGCGGTGATTGCCGCCGCCGCTTTTTGGCTAAACACCGTCTATGAGCGGTACGGCGGCGCGCTGGGAATTTTGTTCGGGGCGGTGAATGAAAGCGCCTGGGAACACGCGAAAATCTTTTCGGCGGCGTATATCGGGTGGTCGCTGCTGCAATACAGCTGGATAAAACTTCCGTTTCGGCGGTACGCCGCAATAAAGTGCATCGGCCTTTACCTGCTGACAGGGCTTGTCCTCGGCGTTTGCTGTGTTTTTCCCGAAACGTGCATGCGGCTGTCGGCAGCTGCCGTCGTCGCCGTACAAGCGCTGACGTACTTTCTTGAAACCGCAGACATCCGCCCGGAGGAGTACTTCGCGCCGGCGGTCATGCTGCTGCTCTTATACTACCTGATGTTCTTCTCGTTCACGATCTTTCCGCCGAAAGCGGGGATTTTTCGAGACCCGTCGGGCGGCTGGGGGGTTCTTTCAGCCTTCTTCGCACACAAAACAAGGGTGTGAGAAAAAACCTGTCAAATTTCGCTTTATTTCTGTCTAAGAAGCATAGCGGCATACTAGATATGGTATACTGTATAGGTATAGGTATGACTATATAGAGAAAAAGACAGGTGTACCATGAAAGACAACACACAGCCATATCAGAACGACGAACTCTTGATCGGGCGCAATCCGATCAACGAAGCGCTGGCGTCGGGACGCTCCGTCATCAAGGTGATGATTGCCAAGGGCAGCACCTCGGGCGCGGCGGTAGAGATCGCCGCCAAGGCGAAGAAGGCGGGCGTACCCGTGCAGGAGGTCGAGCGCAAAAAGCTCGATTTCATGACGAACGGCGCGGCACACCAAGGGGTGGCGGCGCTTTGCGCGATGAAGGACTATGCCACGGTCGAGGACATCCTCCGTCTGGCACAGGAGCGCGGAGAAGCTCCCTTTATCATCCTCCTCGACGAGATCGAGGATCCGCACAACCTCGGCGCGATCATCCGATCGGCAGAGTGCGCGGGCGCGCACGGCGTCATCGTCAAGAAACGCCGCTCGGCAGGGCTGACCTATACCGCTTACAAAGCCTCGGCAGGGGCTCTGGAGTATGTACCTGTCGCGAGAGTCACCAACATCGCCGACACCATCGACGACCTCAAAGCCCGCAATATCTGGGTTTACGGCGCGGACATGGACGGCGAGGATTACCGAAAGACCAACTTCAGCGGCGGCGTCGCGCTGGTCATCGGCAACGAGGGCAAGGGAATCTCGCGTCTCGTGCGTGAGAAATGCGACGTCATCGTATCCCTCCCCCTCAAGGGCAGGATCAACTCGCTCAACGCCTCGGTGGCGGCGGGTATCCTGATGTACAAGGTCGCTGAGACAAGATAATTTGCTTTAGGCAAGCCGCCCGCGGTATACCCGCGGCACGATTTGGCTTTGCCGTGAAGAAAGGAGATGAGAAACATGAGCATATTCCGCAGAGATAAGGACAAGGAGAAAGCAAAGCCCGAAGAATCCGTTCGGGAGCCTGCCGAAGAGACCGCAGAGACGGACGAGGAGTTCACCGATATCAGCGAAGCGGCATACGACTCATCCTCACAACCTCTCGACAGCACGATGGAGGAAATCTACTCCACACGAGATAAACAGGTCAAGTTCCGTCGACAGCAGCCGCTGGAGGCGGAGGCCGCCGCCAAGCGCAAAGAAGCCGCCAAGGACGACCTCATCCGCGGCAAGCTGGAGTTCAGCTCCAGCGGCGACGAGGAAACGCCCGAGGTAAAGCTTGAGGCGGAGCTCGACCCCAACGCGACCGTCTCCGACGAGATTATCGAAGACGTTGTCGACGTCAAAAAGCTGAGAAACATCTACGTCCAGGACATCGACGATATCGACGTCAGCCTTGACCCGATGGAAAATATCCGCGAGTATGAGCGTAAGGTCAACGACAAGGATCGCCATGACGAGCGCTCAGAGCCCAAAAGTCCGCCGCAGCCCGCCTACACCCCCTCCGGCGACACCATCGTCGCGAAGGTGCCCGTGTATCAGCACGAAGGCAGCGTGGACAAGCTCTACCTCAAGGCAGGGCGCTTTACGGATGTGGTCGAGAACGAGTACGACGAGTACCTCAAATCCACCGACCCGACCATCTCCAAAAACTACCACGCGACCAAACCGCTGGTCAAGCCGCACCAGAGCCTGCTGTACACCCTCAGCCAGGTGGCGGCGCGCCGCAAGAACGAGTCCGCGCAGAAGCAAAAGAGCAAAGAGATCATGCGCAATAACTTTGACGAAGACCCGATCGAGCCGAAGGTCAAACAGCCAAAGAAGAAAAAACGTTCGCGCATCGGCAAGTTCTTCCGCGTATCGGCGGCGGTCATCTCGTCGAGCGTTACCTCGCCCTCTGAGGACGAGCAGGAGCGCGCGATGGACTACAACAGCCGCGAGGATGAAAAGTACATATCCGAGCGCACACGCCTGAACATCCGACGTCAGACCACAAGCCTGCTTCTATACGCGCTGATCGGCGCCGCGATGCTGGCGATGGTGATCTGGGAGGGCGTCTCGGGAGCGGCTACGGTTGCCGCGAACGGTCCCGCAAGCGCCTTCACCTACTGTGCGATGCACCTCATCCTCACCGTCGCGCTGGGACTGGCAGCGCGCCACGTCTTTATCGACGGCTTAAAACCGCTTGCTCACTTCAAATTTAACTGCAACACCGTGATCGCCCTGTCCTACATCGCGTGCCTGATCCAGAGCCTGGTCTCTGTCTTCACCGGCACCTCGTTTGTCGGCGGCGATCACCACCTGTACAGCTTTATCGTCGCGTTCGCGCTGGTGCTGAGCACCATGGGCAGACTGCTGATGGCGCTGCGCGTCAAAAGCAACTTTGACTTTATCAGCGCCCACTCCCCCGCCTACGCGGCAAAGATCTATGACGACGAGGAAACCGCCCGCCGGCTGGTCAGCGGCACCACCGCCTCGCGCGGAACGGTCGCCTACCAGCATGTAACGAGCTTTCTCTCTGATTTTCTGAAAATCTCCTATGCTCCCGACCCCAGCGAGGAGTTGACCGGCAAGATGGCGCCCATCGCCATCATCGGCGCGCTGTTTGTCACCGTGCTGTACGCGATCATCTTCAAAAGCGTGCAGGGAGCGGCATCGGCGCTGGCTGTCATGCTGTGCGTCAGCATCCCCTTCACGGGCATGCTTGCGGGCAATCTGCCGCTGCTGATCTTCAGCAGACGCATGCTCAAGGAGGAAGCGATGGTCGCGGGTTATCCGTCGGTACGGCAGTTCTGCGACACCACGGCGGTCATGATGAACGCCTGCGATCTCTTTCCCTCGGGGTGCGTGAAGATCGAAGAGCTCATGCCCCTGCAGCAGTACCGCGTCAACGAAAGTCTCTTGATGGCGACAGCGGTGATGAGAGAAGGCAACTCTCCCATCGCGCCCGCTTTTGACGAGCTGGTGATGGAGAACAACAATGTCCTGCCCGCGGTAGAGAGCGTGATGTACGAGGATAAGAGCGGCTTAGTGGGCTGGATCAACGGCGAACGCGTGCTGATCGGCAACCTAAAGCTCATGAACCGCTACCACATCACCGTCCCGACCGAGATTCCTTTCTCGCGCAGAAAAAACACCAATGCCGCAATCACCTACATCGCGATCTCGGGACAGGCTGTCGCGATCATGTCGGTGTCCTACAACGCCGACAAAACAACCAAGGATCAGATACAAAAAGCCGAGAGAAGCGGTCTGGCGCTGGTTGTCAGCACCTGTGACCCCAACGTCACCGCCGAGCTGATCGCCGAACGCTACGGCGTGTTCTTCCGCTCGGTCAAGGTCACCGCGCCAGGCTACTCTAACGTCATCGATGACGCGACCGGCAAGGTGGAGGAAACCTCGCGCGCGTATCTCGCGACACGCGGCAGGATCGGTTCCCTGACCCGCGCGATCGGCGGCTGTATCGGGCTCAAATCCAACATCAGTCTCGGTATCGTGATCGAAATCTTCGGCATGATACTGGGCATCCTCTTGAGCGCGACGCTCGCGCTGTACGCCTCGGTGTCAAGGCTGTCGATCGTGGAGCTGATGATCTACATCGGCTTTTGGGTAGGCGCGACCATCATCGCCGAGCTGATAAAAAGACCGTAGAATAGTGGTTAGATATAGTGATACAATTCCAAAAGCCGACAGGCTTTTCCACAACCCTTCACCCTTCACCGTTAACTGTTCACCAAGATTAAAAGGAGTATTCGTTTTATGCTTATCGCCCCATCTTTGTTATCCTGTGACTTTTCGAGATTTCGTGACGAGATCATCCGCGTGGATGAAGCCGGCGCGGACTACATGCACCTCGACGTGATGGACGGTCACTTTGTGCCGAACCTGACCTTTGGCGCGCCGGTCATCAAAAAGCTGAGAAACGCCACAAAAAAGCCCTTTGACGTGCACCTGATGATCTCTGAGCCCCACCGCTACATCGGCGACTTTGCCAATGCGGGAGCCGACATCATCTCGTTTCACACCGAGTGTGACAGCGACGTCGACCTGACCCTGAAGCTGATCGAAGAACGCGGCGTCAAGCCCGCTTTAGCCATCAAGCCGGGCACCTCGCCCGAAGCGGTGCAGCCGTATCTTGACAGACTTTTTATGGTGCTGGTGATGACGGTTGAGCCGGGCTTTGGCGGACAGAGCTTCATGCCCGACATGATGCCGAAGGTGGAGTTTCTCAAGAAAGAGATCGCTGAGCGCGGGCTGCAAACCCTCGTGCAGGTGGACGGCGGTATCGCCAAGGACACCATCGCGACCGCGGCAAAAGCCGGCGTGGATATCTGCGTCGCGGGCACGGCGGTCTTCGGTGAGAAGGACGCCAAAGAAGCCATCGACACGCTCAAAGCGCTGTGTGAATAATCCCTCACGTCAAAACGCATTTAATCAGATATTAGGGATAAATTTTGCAGAGCACGGCGGGCGACGCAGGCAGGCTGGCGCCTGTCAAGGAGTCCAACAAAGCTATGCGAAATTTAGACCAATAAATGATAAAGGTTTTTATGAAGGATTAGTATAATATTCAAAAACACTTTTATCAATTTATCAGTATAAAAAAACCGAAAACATGCACAATAAAAGCAGGAGCCCAAAAGCTCCTGCTCTTTTTGTATCATCGGTTGAGGTTGCCGCGGCACATGCATGTGCCTTTCGATGACGATTTGGAAATATATCTTATGAGATCGGGTTGTCGTCGGCGTCAAACTTCTGCGCCTTGCCGTCCTGATCGTAGGTGGTGTAGCTCTCTACCGTGCCGTTGCCGTTGTAGACCGTGACCTTTGAGAGAGTTTCGCCGTCATACTCATAGATCGTATAGCTGAGCAAGGTGTCGCTGCCGTCATACTTGTAGACAGCCTTTTCTGCACCGAAATCGGTATACTCGGTGGTGGTGACGGCAACGGTCTCGCCGTTGGAGTCGATATCGGTACGCTTGGTAGTCCAATCATCCTTGGTCTTTTCGTACAGAGTCTGAGCGGTGATCTCACCCTTCGCGCTGTACATGATCTCTTTGCTGATGTTGCCGTTCTCGTCATACTCGTAGCCGACCGAGCCGGCCAGCTCGCCCAGCGCGTCGTAGGTATAGTGGCGCGTGATCCTGCCGCTCGCGTCGGTATCGTTCTTGTAGTAGCTGGTAGCGCTGCCGTCGGAATTTACGCTGAAAGGCTTGAGATCGGGCGCGACGCTCTCCTGAGCGGTCTTGACGGGATCAGAGGCTTTTTTGCCGCAGGCAGTCAGCGAGATGACGCCGATACACAGCGCGGCGATCGCTAACAAAGAGATGATTCGTTTCATAAGCTTCTCCTGATAATACATAATATATAGTTATTATATCAATTATTTGTGATTTCGTCAACATATGCTGAAGCACTTTCCCAAAAAACCGTAAGGAGAAGCTGATAACATGATTGCCAACGCCGAAAAGCAGATTTTTCTGCGCTGTCCTGTCGGGAATTTCCCACACAAAACCGAGCTATACACCGTCAAAAGCCAAGGCTTTCTGCCTGAGAATCCCATGCTGTTCAGCCCCCTTGCGGCACAGATCGCCGCCGTGCTGAGCATGAGCGCCGAGAATGAAGCCCTGCTGACGCAGAACCTGAAAAACCTCGGCTTTTCCGACATGCTGAGCCTGAGATCATCGGGCGGCGACGCGGTGGGCATGACCGTCGCGAGCAGGCTTCACGATGAAAGCCTGCAAATCGCCGTCATCCTGCAAAGCACCGCAGGCGACGAATGGTACTCGAACTTCGAGATCGGCTATACGGCGGAACACAGCGGCTTTGCGAAAGCCGCCGACCGCGCGGAGCTCCGGCTCGGCGACTATGTTTTCACGCACGCGATCGGGCGCGAACCGAGCTTTTTCCTCACAGGCTACAGCCGCGGCGGAGCGGTGGCGAATATCCTCTCGAAACGCCTGTGCGACCGCTACGGGCTGGAGCAGGTAGTCGCCTACACCTTTGCCTCTCCCGCGACCACCATCAGCCGCCGCACCAACCGCTACGGCACTATCTTCAACCTTGTGCGGTCTGAGGATTTTTTCACCCGCGTACCGCTGAGAAACTGGGGCTACACGCGCTACGGCAAGACCGTTTCCCTCTCGGGTCACGGCGACATGACCGCGCGCTACCGCGCGATGACGGGCGACGACTACATCGGCTTCACCCGACAGACAGCGGTAGAAAACTTTCTGCTCGCCTTACAGCGGCTGTCTCCCAACGTTCACGCCTACTACGAACGCCGCCGACAGGTGGGCGACCGAAAGCTCAGTCTGTATGAATTGATGCGCGCTGTCGCTACCATGCTCTCGCAAAATGCCGACGAACAGACGGCGGACGTCTTTTTCACGGCGATGGTCTCCGACTACGCCGACCTGGTCGGCTTTCTCTCAAGCGGAGCGAACCTCGAGGACATTCTATCAAGCTCCCTCGCTATCCCCAGGTGCAGCGTCGCGGACAGTCACTGTCCTGCCGCGTATATGGCGGCGCTGGACGTTTTTCTCGAACAGCAGGGCGCCGAACTCGCTCACTCGCGCGGCGGCGGCGCGGCTGAGACGGTGTAGCTCGCCGTACTCCGATAACAGCGCTTCGTCACGGATTCTGCCTGTCGGCAACAGCAGATACCGCTCCTGATACCGATACAGGCGAAAGTCGAAGGAAGGCTCTGTGCCGACAAAATCCAACAGATCATCGGCACAGCGGAACACACAGACAGGGATCGTCTGGCTGTGCTTGATTCGAAACACCCTGCGGCGTTTTGCCTCGCGCACCGTAATAATCAGAAACCATCCGCCCTCCTTCGGCAAAGCTTCTACCAGAAAGCTCTTGCCCGCGACGTCCATCGCACACACCTCGCCGACGTGATACAACAGCTCCGTCAGCCCCTCTTTCACATCCGCGCCGTCCTCCGAAAGTCGGAACCGCCGCATATCCTCCCGCATCAGGGACACCAGTATTGTCCCGCGGCTGAGCATTTCAATCGTCATAAAGCCACCTCATTCTCTATCCATCATATCGAATCCACGCCGTCCGGGCAAGTGAAGATTGCTGGATGGCAGAATCTACCGTACTTATCCTATGCGGGAGAAAGTGAGAAGTGAGGAATTTGGAGTGAGGAGCGAGGAGTGAGGAGTGAGGAGTGAGGAGTGAGGAGTGAGGAGTGAGGAGCGAGGAGCGAGGAGTGAGGAGTGAGGAGTGAGGAGTGAGGAGCGAGGAGTGAGGAGTGAGGAGCGAGGAGTGAGGAGTGAGGAGTGAGGAGTGAGGAGTGAGGAGTGAAGGGAAACGCTGACGCGTTTTGAATTGTAGTAACAACAGCTAACCACAGCGTATCTGCCTCTGTTTAAAAGCAAACTTACTATCAATGGGTGAGGGCGAAGCCCTCCCAAAACTCCTCACTCCTCACTCCTAACTCCTAACTGAATCAAAATCTCTTGACAGGCTTATTCTCATATTGTAAAATTCAATCATACTACATAAGGAGTGATCTCATGAGTACCAACTGGCTGAAAAACGCTGTGTTCTACGAAATCTATCCCCAGAGCTTTCTTGATACCAACGCCGACGGTATCGGCGATCTGCAGGGTATCACCGTCAAGCTCGACTATATCAAAGGCTTGGGCTGTAACGCGATCTGGATCAACCCGATCTACGACTCGCCCTTCATGGACGCGGGCTACGACGTGCGCGACTACAAGAAGATCGCTCCGCGCTACGGCACGATGGCTGACTTTGAGCACCTCTTGGAGCAAGCGCACAAAAAGGACGTCAAGCTCCTGCTCGACCTCGTGCCCGGCCACACCAGCGACACCCATGAGTGGTTTCAGCAAGCCAAAACCGGCTATCCCAGCCCCTACGACAACCGCTACATCTTCACCAAGTGCGTTTGGGACGCGCCGCCGATGTATCGCATGATGTGCGGTATCTGTGAGCGCGACGGCAACTATCTGGTCAACTACTTCTCGTCCCAGCCTGCCTTGAACTACGGCTTCTACGACGTCACCTGTCCCGAGTGGCAGATGTCCTCGGACTCGGACGAAGCGTGGGAGACCGTCGAAGCCTTAAAGGATATCATGCGCTTCTGGCTCGACAAGGGAATCGACGGCTTTCGCGTCGATATGGCGGATTCGCTCGTCAAAAACGACGACGAGAAGATCGCCACCGCCAAAATCTGGCGCAGCGTGCGCGAGATGATGGACGCTCAGTACCCCGACGCCGTGCTGGTATCCGAGTGGAGCCATCCGCAGCGCGCGATCGTCAACGCGGGCTTTCACGCCGATTTCTACCTCGATCATCAGGGCAACGGCTACAACGCTCTGTTCCGCAAAACCACCGCCGACGGTGAGAACCTGAGCTTCTTTGCCGATCACGCCCACGGCGATATCGAGGAATTTCTCGCGGAATACCTGCCGCAGTATGAGTGCTCCAGGGACAAGGGCTACATCAGCTTCATGACCAACAATCACGATATGCCCCGCGCTCCGTTCTACATGAGCGAGCACATGGTCAAGCTCACCCACGCCTTCATGATGACCATGCCCGGCGTGCCGTTTGTCTACTACGGCGACGAGATCGGCATGCGCTACCGCACCGATCTGGTATCGAAAGAGGGCGGTTTCTCGCGTACCGGCTCGCGCACGCCCATGCAGTGGAACCGTGAGAAGAACATGGGCTTCTCCGACGCTGACGAGGACATGCTCTATCTGCCTGTCGACAAGAGTGAGGGCTCGCCGACCGTGGAGGATCAGCAGGGACAGGAGGGCAGTATCTATGAGAACCTCAAAGCTCTGATCGCCCTGAGAAAGGCGAATCCGGAGCTGATGAACGACAGCGGCTTTGAGATCGTCTACGAAGCTCCCAAAGCCTATCCCTTCGCCTACCGCAGAGGTAGCTTCACCGCCTTTGTGAACCCCTCCGACGACGACAAAGCCATCGACTATCGGTTGGACGGCGCAGAGATCGCCTACCTGATCGGCGGCTATGAGGCTGACGACAACACCGTCACGATCCGATCAAGGAGCTTTCTGCTGGTCAAACACGGATAGGGTGACAGGCGATTTCCGCCTGATGACAGAGCTCACAAAAAACGAATGAAACAGCTGCGGCGCCGCCTTTGAAGGCGGCGCTGTTTTTTCATGCAGGGGTATCATGATCGTACGATCAAAACGGTCTTTGCGCATACTCTTCTCTTGATTATCATAGAAGTAATAGGTTATACTTAGTATTACTTACGAGCAGAGCCTTTCCGTGGCTCTTAAGCGTTCACCACCACCCTCATCGCGATGGCGGTGATGTCGTCGTCGTGATCGCCCTGCCGGCGTCTGCGGGCTTCTTCGACGATCTGCGACGCGAGCCCTTCGGCGCTTGTATCCTCCCACGAGAGGACCAGCCGCTCGAGCCAGTCGGGCGAGCCGATCAGCGCGCCGTCCGACACCATGACGACCCGGTCATCCCGGGTCAGCACCGTGTCGTCGGTGTTCAGCTTCGCTTCACTGAGGATTCCCAGCGGCAGGGACGGCAAGTCCATCTTCAACAGCTTGCCGCTGCGTTTGATGTAGGTCGTACACGCCCCCGCCTTCATCAGCCGCACCCGCCCCGTGAAGCGGTTGAAGTCGAGCATATCAAGGGTCGCGAGGGTCTCGTCCTCGCTTTTGACCATCAGCGAGGCGTTCACCACCGCCGCGCTGCAATCATAGCTCAGCCCCGCTTTGCAGAGCTTTGTCATGATGTTGACCGCCATGTTCGCGTCCACCGCGGCTCTGCCGCCCGAACCCATGCCGTCCGAGATCATCGCCACCGCGCTGCCTGAGCCGTTGTCAAAGTAGTTCAGGCAGTCGCCGCACAGCTCGCCGTTGTCGCAGACGTGCTGACAGGTGCCGATCTCAACGTCATAGAGCGGCATTTCGGAGAACGCCGCGCGCGCCCGATCACCCTCAAAGCTCAGCGACGGCGTCTCAAAAACCCTTCCGCACGCACGGCTGACCTCCTCTCGGAGCTGAGATTTGGACAACGCTGTTTTGCGCCCCACGGCGATCACCAGCTCCACCGTCATACTTCCGATCCCGCTTGTCCGACAGGCGCAGTCCACCACGGTCAGTCCCGCGGCGGAAAGCCCCTCGATCACCCGCTCGGCACAGGCTTCGTCATAGCCCTCCACGGCTTGAAACTCTTCGGCCAGATCGCCCAGAATATCGCTCAGCCCCGCAAACTGCCCCGCGACCACAGATCTCACCTGCGTGACCCTGTGGCGCGCCGCCTCCAGCGACAGATACTCGCGGTAGGCGCGGCTGATGCTGTGAGCCAGCTCCCCTGTTTTGCAGCAGCGTTTGGTAAAGCTTTGGGAGATATCGGCTTCCTGCACACATCCCCTCGCCTTGAGCGAGGGGGTCAGTCGGCGAAAGTCATCTGCCGTCAGATCACGCTCTCTCTCAAGACAATAAGCCCGCAGGCCGCAGTTTTGGCAGGTTTGCTCTTGCGCGCGGTGATAGACCCAATCGGCGTTCGGCTCATAGAGCTTTGATAAGCGGTCGGATACCGCGTTGACGCACGAGCTGACGTTCTCCAGCGCCTTGGCACAGTGGCTCAGCCGCATGGTGATATTGCGGCGAACAGCGTCCTCAGAGGTCTTTGACGCGTCGTCGGAAAAGATCGCCGAGAGAAAATTGCCGAAGTCCTTGGGGATCAGCAGGAACACCGCCGAGGCGATCGCGGTTTCCAGCGTAACCGGGAGTAGCACAGAGCGGTCAGGGGACGAGAAGGCGAACAGCGCGTTGCACAGCAGCGCCGAGAAGATCAGCGCGACCTTGCCCATCGGCGCGAACAGCCCGCCCATCAGCCCCGAAAGCGAGTAGGACGCCGCAAGAAACAGCAAATGACTGTCCGACAGCGCGAACACCGTGCCTGTCGCGATCCCCGCGATACTGCCGCCCTTGACCATGCCGCAGTGAGCGAACAGCAAAATCAAAAGCACCGCCGTCAGCCGTCCGACCGACACCGTGCCGATCACCACACGCGACAGCGACAACAGCAGGATACACCCCGTCATCGCCAGGCATGAGAGCTCCTGTCCCGAAAAGCCCGACAAGGATCGCCGAGACGCAAACAGCGCCGCGGTGCGGCTCATAAAGTAAGCCCCCGCCGCCGCGAGCAGTCCCTCGATCAGACACTCCCCAACCTCGGTGATCTCGCTCTTAGCCGAAAAGGTCAGCGCGATACCTGTACCGAAGATCGGGATAAATGCCGCGAGCGGAGCGAACAGACGGCTGTCGGAGAGCTTTTTCAGCTCATTTAAGACCCAGCGGATCGCGCCGATGGCGATCACGACCGCGATATAGCGAAACGACGCGACAGGCGACGAGAACAGATAGCTCAGCGCCGTGCCGAGCATGCCCGAGGGCAGATAAGCAAACGGTACCGCCGCCACCAGCGACGCGCCGAACGGCGACATCTCCCCCAACGCCGCTCCCCGCGCGACCGCTCCGCCCGCGATAAAATACGAGATATGCAAAATTACCTCGCGCGCCACGCTCTTGGTCGCGTCCTTCGCGCGGCGACCTTCTCGCCTGCGCCTGACAGCTTGTACAACCGACATAACAACATCCCTTTACCGTATGATGTTCTCAGTATAACGGATAACCCCGCGCGCGTTTGTCGGTGCGTGGATGGGTTTTTCGGTAACCTTTTCGGGCTTTTCGTAAGACAAGCCGTCTATATCGGATAGATTGCAAAACGCCGTTGAGAAACCCCTTTTTTCCATACAAAAAGAGCCTCTCCGCTCGGAAAGGCTCTGAAATGTATGAAACGTTCAGGATAAGGTCGCCGCGATGACCGCCTTGATGGTGTGCATGCGGTTCTCGGCTTCGTCAAAGACGATGGACTGCGCGCTCTCGAACACCTCGTCGGTGACCTCCATACAGTCGATGCCGAATTTGTCATGAATCTGTTTGCCGATGGTGGTGTTCAGGTCATGGAAGGCGGGCAGACAGTGCATAAAGCGGCACCCTTCACCCGCGTTGTCCATCAGCGCTTTGTTCACCTGATAGGGGCTCAGGTCGCGGATACGCTCCTCCCAAACCTCGTCAGGCTCGCCCATCGAAACCCACACGTCGGTGTAGATCACGTCGGCGTTCTTGGTGGCGGTCATGGGGTCTTCGACAAACTCGAGGGTCGCGCCGGTCTCTTTCGCGATCCTCTCACACTGAGCGACCAGCTCAGCGTTCGGGAAGTACTTTTTCGGCGCGCAGGCGACAAAACGCATGCCCATCTTGGCACAGCCGACCATCAGCGAGTTGCCCATGTTGTAGCGCGCGTCGCCCATGTAGACGAGCTTTTTGCCCTGCAGATCTCCGAAATGCTCACGGATGGTGAGAAAATCGGCGAGTATCTGGGTGGGATGGAACTCGTTGGTCAGCCCGTTGTAGACGGGAACGCCCGCGTACTTCGCCAGCTCCTCCACGATCGTCTGACCGTAGCCTCTATACTCGATGGCGTCGTACATGCGTCCGAGCACCCGTGCGGTATCGGCGATAGACTCCTTCTTGCCGATCTGCGAGCCCGAAGGGTCGAGGTAGGTGGGGTGCATGCCGAGATCGGCGGCGGCTACCTCAAAGGCACAGCGCGTGCGGGTGGAGGTCTTTTCAAAGATCAGCGCGATGCTCTTGCCCTCGCACAGGCGGTGAGGGATACCCGCCTTCTTCTTCGCCTTGAGCTCCGCGGCAAGGTCGATCATCCCCGCGATCTCGTCGGGGGTAAAGTCCAGCAGTTTCAAGAAATGTTTGTCTTTCAGATTCATGTTGACACCTCAAATCGGTTTTAATTAGGAGTGAGGAATGAGGAATTAAGGGAAAAGCGTGAACGCTTTTTAGATTCTATAGGCAAGGAATGAAACGTTTCTGTTCCTTCTATAAATGGGTGTGGGCTTTGCCCACCATTCATTCCTAATTCCTAACTCCTGATTCCTCATTATTTCAACGCTTCTATGATCACATCGACAGCCTTAGCGAGCTGTTCTGTCGGGATGTTCAGCGGGGGTAATAGTCTCAGCTTTTCCTTGGCGGACAGACAGAGAACGCCGTTCTCCATACACTTCATCAGCACCTCGGACACGGGCTTCTCGGTCTTGATACCGATCATCAGCCCCAGTCCGCTGACCGCAAAGCCCGCTTCTTCGACCCTCGACCTGATATACGCGCCCTTCTCGGCAACCTGTGAGAGAAACGCGTCGTCCATGCGGCTGAGCACCGAGACCGCCGCCGCCGCGCAGACGGGATTGCCGCCGAAGGTAGAGCCGTGATCGCCGTAAGAGAGGACGTCGGCAACCTTGCCGCCCATCAGGGTCGCGCCCATCGGCAAGCCGCCCGCCAGCCCCTTGGCGGTGCTGACCACGTCGGGCTGTACGCCGAAGTGCATGTACGAATACAGCTTGCCGGTACGACCGTTGCCGGTCTGCACCTCGTCGACCATGAAGATGATATCGTTCTCGTGACAAACGTGCTCGACCGCTTGGACAAAATCGGGGGTCAGGGCGTTGACGCCGCCCTCGCCCTGCACGGTCTCGATGAGGATACCCGCGACCTTGTTCTCTGACACGAGCTTTTCGAGTCCTGCGATATCGTTCGGCTCAGCATAGAGAAAGCCCTCGGTCAGGGGGGTGAACTTTTCATGAAACGCGTCCTGTCCCGTTGCCGCTAAGGTTGTCAGCGTTCTGCCGTGAAAACTCTTGTTCAGCGTGATGATGTTGTAATACTCCGCGCCCTTGTGATCGGCGGCGTACTTTCGCGCGAGCTTTACGGCGCACTCGTTTGCCTCCGCGCCCGAGTTCGAAAAAAACACCTTCTCCATCCCCGTGCGCGTGCATAAAATCTCGGCGAGCTCCGCACACGGCGCGGTGTAGTAGAGGTTGGAGGTATGCTGTAAAAGCTCCGCCTGCTGTGCGACCGCCTGTGCCCATACGGGGTCGGAGTAGCCGAAGGCGTTGACTCCGATGCCCGAGGTCATGTCGATGTACTCTTTGCCGCTGTCGTCCCAACAAAGGCTGCCCTTGCCCTTGACGATCGCGACGTCGAAACGTTGATAGGTATGCGCAATATAGCGCTCGTCTGTCTGTTTGATGTTCAATGTTATCACTCCGTCAGCGTTCTGCTATATCGGAAGAGGCTTGCTCTCCCCAAAAAACATGTCTGCTTATTTCTCGTCCGCCAGCACCATTGTGCCCGCGCCTTCGTCGGTCATCAGCTCCATCAGGATGGAGTGGGGCACTCTGCCGTCCATGATGATGACCTTCTGCACGCCCTTGTAGATGGCTTCGATACAACAGCCGACCTTAGGGATCATGCCGCCCGAGATCACACCGTCGCGGTAGAGGGTCTGGGCTTCGGACACGGTGATCTGGGGGATCAGGCTGTCGGGGTCGTCCTTGTCCTTGAGGATACCCGCGATGTCGGTCATCATAATCAGTCTTTCTGCCTTGATCGCGCCCGCGATATACGCCGCGGCGGTGTCGCCGTTGATGTTGTAGGCGTTGCCGTCCTTGTCACAGCCGATGGTGGACACGACGGGGATGTAGCCCTTCTCCAGCAAATCCATGATCGGCTCGGGACGGATGTTTGTGACGTTGCCGACGTAGCCCAAACGCTCGTCCTTCATCTCGGCTTCGATCAGCCTGCCGTCCATGCCCGAGATGCCCATCGCCTGACCGCCCTTAGACTCGATCAGGTTGACGAGCGTCTTGTTGACCTTGCCCGAGAGCACCATCTGGACGATGTCGACGGTCTCTTTGTCGGTAACGCGCAGACCGTCCACAAACCGCGGCTCTTTGCCGAGCTTCTCCATCATGTCGTTGATATCGGGGCCTCCGCCGTGCACCAGCACGACCTTGACGCCGATCAGCCACAACAGGACGATATCCTGCATGACCTGCTGTTTTAACTCTTCGTTTATCATGGCGTTGCCGCCGTACTTGACGACGACGATCTTGCCGTTATACTTCTTGATATAGGGCAGCGCGGCGCACAGCACCTCTGCCCTGTCAGCGTTGGATAGGTTTTTCATAGACTTCCTCAATCCTATATATATTCGGGTGCGGGCAAAGCCCGCCCTCAACCGTTGACCGTTCTCCGATCAGGTTCTGTAATCTCCGTTGATCTTGACATAGTCATAGGTCAGGTCACAGCCCCACGCGGTGGAGCCGCAGTCGCCATCGTTGAGGGCGACCATAATCTCGATCTCCTTCTCGAGCAGAATCTCCTTGGCGATCTCTTCGCTGAACGCGATACCCGCGCCGTTTTTGCAGACGGCGATCTCGCCTTTATCGCTTTTGAAGCTGACGTCGATCCTGTCAACATCGACCGCCGCGCCCGAGTAGCCGATCGCGCACAGCACGCGGCCCCAGTTGGCGTCCGCGCCGAACATCGCCGCCTTCAAGAGGCTGGAGCAGATGACGGACTTGGCGACGGTTTTCGCGATCTCCGATGTCTTGGCGCCGCTGACCCTGCACTCGATCAGCTTGGTAGCGCCCTCGCCGTCGCCCGCGATCATGCGGCACAAAGCGACGGTCACGGTGTTGAGCGCGGTCATAAAGGTCGCGAAATCCTCGCCCTCGGCAGTGATCTCGGTGTTACCCGCCATGCCGTTGCAGAGCAAGGTTACCATGTCGTTGGTGGAAGTATCGCCGTCGATGGAGATCATGTTGAAGGTGTTTTGGATATCGGACGAAAGCGCCTTTTGGAGCAGATCGGGAGCGATCGCGACGTCGGAAGTGATGAACACCAGCATGGTCGCCATGTTCGGATGGATCATGCCGCTGCCCTTGGCGATGCCGCCGATACGGCAGGTCTTGCCGCCGCACTCAAACTCGACCGCGACCTCTTTTGCCACGGTGTCGGTGGTCATGATGCCTAAAGCCGCTTCGTGACTGCCGTTTTCCGACAGCTTCTCGACCAGCTCGTCCATACCGCCTCGGATCGGCAAAAGGCTCAGCGGCTGACCGATGACGCCGGTGGAAGCTACCACCACGTCGTCAGCCGGGATGGTCAACTTTTCGGAAACCAGAGCCGCCATACCCTCGGCGATCTCGATGCCGTCGGCGTTGCAGGTGTTGGCGTTGCCGGAGTTACAGATGACCGCCTGTGCCCTGCCGTCGGCAATATGCTTCTTCGTCACCGTCAGGGGAGCGCCCTTGACAAGGTTGGCGGTATAGACCGCCGCCGCCGCGCAGGGAACGCTGCTGACGATCAGCGACAGGTCGTTTTTCGATGTATTTCTGCGGATACCGCAGTGGACGCCCGAGGCCTTGAAGCCCTGAGCCGCGGTCACGCCGCCTTCAATCAGTTTCATCATATATCTTCCTCCAAAGTGTATCTGTCATTACGGGGAGCAACGCGACGCGGCAATCTCCTTGTCAATCATACTGTTTTGAGAATACATCCGCTCCTCTTTGTGGGATCGCCACACCCCCAAAGCGATGGCTTTTATTTCACCAGTCCCGTCGCTTCATCTATCCCAAGGCGGATATTCATGTTCTGGATCGCCGCGCCGGACGCGCCCTTGCCGAGATTGTCAAAGCGAGAGATCAGGGTAATACGGTCGTCGTTGCCGAACGCCGCCACGACCATGTCGTCGCGCCCGCTGAACGCCGCGGCGCTTAAAAGCCCGCCCTCGGCGCTGTCGTCATAACGGATCAAGCCGCTCTTGTAATAATCCCTGTACGCGGTTTTGATATCCTCGAGGGTGCAGGCGATCATGTCCTTCGTAAGGCTCACGCTGACCTCCATGCCGCTGTAAAAATCCGCGACGATGGGGCTGAATACCGGCTCATTCGTAAGCCTGCAGACCTTTTTCATCTCGGGCAGATGCTTGTGCGCCTGTGAAAGCGCGTAGATACGCGGCGCGTCATAGAGCGGGTCGCGATCCTGTGCCTCATACTCGGCGATCATCTTCTTGCCGCCGCCCGAGTAACCCGTCAGCGAAAAGCACGACAGCGCGCTGTCTTTTTTGATGATCCCTAACTCAACGAGGGGGCGGACCAGCGCGATAAAGCCGCTGGCGTGACAGCCGGGGTTGGCGATACGGGTCGCGGTCTGGATCTGTTTCCTCAGCCCGCTGAGCTCCGGCATACCGTAAGCCCAGCCATCCGCCGTGCGGTGGGCGGTGGAGGTGTCGATCACAACCGTATCCGGGTTTTCGATCAGCGATACCGCTTCCACAGCCGCCTGATCGGGCAGGCAAAGGAAGCTGACGTCGCTCTTGTTCAGCATTTCGCGGCGAGCCGCGGTATCCTTGCGCAATTCGTCGGGCAGAATCATCAGCTCGATATCCCTGCGCGCGGAAAGTCTTTCGTAAATCCGCAGACCGGTGGTGCCGGCGCTGCCGTCGATAAATATCTTATGCATGGTTTTGTCCTTCCCTGTTGCCTTCCCCTCAAGGAGAAGGCTTCGCCGCCGACTGAGGCGGTGACGGATGAGGCGGAGACGCTTTCGCTCCACCCCGTGAATTGATATATCGGGTATGTTTAAGAAGGAGCAAGCCCCTCCCTACAGAAAACGTTTCTGCTTTATTGCAGTTTCTCTCTCACATATTTGAGCTGCTGTTCGATCGACTGTACCGAGGTGCCGCCGACGGAATTTCGCTTGTTCACGCAGGTGAAAAGGTCGATATCCTCATACACATCCTGCTCAAACAGATCGGAATACTCTTTGTATTTTTCGAGAGGCAGGGTCTCGAGCACTTCGCCGTTTTGGATACAATAGGCGACGATGGAGCCGGAGATCTTGTACGCCGATCGGAACGGCATGCCCTTCTTGGTCAAATAATCGGCAAGGTCGGTCGCGTTGATAAAGCCGCGCTGAGCCGCCTTCTTCATATTCTCGGTCTTGACCTTCATCGTCTCGATCATGCCGATAAATATCTTTACGGACATGGAGGCGGTGTCGACCGCGTCAAACACGCCCTCCTTGTCCTCCTGCATATCCTTGTTGTATGCCAGCGGCAGACCCTTGAGCACCGTTAAGGCGCCCATCAGATCGCCGTAGACGCGTCCTGTCTTGCCGCGTACCAGCTCCGCCATATCGGAGTTCTTCTTCTGGGGCATGATGGACGAGCCGGTGGTGTAGGCGTCGGAAAGCTCAACAAAGCCAAATTCCCAGCTTGACCAGAGGATGATCTCTTCGGAGAGGCGCGACAGGTGCATCATCAAAATGGAAATATCGGACAATAACTCGATGACATAGTCGCGGTCGGAAACGCCGTCCAGCGAGTTCATCGCGATCCCGTCAAAGCCCAGCTGTTCCGCCTCAAAGTATCGGTCGGTGTCATAGGTAGTGCCCGCAAGCGCACAGCAGCCGATCGGCGAGATATTCATCCTGCGCTTGCAGTCGTTCATGCGGTCGACGTCGCGCAGCAGCATCATCGCGTAGGCAAGCAGATGATGGCCGAACATGATCGGCTGTGCTCTTTGCAGGTGTGTATAGCCGGGCATGATCGCCTGTTTATATTCTTCCGCCTTGTCGGTCAGAGCGGCGATCAGGTGCTTTGTATCGGCGCACAGCTCATCGACGCGGTTCATCAGATACATTCTGAGATCCAGCGCGACCTGATCGTTACGCGAGCGCGCTGTATGGAGCTTCTTGCCGACGTCGCCGACGCGCTTGGTCAGCTCCTCTTCGACGAACATGTGGATATCCTCAGCGTTTCTGTCGATCATGAGCTTGCCTGTTGAGATATCCTCAAGAATCTGCGCCAGCTCGTCGCACAGGACGTCGGCTTCATGCCGCTCAATGATGCCCTGCTTCGCGAGCATCTGAGCGTGAGCGATAGAGCCTGTGATATCCTCCTTATACATACGGCTGTCAAAACCGATGGAGCTGTTGAACTCGTCAGCTAATTTACTGGTGTCTCCGGCGGTACGTCCCGCCCACATTTTTGCCATAAAAATCTTCCTTTTTCCCAGTTGTCATTGCGAAGTCTCAACGAGGCTGTGGCAATCTCAACCGCTATATACGCCGTGAGGGTCGGGGGTATCAACAGACTTCCCCGACCCAAAAACGTTGATCTGTAAATTGAAAATTGAAAATGGAACGTTGACAATGAATGGTACTCGCTTCGCTCACACAAATCAATCCGATTTACGGCAAAACGATTATCCATTTTCCATTAGCCTTTGACGAGAAAGATTACTTGTTCTTCTCGTCGACGACCGCCTGTACCTTGATGGGCAGACCATAGAGGTTGATGAAGCCCGCGCTGTCGGTCTGGTCATAGTCGGACTCACCGAAGGTCGCGATCTCCTCGCTGTACAGGCTGTAGGGGCTGTCGACGCCGGCCTTGATGATGTTGCCCTTGTAGAGCTTTAACTTAACATAGCCGGTGACCTTCTC
Source organism: uncultured Ruminococcus sp. (assembly GCA_902763855.1). GTDB lineage: Bacteria > Bacillota > Clostridia > Oscillospirales > Acutalibacteraceae > Ruminococcoides. The sequence continues at coordinate 9,039 of CACWTM010000011.1, read as the reverse complement.
CTGGGTCTTGTCGACAAAGGCGGAGAGAGCTTCACGCAAAGGTGTGAACCACTGGCCGTTGTAAACAAGCTCCGCGAAGGTGATGGAGAGCCTCTGCTTCTCGTGCATGGTCATCTTGTCGAGGCAGATGGACTCGAGCGCCTCATGCGCCTTGTACAGGATGGTACCGCCGGGAGTCTCGTACACGCCGCGGCACTTCATACCGACCAGACGGTTTTCGACGATGTCGATGATGCCGATACCGTTCTTGCCGCCCAGCTCGTTGAGCTTTAAGATAATGTTCTTGGCGGTCATCTTCTCGCCGTCAAGAGCTACGGGAGTACCCTGCTCGAACTCGATGGTAACATAGGTCGGCTCGTCGGGAGCGTCGATCGGGGAAACGCCCATCTCGAGGAAGCCGGGCTTCTCGTAGGTCGGCTCGTTGTTGGTATCCTCGAGGTCAAGACCCTCGTGGGAAAGATGCCACAGGTTCTTGTCCTTGCTGTAGTTGGTCTCACGGTTGATCTTGAGGGGGATGTTGTGCGCCTCGGCGTACTCGATCTCCTCGTCACGGGACTTGATGTCCCAGATACGCCACGGAGCGATGATGGGCATGTTGGGAGCAAAGTGCTTGATCGCCAGCTCAAAACGCACCTGGTCGTTGCCCTTGCCGGTACAGCCGTGGCAGATGGCGTCGGCGCCTTCCTTGATCGCGACATCAACAAGACCCTTGGCGATGCAGGGACGCGCGGTAGAGGTGCCGAGCAGATAATCTTCGTATACAGCGCCCGCCTTCATGGTGGGGATGATGTACTCGTCAACGTACTCTTCGGTCTGGTCGAGGACATAGAGCTTGGAAGCACCGGTCGCGATCGCCTTTTCCTCTAAACCCTCCAACTCGTCGTTCTGACCGACGTTGCCGGATACCGCGATAACCTCGCAGTTATTGTAGTTCTCTTTGAGCCACGGGATGATGATGGATGTGTCCAGACCGCCCGAATAGGCGAGAACGACTTTCTTGATGTTTTCCTTATTGATAGCCTGCATGATAATACCTCCGAATGAATATGCATTAAATTTGAAGTTTATGCATTTATTATACATGATCTTGCATATTTGTCAAGGGAAACTTGCATATTTTTGCAAATCGTCGATTTTTCTGTCACCCTTTACAAAAACCATCTACCATTATAGCGAAGTTTTAGTGATTTATCAAGTCAAAGAATCAAAGAAAAATGTGCATAAATATAGGTATTATGACGGTATCAAGACTGTAACCTCTATCGGTTGTGGATGAATTGACAAAAAGCCTGTATATATGGTATGATATATAGTTGAAAAGTAGGCATACGAAAGGGGAAGAAACATGTCTGTATGTGTGATCCTGCCTTACATGGAATCGTCCGATCTGATCTTAAAGACCGCTGATTCTTTGAAAAACCAGAGAAACGTCAATACGGGAGAACTGATGCTCCTGGTCGCCGACGCGACCGCCGAGCAGGACGCGTCACAAAAGCTCGCGTCCTATACCAACGTCAGCGTTGTCGCCTGCAAGGGAGCTAACGAAGCCGGGGCATACAACGCCGCTTTGGCAAAAATCAGCGGCGACTACGCGATCGTCGCGCGTCCGGGCGATGTGTTCGGCAGTCATTACTTCATGAACGCCTTAAAGGCTGTCGGCAAAAACAAGCCCTATGCCTTTGCCGCGCCGGTGCGCTTTTGTATCAACCCCGTCTACAGCCGCTACAAGTATATCAACCGCACCAACGTGCCCAAAAAGTACCTGGACGCCGTTGCGGACATCCGGGATAATCCGAGCCTGCTGCAAATGGAGCTCGACGGCAATATCATCAAAAGCGAGGTGCTCAAGCAGTATCCCGCCGACCCCAAGCTGAAATACGAGCACTTCCACGACGTGATGCTCCGCCTGCAAAAGGATCATCCGACCTACCGGGCGATGGGAGAAGCGAACTTCAACACCTTCATGCCGCTGAGCGACGACTCGGCGTACTTTGTGCCCTCTAACGATATCGACTGGTATCAGAACTCGATCGACGCCTTTCTGCTTCCTCTTGCGCAGCGTGAGAAAAACGCCGACGGCACCCTCCCCTACTACATCCAGTTCTACCTGATGTACGCGATATCGGCGCGGTTCCTCGCGAACATGAACAACCGCAACAAGCGCAACATGAGCGAAGAGGAGCTGAACAGCTTCTTTGAAGCCTGCAGAAAGGTGCTCAACCTCCTGAGCGACACTATCATCCTCAACGCGGGCAAGTACAAGGCGCTCGGCTACAGCGAAGAAGCCGCCGAGATGTTCTGGATGCTCAAATATAACAAGACCCTCTATGACATGCCCCAGCACCTGAGCGAAGGCAACGAGGACGTCGCGCTGGACGTCAACGACGTCATCGTAGCGCGTATGCAGGGTCAGAGAGTCGGTCTGCATGTGCTGGACTACCACGACGGCAAAATTCTGCTGGACGGCTCCTTCCGTCAGGTATTCAACCTCAACAATATTCAGCTGTACGCGGTATGGAACGGCAAGCGGATCGACCTTGTCGATAACGACCGCTACTCGCTGACCAAGTACTTCGGCATCAGCGCCTATAAAAAATTCACCTTCCACCTCGATCTGCCCATCGACGACAACAAGGAAAAACAGAAGCTGAGCTTCTTTGCCGAGTACAAAAACACCCGTGTGCCGCTGCAATACTCTTACCTGCACCACTGGGCTAAGTTCGCGGCGTCTCCTTCGGGCGGCTACTGGCGCTTCAACAAGTACATGGCGACCATCGAGCAGAACCGCGATATCGTCATCGAACGCGCCTCGGGCATGAAAACCTTCAAGCACGAGATCAAATATCTGCCGCGCGTCTTCATGGAGAGCAAGCGCACCTTCATCACGCGTTTAGAGTACTGGCTGACCCGTCCGTTCTACAAAAACAAGCGCATCTGGCTGATGTATGACAAGCTCTACAAGGGCGGCGACAGCTGCGAGTACCTGTACCGCTTCTGTAAGGACAAGAAGGACGGCATCCACCGCTACTACATCATCGACAAGAACACCTCCGACTACCGTCAGATGAAAGAGGACGGTCTGCACCCCGTCAAGACAGGTTCCCTGAAGCACAAGATGGCGTTCCTCAACGCCGACATCACCCTCATCACCAACTCTCAGACCTTCCCCTTCAACGGCTACAGTCTGGACAAGAGCCGCTTCATCCGCGATCTGTGCAACTTCCCGACCATGTGCTTACAGCACGGGCTTTCGGTACAGAAATGCGCGATGGCACAGCAGCGGATCATCGACAACACGCGCATGTACTTTATCGCAAGTAAATATGAGGAAAAGAACCTCAACGGTCACGTCTACGGCTACAAGGATACCGGTATCATCAAGATGACCGGTATCGGCAGATACGACGGACTGATTAACAACGACCAAAAGCAGATTCTCATCACCCCCACATGGCGCATGTACAACGCGATGCCCGTCACCACCAGCGAGGGTGAACAGCGCTCCTATAATCCCGACTTCAAGAACACGGTCTACTACCGTATCTATAACGATCTTATCAACGATCAAAAGCTCATCGAAACCGCCAAGCGCACCGGATACAAGATCAAGTACCTGCTTCACCCGATCCTTTCGGCGCAGGTCGACGACTACACCCCCGATCCGTACGTCGAGGTCATCTCGTCGGTCGGCGACATGAGCTACGAGAAAATCCTCACCGAGTCGAGCCTGATGGTCACCGACTACTCGGGCGTACAGTTCGACTTTGCCTACATGAAAAAGCCGCTGGTGTACTTCCACCCCGACGAGCTGCCCGCGCACTATGACGACGGCGGATTCTTCTATGACACCATGGGCTTCGGCGAAATCTGCACCACCTCCGCTCAGCTGGTCGACACCCTGTGCGCGTATATGGAGAGCGGCTGCAAGATGAAGCCCGAGTACATCGCGCGCGTCGACGACTTCTATCACTATGACGACCACAACAACTGTCAGCGTATCTATGACGAGATCATGCAGTTCCAGAAAAAGGTCGACAAAAACAAGCTTCGAAAGTAATTCTTTCCATCCTGCCCTTCCGTGAAAGCGGAGGGGCTTTTGTTATGTAAAACACTTGCTATCCGCCTTTATTCATACTATAGTAAATCCGTTGAAACCAAACGCCGTTCTCAGGTGTATATAAAGTGAAGGGGGGAACAAAATGGGCAGTCGACTTTACGCGGGGCTGAGCTACGAGCAGGTTGTGCACAGGTACGCCCAAAATGTTTCCTCCGCCTGTCTGATGCGGCTTCAAAACTGGGCGGACGCGGAAGACTGCTTCCAGAACACTTTTTTGAAGCTGTACAAAAGCTCTCCCGATTTTCACAGCGAAAGCCACCTCAAGGCATGGCTGCTGCGCGTCGCGATCAACGAGTGCAAGAACTGTATCCGCGACAGCCGCAGACAAATCCCCCTCGACACCATCGTCGACAAACCTGCCCCTTCCGCCGAGGATGACGTCGACCTTTCGTGGGCGCTCATGCAGCTCGAGGGCGACTATCGCGAGGTCGTCTACCTGCACTATGTCGAGCGCATGAAGGTCAGGGAGATCGCCGACGTCCTCGGCAAAAATCCCAACACCGTCAAAACCCTGCTCCATCGCGGCAGAGAAAAGCTCAAAAGAATATACGGAGGTGAAAGCAGATGAAGAATTTCAACTTTAACAGCCTGCAAAACCTCCCAACCCCCGAGAGCTGGATCGAAAACGCCCTCAACATCCCCGAAAAAGAGGAGCAAAAGCCCGCGGTCATCCCGTTTTGGCGCAAGCCGCGCGTGATCGCGGCGGTGGCAAGCCTGATCCTGGTTTCCGCGCTGAGTGTCGCGCTGTTCCTCTCGATGAACAACGCCCCTGTCCCCGTAAAGCCCAATTCTAAGCAAGCGTCCACCGAAATCGTTTGGTCGACCGACGCAAACGGCGAGACCGTCGCGACAGAGGTCGTCATCGTTCCCGATACAGCCGATCGGCAAGACCCGACGCAAGCGTCAGAATCGCCGAGCCGACTGTCCCCCGAACGTGACCCCGACGCTCCTGCCGCTTCGACTTCTTCCACCGAAAACGGCAGGAAATCGCCGTCCGATAGCAACAAGCCGTCACCTTCTCAGGCAAGCGAAAAACCTGTCCCGACTGACCCGGCTGAAACGCCTATCTCACCTGTCATACCGCCGACAGAGCGGGAAACGCTCCGTCCGACCGAACCGTCATGGGAGCCCCCTACCGCGACCCCGTGGTTTCCGCCGACCGAACCCGAGGACCCTCCCACCGAGGCGACATGGGAGATCACCGACCGTATCGACGTCTACCTATACAACGATCAGGTCCCCCGGGACGGCAAGCTCTACTGTAAGATCGTCAGCCGCATCACCGGCAAGGTCTACGGCGATTTCGATGATTTTGACGACGAACGGCTGATGACCTGTCGATACACCGGCAAGACGTCGAGTTATTACGACTACAGCTGTCGGGATCATTTCAGTATCCCGCGCGTTAATGACGCGTACGACTGCGTCTACACCATCTATGACAGCAGCGGCAATATCCTGTATCAGGGTGAATGCAGCTTAGGCAGTTAGCTGACCAAAAGGAGAATGAAACATGAAAAAAGCAGTATCAATGATTCTTGTGATCGCTGTTCTGTTATCTTGTATGACGATGACCGCTTTTTCCGGGAGTACAAAGATATCGGACGCATTGGCACAGAGGATAGAACAAACATCAGACAGCCAAAGGATTACCGTCCACGTGTGGCTGTACAGCTATGTTGACAAAGAAGCCGCGCGCCGTCAGGCAACAAAAGAATGCGGTTATATCAGCGGTCTTCCTCTCAACATGACCTTAGATGAAGTTTACGCGTACAAGGCGGCATACAACAGGATCGTATCCGAGCAGGAAGCCGCTGTCACCGACAGCTTTGTCGAGAAGCTCGGTATCGCCCAAGAGGATATCGTTTATCTCGGTAAGCATCCGTATGTGATCGCGAATCTCACCAAAGAGCAGATCGAATCCGCCTCTGCCTGCCCTGAGGTCGAATCCATCCGCTGTGAACCGGAGGAAGGAACGCCGACCGAATTGCCGACCGAATCCGATCCCGCCGTACCACCGTATCTGTATAAGGATCGTTTTGTCGAGAAATATATCGACGCGGATGAGCAGGGCACGTGGGGTTACAGGGAGCTGTATTATCACAAGGACGGGAACGGAGAAACCGACTGGGCGCTGGTACAGGGATATCAGCCGATAGTTTCGCCGCTGGAGTACGTCACCGTCGTCGCCAACCGCGTTCTGTCGCCCTACAACATCTATTATCCGTTTAGCGCGCGCTACGGTATCTATGACGTAAAAGCGGACGCGTTCATCGACGCGGGAGGCCGCGAAGCGAAAAGCTACCCCGACTTTGTGCATGTCTTTGACGAAACCGTCACCGAGGGCAGGCTGCTCGGCGATCTTGACAGGGACGACGCGATCTCTGTCATCGACGCAACCATCATCCAGCGGTGTGAAGCGAACCTTCGTGATTTTCCCGAGGATGATATCTTCTATGTTACTTACGAATGGGGCAATCCCCGCTATTACTCCGACTTTGACCGCGACGGCGAGCGCGACATCACCGATACAACCGCCATCCAGCGGTATCTGGTCGGTATCTCGTAAGGGTTCGCGAGGATTCTAACAATGGGCGGGCGAAAATATACCCGACAAAACCACGGTTCGGATTATTCCTGTCATCCTAACCATTTCATTACACTCCATGCAAAAAGGCGTCCGATCACTCGGACGCCTTTGCTCTGTTTATCTGCTTATTTGATTTTTCTCGCCTCGATGTAATATCGCTTGTCACGCGCGTGACCCATCGAGAAGGTCTTGCGCGGCAGGGAGCCGTCCGCGGTGATCGCGGGGAACAGCTCGTCCTTGCCCATACCCTCAAAGATAAAGCCGAGGGTGTCCTCCTGCTTACACAGGCTCTCTACGACCTCTTCACCGTGGATGTAGTCGATCTTGACCTGTGGGTTCTCCTGCATATAGCCGTCGATAAAGGTCTGGAGCGTGCCGACAGGCAGCTTGGCGGTCGCCTTGACCGTCAGCCGATCGTCTGAGTCGGGCGTGATACAGCGGAAGGTCTGGGTGGTATCGCCGCCGTTTTTCTCGGTATAGGCGGTGAACTTTTCGATAAAGTCTTTAGCGTCCACGTTGAACATCACGCGGTAGATCGGCTCGAACTCGATCGACTCGTCATGGATGTTGACCACCTCGACCAGCGCGTAACGCGCGAGAGGGTTTTTGCTTTGGTTATAGCACTCCTTTGCGGTCGCGAGACTGTGGTTGCCGTCGCCGACAGCGAACAGGAGCTTGTCATCCTTATCGGCGATCAGCGCCTCCAGAGCGTCCTGCACCCCTTCGATCACACTGTCAGGCAGGAAATAGCCGTCGATATGACCGCCATCCTTCATCAGATCAAAGCCGTAAGCCTGCGTAAAACCGCTTTTCTGTGCGGAAAGCGGCTCGATCACGGAACGGGTCGGGTCGTCGATCAGCAGCAGGATATGCGGCATCTCCAGCGGCGCGTCCTTGCGGATCTGAACGCGCGGAGGAATGCGTTCCAGCACGGTTGCCTCGGTCGCGCGGATTGCGGAGGTCGCACCCTTGCGATAGTCATAATCCTCGAGGTCGATGATGCCGACAACGCCGCGGCGGAGGGTGTTGTTCGACTCGCGCTCGACGTAGATCATGCTGTTTTCATGCAGATCAAAAACATCGCCGTCAAGGTACTCCTGCATCTTCGCGTTGATCGCGCCGATACGCGCGCTGTTGTCGTCGCCGAGGTATATCTCGGGCAGGATGATGTGCAGCGCCGAGGGCTCGTCGCCGACGATCGCCTCGACTTCGTGCCAGTAGTCGGGCTCGCTGGTGTACTGGTCGCACGCCACGACCGCCCATTTTTCAAAATTCTTCTTCGGTAACAGGATATCTGCCGGGTTAAAGTGTTTCATCATATCACTCCTGATGTCAGACGCCGCAGCGTCTTTGATGAAAACAGCATAGCACGAATCAGAAAGTTTGACAATAAGTATTGAGAAATTTCGGCATTTGTGCTAAACTATAGGCAGCCAATAACAAATCAGAACCCGTTTTTGACGGACAGATTCTCGGTTGCCTGAGGTGGTGATAGAATGAAAAAATACAAATTGATTATGAGCGATCTCGACAATACTCTCCTGCCGATGTACACGCAGGAGCGCTTTGTAGAGATATGGTTCCGCGATATCACGGAAAAGTTCAGCGCCTACGGGCTTGACCCCAAGCGCGCCGTCAACGGTGTGAACCAAGGCGTCCGGGCGATGCTGTACAACGAAAGCGGAAGAAAAAACATCGACGTTTTTTACGATGAGATCGAGAAGATCAGCGGCTATACCAAAGACGAGATCGAACCGCCGACGCACGACTACTATACCACCACCTTTGAGAACGTGTACGATATCACTCTGCCGAACCCCTACGCGGTGCAGATCGCGCGGATGATGCGCGAAAAAGCGGATCATGCCGTTGTCGCGACGATGCCGGTGTTTACCCTTGATGCCGTTGAAAACCGCATGAAGTGGGTGGGGCTGACGCCCGATATGTTCGATCATGTCACGACCGCCGAAACCAGCTGTTACTGCAAACCGAATCCGCTGTACTTTCAGGAAATATTAGACCGCTTCGGCGTGCAGCCGCAACAGGCGCTGATGATCGGCAACGACGTACGCGAGGATATGGAACCGTGCGCAAAGCTCGGTGCGGACGTTTTTCTGGTTACCAACCACATCATCACCCACGACCTGCCCTATGAAAAATACCGTCAGGGCACCTATGAGGATCTAATATCGTTCTTGGAAGCGTTATAATAGGAAAAAAAGGGGCTGTCGCAAAATAAAAAAATGTCATTCTAAACGTTAGTGAAGAATCCGAAAGTGCTTGCTTTTCCGTTAGATTACACATGAAAGGTGTAATGGAATTGGATAAAATG
>CACWTM010000010.1 GCA_902763855.1 uncultured Ruminococcus sp. | reverse complement strand
ACAATACCTTTAAAGATAGATCCGAAGAACTGCTTTAGAAACTCAAATAAGAATTTAAAGATAGTATCCATATGTTCTACTCCTTACTCTGTGGTTTATACCGGTGGTTATTGTACTTCTTTACAGTTCTTCGTCAGCGATGTTGAAGAACCACATCAGCTTGACGTAGCCGTCGCGGATAACGTCGAGGCACTCGGGATCCTCGCCTTCGATCCACATGACGATGGTGTACTTGTCGGTCTGACCGGGTTCAAGCCCCTCATAAGAGGTGTTGAAAACGGTTTTGCTGTCGACAAACGGCTGGATGACGATCTCCTCGTCGGTGTGGTTCACCAGCTCTTTGCTCTGGGGCTGCTGAGCCGCCGCTTCAATCTCTTCGGGAGTGGGCGGGGTGTAGTTCTCGGGGATCTCCTTCTTGTATATCTTCTCATACGGTTCGGGAGAGCCGTCCGCCGAGGTGAGACCTCTGTTTTCCTTTGCGAAAACCTCGGGATCAGCGTTTTTGTAGATCATCACGCGGCAAGCTTCGTCGGCGTCCTTCGCAGCCTTGACGCTTTGCAGCTGACTTTGGTAGGTCAGCGTTTCTTTACCGTTGTTGGTAAGATAGAAGGTGTAGGCAAGGTAATTTCTGCCGTTATGGGAGCCGTCCGCCTCGAGGTCGAGGGTAGCCGGTAGCCAATCGTATGTAATGTTGGTGACCTCGTTGACCATATTGGCGCTGAGCTTGAAGGTAGAACCGGAGCCGTTGGCGTTCTCAGAGATCGAGATACCTTTCTTAGCCGCTCCGGAATCGACGGTGATAACCAGATCACCGATCGTAGTAAGCAACCATGTCATGATCCAAATGAGCAGCAAAACCAGCACCAAAACAACGAGGGTCACGCCGGCGCGGCGTTTCCATCTGACCTGCGACGCGATATCCCGCGCGTCGCGCTTAGCGGTATAGCGCTGGAAAAGTCCCTCTTTTTGGCGCTGTAGCTGGACGTCTTTATCACCTTTATATTCCAATCGTTCGAGCTGTTCAGGAGAGAAAGGCTCGTCAACATTTTTCGGTTTTCTGCTCAATTACAACAGCTCCTTTACCGGCAGGCATAATACAAAGTATATTGTCATTCTGAGCGTTAGCGAAGAATCTTCTACCACTTCAAACTCAAATCTTTCCATTGTGGATTTGCAGACTCAACCAACTGATTCTTTTTGGTCAATATATAAACGTAATAAGACTCCATAAAGGAAACCTCAAAGGAAAGATGGCACTTAAGATCCTTCGGGCTGTGCCCTCAGGATGACATATTAATTATTCCGTCTTAGTATCAGGCTTAGTGTCAACTGCGGTCTGCTCTGACTGTTGCTGAGCCTTCTGCATCTTCTGAAATTCCTGGAACTGACGGAACTGCTCAAGTTCCTCGGCAGACATGCCGGATGGTGCGGCGGTCTGTTCGCTCTCAACAGCCTTAGGCTGAACAGCGGTATCGTCCGCGGCGAGAGCGGCGGCAACCGCTTTCTTGACCGCCTCTTCCTTTTCTTCATCTGCTTTTGCCTTTTTGTAACCTGCCGCGCTGAGCACAACGCGAATCAAAGCATACATAAAGAAGATAATCATCGGCAGGAGGACAACCAAGAAGAAGCCTTTTTGACTTTGAAGAAAGTCAAGTACATTTCCCCAGCCCTTTAATATCTTTCCTTCATAATTTGCTGTATAGTATACTGAACCAATATTCATTGGGTGCAGAAAATACTCTTTTGCAGTCTGATCGGGAACAGGAGAGGTTTCTCGATTATCGCCCTGTGTTTGATAAAGCTTTGTGCCTGCATCGTTAGTAATTACATCAACGATTCTGTGCACAATCAGCATCTTATTTCCACTTTCATCTTTAGAAACAAAAGTTACAATGTCTCCTTTTTCGTAACTGGCAGAACTGTCAAAATTGGTAGACTTCGCAATCATCAAGTCTCCCTTTTCAAAATCGCCGCCCTTGTAGCCGTCCGGAGAACCGCCCTTCATCGAGTCGGACTGGATGGGCTGGATCGTATAGCCGAAGATCGTAGAGATACCGCTCGACTTGGAGGTCAGCGCCATCACGGCGATCAGCAGAGATACGACCAGAACCAACACGATCAGTATATTGATGATCGTATTAAAGATCGCTTTCACGACTCTTTTGCCCTTTGAGGGGGCTGTATTCTGCGTTTCTGTATTTTTCACATTTTCACTCATAATCATTTTTCTCCTAAATTATTGTTATAGCGCTAAGCTCTGCATACGGAGATATGCACAGATTAGGGCTATTGGTGTTGCGCTATGTGTCTGAATTCAGCCTGTCATTCTGAGCGCAGCGAAGAATCTAAATGCGGTCAATCTTCGCTTCATCCCGTTTAACAAGTTTTTTGACGGAAAACTCGCGCTGTAAGATCCTTCTGCTTTGCCTCAGGATGACATTTACGCAAGCGAGGAACGGAATTATAGAGGCGTGCCGGGCGGAAAAGCCTTTCCGCCCCTACACTCCATTTTCGCATAGTTCAAAACGTTTTGACCTCTGCTCAGAGGAGCGAGAGGCAGTTGATCAGTTGAGATTGCTGTGTCTTTTTGTCATTCTGAGCGAAGCGAAGAATCTTCTATGCTATTCCGCTCAATAACACCTATCGGGTGTTATGATACGGATAAAGAGCACTGTAAGATCCTTCGGGCTTTGCCCTCAGGATGACATCAGTGTCAAGCAATGACAAATGATAGTGGACTGACTACATAGAGAAATTGAAAGTTGAAAATTGAAAGTTGAGAATGAAAAACAATTTTACACTTTCCACTATACATTTTCCACTTAAACTTCCCCGCCTCCTTGTCAGACCGGAGGAGGCAGAATAAACTATCCGTACGCGGCGCCGGGCGTGTTTTCACCGGCGCCGCCGATTATGATAATTTAATAGAGAAATCTCTTATATGATGCTTAAAAATAAACATCAGAAAGAATTGTGTTTATCGCCAAACACTGTTAAGGCTAAATTAAGCTGCCTTTGTAACCTCAAAAGCTACATTAAGGTTACCGCCGGCGTACTCATCTTTACAATCGAAGTCAGTACCCTCGAAGTAAACGTATACGTCAAAGCCATATACAGCATTCTTTGCCAGCTGGCCTAAAGACTGAGCGGTACCAAGAGGCTTAGCAGAAGCACCTACGATAGAATTAGAGCTATCGGTCTGACCTTCAGCATTCCAACCTTCTGTAATGTTAGAACGGTCGTTATTGGAGCCGAAGATGATCTGGCTAAGAGCAGCTGTTGCACCATTTGTTTCTGCAGCAATCGGAACAAGAGCTACACGGATATAATCGCTACCAAGAGAGTTGCCCGAAACAGCAGGAGTAGCAGTTACATTGATGGTTGCGTTGGTGGGTTCACCGGTATTCTTAATATACAGAGTTGTATACTTTGCATACTCGCCGCTGTTCTTGATGTTGCTTACTACTGTGTAAGAGTTGGTAGCATAACCTGCATTGTAATTGCTAGCTAATACCTGATTCCAAGTAGAAAAATCCTTGGTGGTTACAGGCATCATAGCAGATGTACCGTTAGCACCCGCAGCTGTAGATGTACCCTGATTAAAAGTAAGAGTCTGTGCCCAATCGTGAGCAAAACCATTTGCACCCGCACCGGTCTTATACTCGTTCAACAGAATGTTGGAAGAAACATTCGTCTTCGCAGTCATGCTGCTGGCGGTAGCGTTGTTAGTAGATGAGAACCATGCGAATGTTGCGGAACCAAGAGCTACGAGAGCTACAAGGAGCATGGCAACGGAAGAGAGTAACGCTCTCTTTCTGAATTTTGTGTTTGTCATGAGAATTCCTCCTTAAATTATTTTTGTCCCAAACACGAGGACAGAATTACTATTTAATCAAGCGTTTCTGCGCCTGTATAAACCAATATAGTCTTTAGATAACAGTTAATAGATAACAGATAATAGTTTTGGGAAACGCTTCTCGTTTTGGATTCCTAGTCATCTGTGCCATAATCATCTAGTTTTTTCAGAGTTGCCGTCAACATTCTTAAAAGAGATTCAACTCTTGGCTTCAAGTCGCTAAAATCATTCCTGTAATAACCGGTTTTTTGTAATACAATAAGCCAGTAGTCTGTCTCGCCGGCTTCTTTTGCGGCAATACGAAGTTTGTTTTTGAAATCCGCCGTACTTGCAGCAAATTCCGCTTCATGGATATTTGCGCCGATACTTGTTCCGCTTCGCAAAATTTGGCGCGACATAACATACTCTCTCTTCTGACCGATCAGCCATTCATAATATGTAACGATCCTTATAGAAAAATCAATTGATTGATTCGCTAATTCACCTTTCATGATAGTTTTACTAATCGGGTGTGGGCTGTGCCCACCCTTCACTATTATCTATTATCTGATATCTTTTATCTAATGTTTACCCAAACGAGCTGTTGTTCTCATCGGTACCGCCGAAGAGCATCTCGAAGGTAACGTTGGCGTCCTGCACGTCGTTGTCGCACTCGGGGTCGTTACCCTCTGCCCAGATGCGGAAGGTGATCTGCTTGGGGCTCAGCTTGTCGAGGTGGAAGATACGGGTATCGTTAGAGAAGTTTTGGCTGACGTCGAAGGTCGTCTGACCGTTGACGGGAGTACCTCGGTTCGGCTCCCAGATCGCCGCGCTGCCGTTATCCTCATAGGACACACGGACGGCGTTGACAACGTCCGCCTTGGCGCCGGTCTCGGTGGTGGTGCAGGCGGTAGTGGCGTCCTTGCCCTCTACCTGTACCGTCTGACCGGAGAGGTGAACCCACATATCGGCGGTGGCGATGAACCAAACCTTGAACTCAATATAAGTCGTCGCGTTAGCGTTGCGCACGTTGCCGGTCTGGCCGGTAAAGGTGATACCGTTGGTGGTAGTGACGGGATCCATCAGCTGCTGATCCAGAGTAGGCGCGTTCTGAGCTCTGAGCGAAGTATTGACCATGTCGTTGGTGAGCGTCTTTTTCCACAGGCTGACGTCGGTACCGCGGTTCTCGATATCGAGGTACAGCTCGGGAGCCGTGCTGATCTTGAGGTTAATCTCGTTGACAGAAGCAAAGTTAGACAGCGTAAACCAAGCCAAAGTCGCCGTAATCAGCACCAGCATCGCGATGATGCTGAGCAAAAAGGTGAACTTTCGCTTGATTCGAGCCTGCGCTTTTTTCAGTTTTGCCAGTTCCTGTTGCAGCTCCTGTAGGGTCTTTTCTTCCATACTACTCACCATAAATATCCATCAAAATCGGGTGTATGCAGACACCTGATACACCAACCTACACTACATCACAATAATCTCATACTGATTATAGACTAAATTTTGTGAAAAATCAATAACTTTTTTCCACGATATGTGTGCAAGAATCAGCACTTCGGTTAAGAAACGCCCCTGTTCTATGAGTTTTGCACGGAATTTTTTGGTAATATTAGTCAAATCTCACTATTGCATGTGCAAAACACACAAATCAAAGATTTGATTTTCAGCAGATAGCTAACCGCTTTTGTAACAAACCTGTAAAAAGAAAATCTAAATTGTGACCGATTGTCGAATTTTCGGTGTGTTTTTTGGTTGAATGCCATTGAATAACTGCAGCAAAAGGACACATAACTATTCCGCGTCTGCATGTTTTGGTAACGATTTTCAAAGTATCAGGATTTTTTTAAAATAACCCTTGATTTTTTTCGCAGAATTGTATATAATAGTTGAGCAATTGAAAATCACCTTTCAATTTGACCACACGTAGAGTTGTCCGAGTGGCCGAAGGAGCAGCACTGGAAATGCTGTGTACCTTTCTGGTACCGAGGGTTCAAATCCCTCACTCTACGCCATAGAAAAGCAGGGTATCATCCGATGCCCTGCTTTTTCTTTTACCACTCTGCGTATAGTGAGGGATTTGAAGGCGAGCGTGTCAAGCCACAAGCGGTAAGCGCATGGCGCGGACGAAAACAGTCCGGCGGACTGTTTTCAGCGAGAGCGCAGATCGGGCTTTTCCTTTCGCTGTATGATCCTAAGACGAAATTCACACAGTCGCAATCATAACATACTCACTCTACGCCATAGAAAAGCAGGGTATCATCCGATGCCCTGCTTTTTCTTTTACCACTCTGCGTATAGTGAGGGATTTGAAGGCGAGCGTCACACTGCAAAAAAAGGGGCTGTCGCAAAATAAAAAAATGTCATTCTGAACGAAAGTGAAGAATCCGAAAGTGCTTGCTTTTCCGTTAGATTACACATGAAAGGTAATGGAATTGGATAAAATGCACTGTAAGATTCTTCGACAAGCTCAGAATGACACTCTAGGGGCTATCGCGTATCTTAGCGCGACAGCCCCTTTTTGATATTTAAAAATATCAATCACAAATCAAACAAAGATCACATTTGTTACGGCGCGTCAGTTCTTCGGCGTGATCTCGTAGGTGCTTCTCCCGATCTCGATATCATAGCGTGCGACCTCGCCGTCCGGTGATTCCAGCACGACCTCCGCCTTGCCTTGCTTGCGCAGCTCGGCATGCACCATGTATCATTCGATCGCGTCCTCATAACGGATCGACAGCGTACCGAAAGAATCGTCGGTGAAATGCGCCGTATAGGTATCGTCAAAAACGACGCCCTCGGAGGGATCCTCCGCGCTGAGCAGGATATCCGTGCTGTAGACAGGAGGCTGAACGATTACCATTAACGTCATCGCGACAATCAGCACGGCGACAATAACGACGCCCGCGATGCGGACACGCTTATCGTGAAAGATACAGACAACATACAGCAGCATCGTCACCACGCAGAAGATCACGCTGTAAAGGTGATGCGGGAACGAAAACAGCATATCGGAAAGATACCGTCCGTAGTGGAAGGCTACCAGCACCAGCATCGGTGAGAGGATCGCCAGTCCCCACCATTTGTTCTTCTTCATATAATAGCCGATAAAACCCATCGGGAAGGTCAGGATCGTCCAAAGAATCCAGTTTCTGTAGAAGTTCATGATTTGCCAGCCGAGGAACGGCACCTCGGTCAGATACACCAGCGGCTGGCTGATTAAAAAGAATACGAAGCACTTCAAGCCGGAGTCCAGATTGCTCTTTGAGTTCATGATGATAAGGATGCCGAACAGCACCCAGCGATCAAAGGTGATCGCGATATCGCGGAAAGAGGTGTCATACAGAAAGGGCACCTGATTAATCAGCCCCGTATACACGCCCGCGATGACCGCAAAGATAATCAGCTTCGGCCATGTCAGATTCAGCTCGCCAAAGAGCTTTTTGACTGCAGCTTTCATATTGCTTCCTCCTTAATTGTACAAAACAGTACATACAAAACCGCATCAAACCGCGACAGCGATCCGATACGGTTTTATTGTGCTAAAGATAATTCGTTGCGTTACGGAACAAAGAAGAATCTGGTGACAGCGTCAAGCACCCTTTCAACAGGCGGCTGTTCTTCCAGCTCTTTGGTGATCTCGGAGCTGCGCTTGACAGCATCCGTGATGATCGCGTCCGCGCCGCTGCGCAGAAAATCTTCGATATCGTCATCCTCGTTGACCGTCCAGACAAAGATCTTCTTGCCCGCTTCATGAATCTCGTCGATCATAGAAGACGTAGACGTCTCTTCCTCCAGTGCGAGATAATCACAGTTATAAGAAGCAGTATCGCCGAAGGAGGCGAAGGCTAGGTAGCCGGTATTGATCTCGGGATAGTTGGTCTCGATGTAGTCGATCAGCTCATAGCCCAGCGAGATCACAACCGTCTCGTCGACCATATTATATTCCTTGATGGTCTTGACCGCGTCGTCCGCCATCTTCTTGTCGGCGGTCTCTCCCTTAAGCTCGACAAACAGAATCACTTTGCCTCGGCTGGCTTCAAGCATTTCTTCAAAGGTCGGTACAGGTTCGCCGTCCACCTTGAGCTGTCTGACCTCCTCAAGCGTCAGCTCGGAGGGCTTTTTGGCAAGGCCCGCCGTGCGCGCGAAGTCCGCGTCGTGGTTAACGACATAGTAGCCGTCTTTTGTGCGCTGGATGTCGATCTCTGCGCCCCACGCGCCGTATTCATGCGCCGCTTCGATACCGGCGACGGTATTCTCGGGCGCTTCAAAACCGCCCGCACGGTGCGCGATAAAGCCTGTCGATACCTTAGCCGGGAAGAACTGATCTATGCCGAATGACACTAACGCGGTCATAGCAAAAATCAAAAGAACAGCCACAGCCAGATAAGCGATCACCAGCGGAGACTTTCGGTTCGGGCGTTTTTCATAGTGCCACTCACCCTCGCTCTGATAGGTTTTATACAGCGAAGTCAGCTTGATAAACAGGAACGGTACATACAGCTGTGTCGCCATCGCAGCCAACATCAAAACGGTAATCAAAAGGCCGATTGTGACCGTTGTCATCGCACGGTTGTTTTCATCTACCGCAGAGCCTATCGCTCTGACGCCCACAAGCATTCCGTAGAGCACCAGCACCGCCAATGCCATAAATAACAGGAAGATGATGATCTCGACAATGAAATTCTTCCAGTTCTTTTTCAAAAGCCTGACCGAGTTCTTGCCCGATTCTTTCAACGACATTTTGTCGAGCAGCAGCCCGTGCAGGATAAAGACGTAGATGATACCGACAAGGAACAGCAGGATAAATACGATTATCGCGGGAATCAGGAAGAAAGCCTTGGATTCCACAACCGACATGATAAAATTGGGGATATACAGATTCTGGGTCAGCGAAATTGTCACGCCGAAGCCCAGTATCGGCGAAAGCAGACCGAGGTAGAGGATAATCAGCAGTCCCCGGGGACCGATCAGCTTTTTGATAGACAGAACGCCCTCTTTGATGCAGAGCAGTACAGAAGGCTTCTCACCGCTTAAGAGTCTGTTGCTGAGCACGATCAGTGAATTGACCTCCAAGCCGATGAAGAGCATAACAGTAATCAGCGCCAGCAGAATGACGACATATCCCTGCCAGTGGGTGAACAAAAACAGGAAGTCGCCGCTGCTGACCGCTACCTTACCCGCGCCTTTGAGCAGCAGACGCGACAGCCATGAGAACAAACCGCCCCATACGCCGATCGCAACCATGTTGATAATCTGCAGAAGCAGGATGGAAGGTATCGCCTGACGATACGGTAAAAACCGATGCTTTTTCTCTTTCATTGAAATTCCCCTAACAAATAAAACTTATTCGGATCTGCCCGGATCGGACAATCCGAATTATCCACTTACATAATAACAGAAACCGTTCCGCTTGTCCATCTTTCTTCATAAAAAAATTGATCCGACGGTACAAAAGCCTTACAACCGGTTCATTCATGCATCACCCGGTTTTCTGCGCCGTTTCGCATAGCATACCGATTGATCGCCGGCGTAAAAAGCGAGACAGCCGCATAAAGGATGACCCGCCGGAGGCGACGGGATGCAGACGGAAGAATCGTGGATCAGCGCGTCATAAATACCGAAACGTTTCGCGTAATTCTCGATGAACTCTCCCCTGTCTCTGCGGGAACGCTGTAGATATTCGCCGTGAAGCTCATACTAAGTATCAGATACTCTATAGCGTATTTATTGGTATAAACAAGGACATTTTCTGATACCGTTTTTTACCTTCCAACGCAAAAATCTCCGGACATCCTTTTCTCGGATATCCGGAGCTTTGGCTTAGCATGGTTTACTTCACGGGCACACAGTGTTCGTCGTTGATCTTCTGCACCTTTTTTACACGGCGCACATACTTTTCCGCTGTCAGCGGATCGGTCGTCATAAACGTCTTGACGATCTCCATAGCGATCATGCCGCCGATGATCTTCGCGCCGAGGCACAGCACGTTCGCGTCGTTGTGCTGACGCGCCAGCTGGGCGCAGAACGGATCCTGACAAACGCAGGCATAGATGCCGCTGACCTTGTTCGCGATCATCGCGCTTCCGTAGCCGACGCCGTCGACAAAGATACCGCGGTCGCACTCGCCCTTCGCAACAGCCAAAGCGGCAGGAAGGACGAAATCCGACAGATCGCAGGATTCCTCGTCGTAGGTTCCGAAATCGACAACCGTGTGTCCCTGATCTTCGAGATAGGCTTTGATCTCATTCTTCATCAGTGTTCCGGCGTGGTCGTTTGACATAGCGATTTTCATGGCAGATAACTCCCCCTTTATAATAGTATCTAAAGTATAGCACAAAAAACTCGAAATACAAACACTTTTCGAAGTTTTCTGTCCGCGATTTTTCTTATTTCAATTTGCCGTACGCTTCGTCGTCTACAGGCTCCAGCCACTCGGTCGACGTTTCCGTACCGTCGATCTCGAGAGCAAGATGTGAGAACCACTCGTCGCTCGCCGCGCCGTGCCAGTGCTTGACCTCGGCAGGGATATTGATGACCGTACCGGGCGTCATCTCGACAGCCTCCTTGCCCCGCTCCTGATAATAGCCTCTTCCGCCGACGCAGATCAGCATCTGACCGCCGCCGCTTTTGGCATGGTGGATATGCCAGTTGTTGCGGCAACCGGGCTCGAAGGTCACGTTATATACCGGCACCTGCTCGGTTGATACGGGCGCCAGATAGCTTTGACCGACAAAATACTCGCCGTAAGGATTCGGCTCTCCGATCGGGAAAAACAAAGAGTTTTCAAACTTCTCTTTCTCGGTAAGCACGGGCTGATCCTCGTTCCACACTTCCTTTGCCAAACGAAAAACCGCCCATCCCTTCGGCCAGCCGACATACATCGTCGCGTGCGTGATGATCGCGACGATCTCTTGCCTGGTCACGCCGTGCGCCTTCGCGTTTTGCAGATGATAGCTCAACGACGAATCCGTAATACCCGAAGCCATCAGAGATACGACGGTGATGATACACTTGGTCTTGACGCTGATCGCTTCTTCGTTCCACACCTCTCCGAACAGCACGTCGTCATTGAGATGGGCAAAGGTCGGCGCGAACCCGCCGAGCTGATCTCTTCCGGCTGTCTGTACGATCTTTTTCTCTTTCATACTTTGCAACTCCTTTATCTGTGTTTTTCATACCCGGTATTACGCGAGCAGCTTTTCGGCGCAGGTAAAAGCAAGCTCATAGATCGAATAAAACCGATATCCGACCCCTGCCTGCTCCATCGCCGCCTTTTGCTTATCGGTCACGACGGTATAGGGATAGATGCCGTAAATAAACGGGAAGAACGAGTATAAAAACTTCTGCCGCGCTTTGTCATCCATATCTGGACAAAACTTCTTCAGCATACCGTCGACAGCTTTGAGCGAATCACCGTACGCAACCTTAAACTCACACAGCCTTTCACTGCGGCTGTTTTCCTCCATGTCATAAAGGTTCATGCTCATGAGCTTTAAAAGCAGCGCGCGTTTTTCGAGCGACTTCGCAAGAGATTTCGCAACCTCTTCCTTTGACATGGCGTCGGCGCTGTCGGTAAGCTTTTTCAGATCGGCAACCCACAGCTCATATTCCTTTTGCAGAATCGCGAGAAAAATCTCTTCCTTCGTCTCAAAATAGTTGTAGATCGAGGCTCGCGAAAACGTCGTATACTCGGCGATCTTCATGATCGTGATATCCTTGAAGCTCATATCCTTGTAGAGCGTTTTGCACGCGGCGATGATCTCTTCCCTGCGCGCGTTGGTCAGTTCGGGAGAACCCTTGGGCATACTACCACCTGCTTCATTTATTCTGACACATTGTCAACAACTATATCTTACACCTGTTCTGACACAATGTCAATCTATTTTTAACAAAATCTTCTCCCTCCGTAACAAAGCCGCCCGAATCCGTCCCGGGCGGCTCTTGCCGTATCTTTTGGTCAATACTCTGTGGGCAGATCATCTACATGATATTGTTCTTTGAACGCGTCGATATCCTTTTGGGAGCGGATCAGCATCACTTCCGTAAATCTACCGCTCTTTTTATCCCTGAATCCGGCAACCTTTTCTCCGGTGCAGATCGAGGCGCGGATCGCGGGATACTGTGTTTCGGGATCGTACTCCGGCTCGGCAAAACGGCCGCCTTGGCTTTTGAACACATCCGAAAGCTTTGAAAACAGCTTGCTCAACTTCACCGCCCGCCTTTCGATTCAAATTCGATGACGGCAACCGTCCGTCCGACCTGTTCGGTCAGCGGTACCGATATCAGCATACCGTCCCTTACAGCCTTGGCGGTCGCATCCTCACCGCCTACCGTAATCCGCCGGGGCGCCTTCTCCGATACCCACGCAAGCGTGTCGGTTTCATGAAGAACGACAATTTGCGAATCAGCGGTTTCATGGATGCTTTCGACCGCGGTAAAACCGACGTATTTTTCTGTCAGGCCGAGGCAGGTGCATGCGCTCACCGCCGGAAGTATCACATACCATCGGCAGCCTCCGCCGTCTGTCGTACAGCTGATCCTCTCGTTACGACCCGCGGTGCGGAAGGCTTTTTCTTCGTAGTCATAGACAACGTAGGTATCGCAAACGGTGATCCCCTCAATCTCTGCGGGCGCAAAAGAACAGGTGATCTCATGATCCGACAGGTTATAGACAGCGATACCGCCGCCGGTCAGCCCGTTGCCGTAGGGCGCGGTATTCTGCAGCTTCAGATATCCGCTCTTGATTGGATCGGTAAAGATACAATCTGCCGTAGGCATTGCAGAGCGATCCATCATCGGCAGTTCGCCGTTTTTGTACGCCAGCGGTCTGAGAACGGCGGGATCGGTCTCCCCTACGCGGTCGCTGCAATAGACAGGTCCACCGCTGATCGCGCGCAGCAGCGCGTGCTTGGCGCTGTCGGGATGCTTTGTCCAGAACATATCCCAGTCACAGCAGTAGAACCGATTGTGACACAACGAATTGTAAGCGTTCTGCAAAAGATGCTCCTGAAAACTGCCCTCCCTCTTCGGAAAGAAATCGTCGCTGTTGCGGGACACCGCAGTCGCAGGTCGTGACAGAATATTTTCCATCGCCATACCCATACAATTGATAACCGCGCCGTCCATTCTCGCGGCACCGCTTTCCAAAGCGCTGTGAAGACCTTTTGCCGCCTCTCCCAGCGGCATGGTATTTTCAAAACACAGGGGGATCGTTCCCTGACCGTCCACCTTGACAAAGCTGATCCCCTGTTCATTCAGCACACGATACCAGTCGCGGTAGAAGCCCTCGGCTTTCCCGGGATCGGGCACCAGCCGTCCGCCCGCGGTACGGCACAGGTAAGCGGACTCCTCTCGCGCAACAGGGCCGTCGGGCGAGATACCGCTCCAGTAACCCATCAGCGCGTGCCACACGCCGAACCACTCGATGCCCGTACTGCTTTTGATCTCCCGCGTCATCCTGCCGAAGCCCTCGGGAAACTTGTCACGATCGGGACGGTAGTCATACAAGAGCCTGTCTTTCAGCGACAGCCATCCGTCGTCGATAATCATCCACTTGACAGGCACCTGTTTTTCAGCAAATTCCGCCGCTTTCTGTCGAACGCCTCGTTCATCAACGTCCGTATAAAACGCGTCCCAGCTGCACCACCCCAGACGCTTGAACACTTCGGGTAAACGGCGTTGTTCTCTGAGCCTGATATTCTTGACACGGGCAAGCTGTGTGAACACCGTCGTGATCGCCTCGCTCACAGACTGAGCCTCGGCATAAAGATACAGCGGCTCATGCAGTTCGCTGAGTCCCGCGTAAAGCGCTGTCAAAACGAGCTGCAGCTCCGTGTCCGTTCCATGGGTCAGGTACGCCTTGAAGCGATCACCCACCATCGGCACAAAACAACCGAATCTGTCGGCAAAGCGGAACAGCGCGACCTGCGTTTGATCGGGTATCTCCTTCGCGGTTCGGACAAACGCCGGACGCGACCACCATGAACTGAACATATACAGAGCGGTGATATCCGTCGGCGCTTCACGCATAGGCAATAAGAGCCGCACGGGCAACTGCGCTTCAAGGTTATGACACTCTGAGAGCTCCTCGTTTTCGACGGTCAGATCCATCCGACCCATCCGACAGCCGCCGCACAGTTCCTCGCTTACCGACAATCTCAAACCGTCCTCCGCGACCTCAGCACCATTCGGATCAAGTTCCAAAACCGTCTTATTCTTCCTTTGTCGTTCCACTTCACAGCGTATTTTCTTATTTGCCATCTTGCTCACCCTATCTACAGTTTCTTGAATCATTCGATGTTATGATACCGTATCTTTTTGCAAAAGTCACGGTCCGCTCGCAAAAAACTTGACAAGAATCAAAAGCGGATACACGGGTCGCCCGGCGTATCCGCTTGGTTTCATTCTGCCAGCACTGCTTCCAGCTTTTCTCTGAATATTTTACTGTTGATTTTTGTGACAACGCTGAAGCTGTAATCATCAAAGGTCACTCCGGTATCATAACCGTACCCCTTTTTATATAGGATAACTTCGCCGTAGGTTTCGTTATCGAGGGTCTGGACGCTCGCGTGACACTCCTCTGTCTCCTGCATAAACCCATCCCACAGCACGCATGCCATACAAACGCTGTCGGGATTGTCGGCGACCGCCGCTCCTCTTGCGTTAAGGTTGAAGTTCACCAGCCCGCTGAACGACTTTGCAATAAACTCTGACAAGCCGCCCTTTTCTTCCAGACAATCCAGCCAAGCCTTCGACATGAGGACTTCATCGTCCATCATGTCCAGTCCCAACGCGGTGATCGGAACGCCGGACTCCGTAAACACCTTGTACGCCTCCGCGTCATGATACACGTTGAACTCAGCGACAGGCGTAGCGTTGCCATTACCGAAGCCGGTCGTACCCATCGACCAGTAACGCCTGACCTTTTTCATCGTTTCGGGGTCCTTGTCGAAAGCGCGCGCGAGATTTGTCACCGGGCCGAGCGCGACGATCTCAACCTCGCCGGGATTTGACTTGACCGTATCGAGGATAAAATCAACCGCGTTGCCGTCGGCGGCTTTTCGGGTGGGATGAATCAGTTTTTGATCGCCCATACCGTCCTTGCCGAACACGCTGAAAATATCGCGGTGTTTGCCGGTATAAGTAGTCTCTGCTCCGGCGTAAACAGGCGCGTCGCTGCCGGTCATCTCGAGGGTCATCAGAGCGGTCTCAACTGCCTGCTGCAGCGATACATTCCCTTCGGAAACCGTCACTCCCAAAATCTCAATATTCTCATCTTTCGCCGCCATCATCAGAGCAGACGCGTCGTCAGCTCCGCTGTCCGTGTCGATGATGAGCTTGCGTTTTTCGCCGCCGACTGACGAATGTTGCATGGCGCTCGCTGTGTCGGCGGTTGATGCCGGCTGTTTCTCTGCCGTGGGTTTGAACGTACGATTAGCGGTCATCGCCCATCCGACAGAAACCGCGACCAGAGCAACAGCCATAACAGCCGATAATATCTTCCAAGGGATCATGTGATTCTTCATATATTCACTCTGACCTCCGATTTTCATTGATATCAAAAGTATACTACCGTTATACTGCGCTGTCAATTGACAGCTCAACTTTAACAACAAAACACCTGTCTGCCGTATCCTACCGTTGATAGGTTGGATACAGCAGACAGGTTGATTCAGCTTGACTTTATGAATGATTTCGCTCTGTCAAACAAGGGTTACCAAACGCTTATACAGCGCTGACTTCTATCAGTTGAACTGAGAATTGTAGATCTCGCTGTAAAGACCGCCGAGCTCCATCAGGGAGTCGTGGTTACCGGTTTCTACAATGTTACCGTCCTTCATAACAAAGATCAGGTCGGCGTTCTTAATGGTAGAAAGTCTGTGCGCGATAACAAAGCTGGTTCTGCCGCTTGTCAGAGAATCCATCGCCTTCTGGATCAGAATCTCGGTTCTGGTATCGACGTTACTGGTCGCTTCGTCGAGGATCAGCATCGGCGCGTTCTCGGTCATCGCTCTTGCGATGGTGACAAGCTGTTTCTGACCGGCGGAGAGAGCGCTCTCCTTCTGGATCTCAGTATCGAGACCCTGCGGCAGGGTGGAAACATAGTGAGCCAGGTTGGTTTCTTCGAGAATTTCCTGCAGTCTGTTCTCGTCAACATTCTTGAGGTTATAGACGATATTCTCTCTGAGAGTACCGTTGATAACCCAGGTCTCCTGCAGGATCATGCCGAAGATATCTCTCAGCTCTGCGCGGGACATATCCTTGATGGAAACACCGTCAACTAAGATATCACCGCTGGTGATCTCATAGAAGCGCATCAACAGGTTGACCAGCGTGGTCTTGCCGGCGCCGGTAGGACCGATGATTGCGACCTTCATACCGGGCTTGATCTTACCGGAGAAGTTGGTGATGGTAAGCTTCTTGGGATCGTAGCCGAAGCAAACGTCCTTAAACTCAACCTCGCCGCGGATGTGGTTGTGGTCGAGAAGCTGTTTCTTGTCGCTTTCGTCGTCAAGCTCTTCCTGCTCAAGGAAGGTGAAGACACGGTTGCAGGCAGCGGTACCGAGCTGGATGGTCGAGCTCGCCTGACCGATCTGAGCCAGAGGCTCCTGGAACAGCGAAACATAGATGATAAAGCCGGTGATAATACCGATATCGGAGATGGAGCCGTTGGCAAAGAGCAGACCCGCAACGATCAGAACCGCCGCATAGGTCAGATAGGATACAAACTGCATGGCGGGCTCGATCAGAGTACCGATCGCCTGCGACTTGTACAGGATCTTACCGAAGAGGTCATTCTTTCCTCTGAACTCTTCGACCTTCTTGGCTTCGGCGTTGAACGCCTTGATGACGAGCTGACCGGAGTAGTTCTCTTCGACGGTAGCGTTGACGTCACCGAGGATCTGCTGGTTCTTATCGAACAGCGGAAGAGCGAATTTGAAGGTCAGTCCGATGATGATCAGCATGATCGGCAGCGAGCATACGACAACGAGCGCCATCTGCCAGCAGGCGATGAACATCGCGACGAATACGCCGATCAGCATAACGCCGGACTGTACCAGCATACTAACGGAGTTTTGCAGGGAGGTGCTGAGGATATCGACGTCGTTGGTGATAACGGAGAGGATATCACCGGTCTGAGTCGTATCAAAGTAATCCAGAGGCATATTGTTGATCTTGCAGGAGATCTGTCTTCTCAGATCCTTGGAGAATCTCTGGATGATGGTATTGAGGATAAAACCGGAGATAAAACCGGCGAGGAACGCGATGCCTATGTACGCGACAAGAATCAGCGCGTAATGCAGCACGTTATCCATGTTGACAACAAAGTTGCCGGCGACCGCTTCTTTACCGACCGGAGAGATCTCGTTGGTCAGGTTGCGGATCATGCCCGGGGTCAGGATCGTAAAGATAACGGATACGATCAACAGGACCACCGAGATGATAAAGGGAGCGTAATAATGTTTGAACGCTTTTACAAGACTACCCAGCTTGTTCTTTTCTTTAGCAGGAGCATTTACGTTTGTACTCATAATCCTAACTCCTCCTTACTAAGCTGTGATAATGCAATCTCCTGGTATACAGGACAATTTCTGACCAAGTCATAATGCTTGCCGATACCGACCATCTTACCGTTATCCAGTACGACGATCTGGTCTGCGTCCATAATGGTACCGACGCGCTGCGCGATAATAACTCTGGTGGTATCGGGGAGCTGCTCCGCGATACGGCCTCTGACCGTTTTATCGGTCTTATAGTCGAGCGCCGAGAAAGAGTCGTCGAAGATCAGGATCTCGGGCTTTGTGGCAACCGCTCTTGCGATACAGAGTCTCTGCTTCTGACCGCCGGAGAAGTTCGATCCGCCCTGAGCGACGGGAGATTCATACTCGTTTCTCTTCTTCATGACAAAGCCGTCAGCGTCTGCGATCTCAGCAGCCCATCTGATATCCTCAAGCGACATATCGGAATCTTTGAACGCGATATTGTCCTTGATGTTGCCCTTGAAGAGGAAGCCTCTCTGAGGCGCGTAGCCGATGCGGTCTCTCAGATCCTTCTGAAGAACGTTTTTGACGTTGACGCCGTCGACGAGTACTTCGCCTCGTGTACAGTCAGCCATACGCGGGATCATATTGATAATTGTGGTTTTACCGCTGCCGGTAGCGCCGATGAAGGCGATGGTCTCGCCCTTCTTGACCTTGAAGTTGATATCGGAAACAGCCTCTTTGTCAGAACCCGGATAAGCAAAGCCGACGTTCTTGAACTCGATGGTACCCTTTTCTTTGAAAGCAACGGGATTGTCGGTATCCAGTACGGAAACCTCGTGTGTGATGACCTCGTGGATACGCTTTGCGCTGACAGAAGCTCTCGGCCAGATAACGATCAGCGTGACCATCAGAACGAAGGACATGATGATCTGGCTCGCGAGCATTACAAATGCGTTGGTCGCGCTGAAGGACTGCGCGGCGTCTTCCATCTTCATGCCGTTGAGGACATATGCGCTCGCCCACAGGATGGACAGGGACAGACCTGTCATGACCATCATGACGAACGGGGTAAAGAAGGACAGTACGCGGCCGGCAAAGACCTGTACCTTGGTGAAAGCGGCGTTGACCTTTTCAAACTTGTTTTCCTGATAGGTCTCCGCGTTGAACGCTCTGACAACTCTGACGCCGGTCAGGTTCTCTCTGGAAGCGACGTTCAGCGCGTCGGTCAGCTTCTGGATAATCTTGTACTTCGGCGTCAGCATCATCAGCAGGATGACGACGACAAGGACAAGGAGAACCAGCCATACAGCGGTGACAATTGTCAGAGAAGTGTTAGCATACTGCAGCAGCAGAATGACAGACCATACCATGACGACAGGCGCCAGGAAAGCGGTCTTTAAGAATGTGAGCCACGCAAGGTGGACATTCTGCATGTCGTTGGTAGTTCTGGTAATCAAAGACTCGGTAGAGAAAGAAGCAAAGTCCGAGATAGCAAACTCGTTGACTCTCTCATACATTTTCTGTCTGATACCGGTAACACAACTGGACGCGGTCGCGCTGGCTACGAATCGGATAATAACCTCGATCGCCGCCATCATGATAGCGCATATGACCATGTACAGACCATACCACCAGATTTCGGCTACACCGTTCTCACGGCTGTTCTGAACAGCTCCGGTGAGTAAGCTGATGTAGCTTACGATTTGCATCATGAAGAAAACTTCGCCCAGCGTCAGCAAAAAGATTGCGATAACCGAGACCCAGTTTTTGGCCTTCATGTTTTTGAAGAGTAATTTGAACATGACATCCCCTCTTTTTATGGTTTTTTGTGCTTATAATAACGGCATTGTTGCCGATTAACACCGTACTCAACGACTCTGCGACGGTATCGTCACTTTCACCGACGTTCCTCCGCCTTCACGCGGATCGATCGTCAACGTTCCCCCGCACATCAGCGACAGCCTCTGGCGGATGTTATTCAGCGCGATATGCGGCTCGTTATCGTCAACCGGATCAAAGCCCGGACCGTCATCCTCCACGATGATCTCGCTCCCGGACTCGGTCTGCCGGGTCACAACAGAGATATGAATCGGGTCGCTGCTCGAGCTCATGCCGTGCTTGACAGCATTCTCAACGATGGGCTGCAGCGTCAGCGGCGGCACACGGAACATGGTGTGCGGCGTATCGAAGCTGACAAAAAGAACATCCTCGAACTGCGCCTGCTCAACGGCCAGATAAGCGCGGGTATGCTCCAGCTCGTTATGAAACGGGATGGTATCCTCGCTTACGATCGCGGTAAAGTTCTTGCGCAGATAGGTGGTAAAATCAAGCGTGACCTGCTTTGCTTTTCCGGGATCCTGATCGCAAAGATAGTAAATCCCCATCATCGTATTGTAGATAAAATGCGGCCGCATCTGCAGCACCATGACGCTGGCGCGCTGATTGGCGAGCTCGCGCTGCTGCCTCATATATTGCTCCACGTTTTCCGAAAAGATGATGCCGAACATCGTCAGCGCACAGAGAGATATTCCGAATACCACCAGCATATCGGCAGAAGCGAACATATAGATGATGATCGCGATTGTCATGGGCAGCATATAAACAAGAAGAGCAATATAATAGCGTTTTGAAAGCTTTTTATATCTTCTGACCAAACCCGTGATGTTGAGAATCATGGTCGCAACGAGCGGAACCAGCAGCAAAGGATACCACTTTCCGCGGAAGTACAGATTACCCGGCTCAGCGTAGTAAAAGACGTCCGTAAACTGACCGATTATCAACATGAGACAGAACACAACCCACAATGCCGCGACAGCGCCGAACAACGGGTTTTTCCTGATGCTCTCGCCGCAACAATGCAGTAGAAACACCATCGGCATCGGCGTCAGCGCAGAGAAAAACAGATACTCTAAAACAATGACTACCCTTTCCGCAGCCGCCATTTCGGGATTTGTGTAGATAATCATATCGGCAAAAGCCACGACAACATACAGCAAAAGCAGCGAAAACAAAGTGATGAAGTAGCGCCTGCTCCATCGGTCAAGCGCAGGCATCAAAGCGGAGAACACAATTCCGACAATCATCAGCAGCAGAAAAGCGCCTGCCGCAGAATAACTGCCGATATCGCTCCAGCTAATCATGCGCCCTCGCCTCCCGTCCAAAACGGGTATCTCAGATTATTAAGCTGTTCCCTGACGCCTTCCGGTGTAATCGGCTTGAGCATAAAACCGCTTGCACCCGTGCTCCAAGCGTCAAGCGCATACTCACTGTAAGCGGTCAGATAAACAACGTTGGTGCGGGGATTGATATTGAGCAGTCTGCGGCACAGATCAAGTCCGCTTGTGTTTCTCAGCTCGATATCCAAAAAAGCAAGCGCTATCCTGTTCGACCTTGCGTACTGTTCGGCTTCGGCCGCATCGGTAAATCCCATGACCGACGCGTTAGGCATGACCTCTTCGAGGATCGGTAAGCCGCCTGTAAGGATCAGCTTTCTGTCATCCACCATGATGACGTTAGGGCAATCGTCGCTCTGGGCGGTCGCGGAAAGCAGGATACTGACGTCTACCCCTATAACATCGGAGATTCGGGATATCATCGAAGCGTCCGGCAAACGGCTGCCCGATTCCCAGCGCACGACTGTGGAACGGTTAACATACACTCTATCAGCCAGTTCCTGTTGCGAGAGTCCTTTTTCAATTCGCAGTTTTCTCAGGGTTTCTGAAAATAACAGACTCATTATTTGTCATACTCCATGGTTGATTATGATAAGATTCACCTATAATCTACATAAAAATCTATTATATATTATATATAAAGCACTAACAAATTACAAGATTTTTTGTGAATTCGGATGTTCCATAATGGAACATAGCAAAAAAAGCCGAATTGTCCGCCGTTTCATTGTTTCACGGACAATCTTTCTCCTTTTTAGGGATTGTCACGGTTGAAGCTCTCGCGATAAAAAGGCCTTGTTCTTCGTCTTTTGCAGCCAAGACATCTTTTACATCAAGCGGACACTTTCCCGTCAAGTGAAGCGGCAACAACCTATTTTTTCCCACAGGAAGAACAGTAAACGTAGATGCTTGTTTCAGAAAAGAATTTAGATGGTTTATGAATCACATCGGAACCCTTCAATCACAGCGTTTCAGCGACGTATGCTAAAAGAATTTAAGATGACCTAATTGAAATCATAACACAAAGCATTGCGTAGTTCATTATGAATCAGATCAATTCAGGGCGCGTTCCTTTTACCGTCATTCTTTCTTGGGTAAGGGCACAAAAAGCTGCCCTGAGAAAAGAGCAGCTTTTGTATCTTATTCAGCTTTAATCATTTTGCTAAAGGCTCTCGCGATTCCCTCTGATCGGTAATTCGTCATCTTCTTCCTCAGGGAATCCTCCCGAGGTCAAAACAACGTCCACTGTTTGGAATTTAAAGATCTCCAACTCGGTGCGCTCATATCGTTCTTTCTTCATGACTGATCTCCTTACGCGACGCTGTTAAAATATGCGATCGCCGCTTCGTTATAGCGATACAGCGCCGTCACGGTGTCGGTGATGGGCTGAGCGCCGCCGTCATTCCGCAAAACGTCCTTGACATAAGAGAATGCCGAGAAGCTGCCGAGGGAAACATCACCGTATTTCAGCTCATATTTTTCGCCCAGCTTCGACGCGGGGATATCCGTGACCTCGATATAGCAATAATCATCGTCGTAATCCTTGACCGCTCCGGCGTTTTTTCCCTTGCTGTCGAGCATAGAGAGAGCGGATGTATCCGCGCCGTTCTTCTTGAAATAGAAGCGCAGGGTAGTTTTGGTCTTTAAGAGCAGGCTGTAGCCGTAATACTCGATCCCCTTGCCCTCAAGCATCGCGTTTATGGTATCCTTTTCCGGAACATCCGATAAGATGGAAGCGATCTCGCTGTCACTCAAAGGAATCAGGTCATGATCCACATCGTGGTTAGCCGGAGCGTCTGTGTTATGGGTAAACTGTTCCTGAGCGCTTGCACCGTAGTTGAGCATGGTCTTGACCAGCACGATAAGCTCGTCGGAGAACTTGTTGTCCTGATTCGCTAAGATGACGTCGGCATAATCCCTCACCTTGTAGGTCTCGGCAGCGATCGGCTCAGAAGCGCCGCCGATGGTGATGCTCGCCGCGATCTCGTCGTTCATTTCAGCGGCACAGACATTGCAGGTTGCCTTATAGCAGCCGGTTTTTGTGTCCTTTTCGCTCTCACTGTCAAATGTGACAGACTCACTCTTTCCGTTCCAAACAAAATCAACACGAACGCCCTCGGCGAGTTCTTCGTCGGCAAGATTCAGATAAAAGTTCACGCCGATATCGCCGTTAAGCGATAAGCTGTGATAAGCGAAGTAGTCGAACGGTTTTGAATCGGTATAGATCCTGCCGCCGAAATCAACGGTTGCGAGCAAAACATGTTTGCCGTCTGCTGCGCCTCTGGTGACCGTCGCTTCTACGGTTTCTTCATGCTTGCACCTTTCATCGGTACAGGTAAATGTCGCGGTAGCGAAGGTATCATCCTTCGACCAATTCCAAACGGGATCGCCGTAGGTATGCGCGTCGGTGAAGTCATAGGTAATGCTCCGCGCACCGAAATCAGTACTGCTGAACTGCGTGCTGTGCTTCAGGTGCATGGTGACGCTGCGATTGCCGAAGATGTTATTGCCGACAGTGATCGTGCCGCTGCGGTCAAAGGTGATATCCAGCGGGCTGCCCTCCTGAGAGGATACAAAGGCATTGCTGCCGATCTTGTTCAGGTAGGTTGTACCGCCGATCACCTTCGTCACGTTCGCGCTGCTAAAGGCATTATTGCCGATCGTATCGGGATAGCCCTTGAACACCAAGGTGAACGGAGGCGTCGTTTGATCATTAAAAATGTTCTTGCTTTGACTGTCGCCGCCGATGAAGCTGATTCTATGACTCTCATAGCTCGCGGGGATCACGAGCTCGCCGAGGTTTTCAACCGGTCCGGTGTATCTTACGATACCGTAATCTTGACTGAATGGATTAGTCGGGGATTGCTTGATCGTCACTTCAAAGTAAGAAAACGTGATGGAGCTCAGTTCACTACCGATAGAGCCGTCCTCGTTCACGGCGTAGTTTCTGCCGTCGATAGCATAATGCTCTACGGTACCGAAAACATAGCTGCCTGTGCCGTCCACATACGGCTCGACCCGCTCGACGTACTCGACATAGCTGAACGCAGCGCCGACAGTCACGTCCGAGTCGGGCATAATGAAGCTGTATATATCGTTAACAGGCGCTAGATTTTCGCCGTCGACCGTCACTGTTTTGATCGTATAGTTCTCGTCGGGCATGACGGTCAAGGTAACCTCATCGCCCTCGCACGCTGTATCATCAGACGGGGTGACCGTACCGTGCTCGATCGTATCTATTTCAATACGGTGCGCCGGCTTGAACACCGCTTCGCCGTCGGAATTTCTTCTGACGCCATAGCCCTCGTGATCGCAGAAGAAGGACTTCACGTCGCCCTTACCGGACAGTCCCGAGGTAAGCGCGGAGGAATCGAGCGCATCCTTGCGCAAGCCGATATGCGCGTCGGACTCGAGCCGATCCGTGATGGTAACAACGCGACCGCCCTTGATGTAAAGATCGCTGTCGAAACCGAAAGCCGTGTTGTTGCTGACGACGGGCGATCCGTAGAGATTCAGCGTACCGCCGGTGTAGTAGATACCGCCGCCGTTGCCGCCTGTGCCCGCCATGTTGCCGGTGATCGTACCGTCGCTGAGGGTTAGGGTGCCGTTCGTCCAGATACCGCCGCCGTTGTAGCTAACGTCCTCGACCGTATTATCCGAGATCGTGCCGCCGCCCATCGTCATCTCGCCGCTGTTCAGAACACCCGCGCCGCCGAATTGATAGGCGGTGTTGGAGGAAACTGAGCCGCCGTAGAGGTTCAGCGCGGATCCGGAAGGGTTCGCGATACCGCCGCCCTCATAAGCGCGGTTGCCGGTGATCGCGCCGCCCTCGATATTCAGTGTACCGTTGTTGACGATACCGCCGCCGGCTGTCGAATGATATCCACCTGTGATGACGCCGGAATCATCTATGCTCGAATCCCTGATCGTCAGGGTACCGTTATTGGTGATGACGTTTCCGTCGGCGGTCGCCTCATCCATACAGCGGTCGAGCGTGAAGCCGTTCAGGTCGAGGGTGACGCTCTTGCCCTCGGGGATCACGAGCGCCGTATCGGTATCCGTCGCCTCGACGTTCTCCGTCAGCCGGATCGTCGTGCCGTCTGTCGCGTAATTGATACGGGATTGCAGGAACGCCCACGCGGTGCCGGCTTTATCGGGAGTAAGCGTTTTTTCGTTGAAGCGTTCTTTGTCGTTGCTTTCGTAAGTACCGCTGTAAGAGTAAGTCCCATCCGTCATATCCCGGATGAAAATGATCTTTCCGTTTCCTTCATACGATGTAACGGTGATACTGTCGGTCGGATCGGTCCAGCCCAGGATGACGTCGTTCGGAGAACTGAGCGTTCCGTCTACAGTTGTACTGCCGCCGACGATGGAAATATTCTTACCGTAGAGCCTGCCGTTATAGGTCAGGCTTCCGCCGGAGACGGTCACGACAGTATTCTCGTTCTCCATCGTTCCGGTCAATACTGTGTCGCCGCCGGAGATCGCCAGCTCACCGCTGCAATTGATCGGGGAGCCGTACCTGCTCTTGACCGTCATACTGCCGCCGGTGACATGGATATCTCCCAAACAGTTGAATACCACGCCGTAGTCTTGGGAAGAATTGACGGTACCGCCGGAGATATTCGCTTCATCCTCAACAGAGATATACGATGTCTTCAACGTTCCGCCGAGCACATCAAGAGAGCGCGCATACACGTTCGTCTCGATCTTTCCTCCAACGATATCAACGCTTCCGGCGTAAATGCCCAAGCCCCTGATAATGCCCTCGGTCTCACCGGGAGCGCGGTAGACCTTCAGCGCTCCGGCAGTCTTCAGGTCGCTGTTTCCCAGCACATAAGGATTCATGTTCATGATCGCGCCGTCACGAAGGATCAGCTTGACGTCGCCGTTGAGGTCGATACTGTTCGTGATACTGAGCTGACCGATATTGTGTCCGTTGCTCTCTTTCTTTTCAACGTAGTACCAGCCCGAGGTCAGTTCGGGGATACCATTAGTCAGCTCAGCTGCCTGAGCCATCTGCACGTTGCCAGCCTCGTCGATGTATTCTATCTCATGCAGAGTGCTGAACACTGCTGTCACGGTGATATCGCTCTCCGGCATTTCAAAGGAATCATCATCAATGACGGTCTTAGCGCCGTTCTGATCGGTATAGTACAGCGCCGTCAGCTTGCAGCCCTCGTCGGGAGCGGTCGTCAGCCCGATATGCTCGCCTCTCTTAGCCGATGCCGCGGAGGAGGTGACCGTTCCGTGCTCGCAATCCGCGATATTGATATCAAAGATCAGGCGGAACGTCTCGGTCACAGAGTATTCCTTACCGGCGAAAACACACTGAGCGGTAGCGACCCTGTTCTTAGCGATATCCTCATATCTGACCTTTGCGCTGACCTTGATGATATCGCCGTTTTCCTGATGCTTGAACACAGCGGTCGCCTGCGTATGATCGTCTGACCAGAGCCATTCCTTAAGGTCATAATGGGTCGAGTCGTACAGCTCGAGCTTCTTGCCCTCAGCCGTCTGTACCTTTTCATCTGTCAGCGTACCGGTGTAAAGATTTGTTCCGTCCGTCAGCGTCTGACCGTCGGAAATATCAATGCTGTACTGATCCTTCTTATAATTGATTCGATTCAAGGTGATCGAGCTGTCGGAGGTGTTGCAGCCGAGCTCGACGCTCTTGACCGCGGAGAAGTCATCTATCTTGATCGTCCCGCCGAGGAGATTCGCAACGCCGTAGGCGGTAGCGCCCTTTACATCAAAGGTACCCCGCACGATCTTGATGGATTCATTCGTGACAAAATCCGCTGCTCCGCCCTTCACGATCGCGCCGTACTGTACGAAATGTATCAGCTGAGGTGATTCGTTACAGGAGCTGAGATCCAGCGTGCCGCTCTGTGCGTACTGTCCGTAGATCGTCAGGGAAGAGTTTTTATTCATACTGTAATTGATCGGGAATCCGCCGTACGGAATAGGATTCAACGTCGCTCCGTCGGCAAGGATCAGGTGGGCGTCACCGATGACCGCGATCGTGCTGTTCGCATCAAAGGACTGACTCACCACATACCAGCCATCGCCGAGGATCAAATGATCGCTGTCGAGCCTCTTTGCCAAAACGCTCTTCCTCTCACCCGCTTCGTCAACATATTCTGTCGTCACGACCGGGAGATACAGCGCGCGGTAGGTCTTGTCGTCGGCAAGCTCCACCACATCATACGGGAAGCGCGCATTCCGATAATCCTCTCCCTCTTCCAGCCAGCATACAAACTCGTAGCCGACGGGGACGCGCTCGCAATCGGGAAGGACGACCTTCGTATTAACAGGCGCTTCGATCGTGGTAGAGACGTCATCGTTGTAAACGTTCCTCTCAATCAGAGTCATCCGCTTCATCACCGCGTTTTGACCGCATTTCACGCACACGTGATCTACGTTCCATTCGTGCTCCTCCGCCGATTCGGGGAAGGTACAGCCACAAACGCTGCAATACAGCTGATGCGTCATGACGTCAAGAGGGATCCACTCGGCGTTCGTGTGATCGCAGGCGTAGACCAACGCATATTTATTGTTGCGAACCGCGTTGTAACGGCTCTGACTGTAATGATCCGCCGTGCTGCTCGCTTTGGAACCCGCTTTGGCAAGAAGATTATCGGACAGCGCGAGAGTCCCGCAGGAGGGGCGGGAGTACAGGAAGCTGTTGTAATCGCCGTTACCGATCGCGACAGCGTTTCCGTCGCCGCCCGCGACCGCTTCTACCGTACTTTGCCCGGAGATCCCGACGTAGCTGACGCCCTCGTCCTCACCTCCGCCGATGCCGGAGCCGTACTCACTGCCGTAGGCGTGTACCTCGGAATCGACGATCTCGATATGACCGCCGTTGCCGTCCTCACCGCCGCCGATGCCCGCGCCGTCTACACCGCCCCACGCGCTCACGGTAGAGCCTTGGAGCTTGATATTGCCGCCGTCGCCGTCGTCGCCTCCGCCGATACCCGCGGCATAACCGCCGCCGGTCGCCTTGACGGTGGAATCAATGATGGTGATGTTGCCGCCGTGGCCGCTCTCACCGCCGCCGATACCCGCGCCGTCAGTCGCGCTGTCAGCTGTGATATTCGAACGCTCGATGGTGATATCTCCGCCGCTGACGTCGTCACCGCCGCCGATACCCGCGCCGTAGCGCCCGCCGTGAGCTGTTACAGTAGAATCAGAGATATTGATAGTGCAGGAGGCGTCGGTCTCGTTACCCGTACCGATACCCGCCGCGTCGGTGCCGCCTGTCGCGGTAACGTCAGCGCCGTTCGTGATGTTGATAATGCCGCCGGTCTCGGACTCGTCGCCGCTGCCGATGCCCGCGCCGTAGTCGCCGGCATTCGCGATGACCGTACTGTCGGAAATATTGATCGTATCGAAGCTGTGCTCGTCAGCACCGCCGATCGCCGCGGCATATTTACCGCTTGAAGCATTTACATTAGCTTTCTCCGTAATATTGATCGTACCGCCGGAGCCTTGGTAGCCGCCACCGATACCCGCGCCGGAAACCGTCTTGCCGAACAGCTGTGCAAACCAGCTGATCAGCTGCAGCCCCGTAGCGTAGTATTTCTCTCCGTCCGAATACCAGCTGGTTCTGCCAATCTGAGCCTGGATATCCTCGTCGAAGCGGTCGCCGGAATTATAGGATTTGGAGATCGCGGTAACATGGACGTCCTTACCTTTGATATTGATGGTTCCGGCGTTGCCCTCTCTGCCGCCGCCGATACCCGCGCCGCCCGCGGTAGAGGTGGCGACAACCGACGCCGTACCCGAGATATTGATCGTATTCGCGTTTCTTCTCGCGCCTGCGCCGATGCCCGCGCCGTATTCACCAATGGCGATGATCGTACCGCCGGTGATCGTGATCGGGCGGGTAACCCATGCATCTTCACCGCTGCCAATACCGGCGCCGGAATCGTCCAGATCGTTTCCGGTGGAAGCGGCAGTGACATTGCCGCCGTAGATGTTGATCTGCGGACTGTAGGATTGAGCGCCGCCGCCGATGCCCGCGCCGCATACCGCCACTGTCCGGATATCGCCGCCGTAGATACTCAGGGATGAGTTGAAATACTCGTTTCTCACACCGCTACCGATGCCCGCGCCGCCGGTGGTGTCGGTCCTGATGGTACCTCCGTAGATACGGATACCTTCACCGCCGCCCCACGACATCGTGCCTTCAAGGCCGCCGCCGATACCCGCGCCGTTGCAGTATACCTGCTTCATACACGAGATATTGCCGTCCCAGACGGTGATGCGCTTCGGAGCGCCCTTATGACCGCCGCCGATGATCGCGGCAGTGCTGTTATAATCGCCCCTCAGGTCGAGGGTGCCGCCGTGGATCGTGATCTCACCCGCGTCCTCGCCGTCGTTCGAGCCGATCGCGGCACACGGCTTGTAGGTATCGCCGGAATTATGATTCAGATAGATAGAGAGCTTACCGCTTGTCTTTGACGCGGCATAAATATCGAGCGTACCTTCCTTCTCGACGCGGATACCCTGATCGCAGGTCAGGGTAGCGCCGTCGCCGAGGTACAGTCCGACCGTCTGACCGTCCGCGACGTTCAGACGCCCCGAAACTTTCGTATCGGACGTGACGACATAGTAGCCGCTCGTCAGATCATTAGACGACCGCTTAGAGAGCTCGGTATACTGCGTAATGACCTCGGGATCGTTGACGACCTTGCCAGCCGCACTGTCCCAGTGGTGCTTAGTAATCGTGATTGCTCTCGCGGCACTGAACTCAAACGGAATAATGGTAAACATGCTGAGGATCATGACGATCGCCAACAGCAGGCTAACCGATTTTTTAATTATCTTCATCCATATCACCCCGGATTAGGCAGGAATAATTATGCACGTATTTGATATATTATAGCAAATAATCAATAAAATGTCTATCAGAAATCCGCTAAATTATTAGAGTATCATGGATTTGTAAAAAGTTAAATGTATAAACTAACATACGCTAATCTTACTGGGATCAGCTCGATCATTATTGATAACAATTCGAAAACGCATACTTTAGAATTGTAAGGAACATATCATACAATACGACCGACTGCGTTCTCGTTTCGTTTAATGCATAGAAAATGAGCGTCATACTTGGGACACAAAACTCGAAACAGCCGGTGAGAAAAAGCAATGAAACCGTCCAATCCGAAATAGGCTACAGTCTTGCCGAGCGTCACATTCTCTGTAGCTTCACAGCCATGCAAATATTCATAATAACAGTGACGGTTTTCAGAGACTTATACAATTTATCATATATTGCAAATCTTTTGAGTTTTAACATCACACTAAACCAACTTTGATATTCATTAAATTCCAATAGAGCACTATAAACTCACAGCCCACATAGAAGTGGGCTGTAACTTTTATTTGTATATATTAGTTTACGTTAAATATAAAAATACTCACTATCAGATGTTGGCATCGTGATACGCGTATCTCCAATTTTCACACTCCGTCGCCGGGGCACTATCTTCGGCACTACAGGGCTTAAATTCCATGTTCGGGAATAGTGGTCTCCGAAAAGCCCCGCTTTTTGGAGAAAGGACAAGTGACGAAGCGATACGAGAGCGGATCACAAGATCTGCTCTCAATGAGCGGAGTCCACGAGGACGCGGGGTGGACCCCCTGCGTCATCAACACCAACTGTTGATAATGAGATTCTTTTTGGCCCTCCCCGTTGGACCTTACCTTCGACCGGGATTAACAGAAAATAAAAGAACCTCATTACCGGATGTTGGCATCTTCCTATTTTCACACTCCGTCGCCAGAGCACTATCTTCGGCACTACAGGGCTTAACTTCCGTGTTCGGGATGGGAACGGGTGGACCCCCTGCGTCATCAACACCAACTGTTGATAATGAGATTCTTTTTTGGCTCCCCCAGTTGGACTCGAACCAACGACAACTCGGTTAACAGCCGAGTGCTCTACCGACTGAGCTATGGAGGATTATAAAGGTCAGCGCAAACGTTGATATATGGTCGCGGTCTGCGCTGAATGGTGACTCGTGCGGGAATCGAACCCGCGTTGCCGGCGTGAGAGGCCGGAGTCTTAACCGCTTGACCAACGAGCCATGTGGTTGATACAAGGACTAACACTAGCCCTTGTATCAGTGGTGCACCATCAGGGGCTCGAACCCGGGACACCCTGATTAAGAGTCAGGTGCTCTACCAACTGAGCTAATGGTGCATAT